>JABMMM010000170.1 GCA_013205565.1 Alcaligenaceae bacterium | reverse complement strand
GCGTCAAACACCGCCAACCTGATAATGCGAGGTTTGGTTACTTTTGTTACTTGAGCTAAGTCATGAAGATTTGTATTTACGGTGCGGGTGCTGTCGGTGGTCATTTGGCGGCGCGGTTGATTACGGCTGGCCACGACGAGGTGTCACTGGTAGCGCGCGGCGCACACCTGCGGGCGATTCAGCAAAACGGCTTGAAGGTGTTTCGGGGTGAAGAAATCTACACCGGCCGCCCAACAGCCGCTACGGACGACCCTGCTTCGCTGCCGCCCCAAGATGTGGTGCTAGTGACCTTAAAGGCACAGGCCTTGCCCGGTGCCGCTGCTGCCATTGAACGCCTGCTAGCCAAAGACGGCGTGGCGGTGTTTGCCGTCAACGGAATCCCCTGGTGGTGGAACAAAGGTAGCAATAACGTCCAAGAGCACCTTGAATGCGTCGACCCGGGTGGCGAACTTTGGTCGCGGCTGAAAGATCGCTCGTTGGGCTGTGTGATTTACTCGCCCAACGAGGTGCTTGAACCTGGCGTGATCAAAACCGCGATGGGCGACCGTTGGATGTTCGGTGAGCCTGATAACGCACCCTCTGCTCGCGTTGACCGCTTGGTTCAAGCGTTTAAAGCTGCAAATATCAATGGCTTGGCAGCAGCAGATCTTAGATACGACATCTGGCACAAGTTGCTGATTAATTGCGGCTTGAATCCCGTGGCGGCCTTGACCCGTTTACCAACGGCCAAGATGACGGCAAGCCCTGAAGTGCGTGCTGAGCGCTGCAAAGTGATGCTAGAAGTATTAGAAGTCGCCCTAGCCTGCGGCACCGACTTGCGTGGCAAAATTGACCTCGAAGAACTGGTCGCGCCTAAAAAACGCCCCGGTTCAAACATGGCCTCGATGTTGCAAGACGTAATGGCCGGGCGTTCGCTTGAGCATGACGCCATCTTGGGGCAAGTCGTTGAGTTTGCACGCCAACACAACATCAGTGTCCCGCGTTGCGAACTGATGCTGGTGTTGCTGCGCGGCTTAGATCAACAACTGATGGACGATCGCGCCGCGCAGGCTTAGCCTAGAACGGTGAGGCCTTAGGCAGTTCGTTGGGGCTGTGTTGATTAAGCCGCAACGAACTCTGCCCACTTTTTAACAACATAATCGTGTTCGTCCATGATCGCATTCCAGCAAGCGACATTACCCATGCGCTCGTCGTAAGAACCACCGTCGCGCTTGGCGCCTGCCTTCTCAATCACCGTTCCGTCCGGTGCCGTAATATCTGCGACCGCTGGTTTACCCTCCATCCAGAAGCCCCATTCGTTCGCTGTCATCTGAGCCTTGGCCGTCGGGAGGACCGCCGAGTAGTAGCCCTGGCGATTCAGATGGGCGCCCGCCCAGCCTGACAAAAACCAGTTGACGAACTCATACGTCCACTCAAGCTTGGCTTGCGTTGTTGCTTTGGAGGCACAAAGACCATACGCCCACGAGCGATAACCTTCTTTTAGAGGTTGGAACACACAGGGCGTGCCCAAGGATTTGACCTTGGTGACCGCTGGCGACCACATCGACTGAATGACAGTTTGCCCTGAGGCCATGAGTGTGACAGATTCATTAAAATCTTTCCAGAAACCACGGAACTGACCGTCTTTCTTTGCTTGCGTCATGATCTTCATCGTGAGATCAATCTCGGCCTTGGTCATGTTGCCTTTATCGGCATAGCGATGCTGGCCGGTCGCTTCAACGACCATCGCTGCATCCATCATACCGATAGAGGGGATATTGACGAGCGCAGCCCTCCCCTTAAATTCTGGATTCAGGAGTTCGGCCCAAGATTCAATCGGCCGTTTGATTAGATCTGGGCGAATGCCAAGCGTATCGGCATTGTAAGTCGTCGGTATCAGCGTCACAAAGTCAGTCGCGGTCTTTGAGAATTGTCGAGAATCAGCGCCTGCCAGATAAAGAACCTCCCAAGGTGCGGTACCTTGAGCGCTAAGCTTCTTACCGTTTTGCAACTCACCCTTCGTGATGACAGGGCTAATATCGTTGAATTTAAGGATCTTGCGAGTATCCAGGCCTTGAATGTTTCCGGAAGGGACAAGATTTTTTAACGAGAAGTATTCGGTTTCAAGCACATCAAAGCTGTTGGGCTTTGTCAGGGCTCGCCTGCTAACTTCATCGGTTGAGACGGCTGTGTACTCGATTTGTATTCCGGTATCGGCGAAGCACTGTTTAGAAATTGCAGCACTTTCGTCTAAATCGGTCGCCAGATAACGCAACACCTTGGGTTGTGCCGATTTAACAAACGGGGCGCCAACGGCTAAGGCCATACCGACTGTCGCACTTTTTAAGAGCGTGCGGCGGCTCAGTTTATTTTTCAGATCTGACGTGACAGACATTCGTGTTTCTCTTTTGCAAGGACAAGTCAGGAGTGGTTACTCGGTTGCTTAAACGCAGACCTAAGTTCACGTACACCTAACGCCAGCACGCGGGCATCGGCACCCACGGCAACGAAGGTACAGCCAAGCTCAAGATAACGTTTGGCCAAAACCCGATCAGGCGTCAAAATTCCTGCTGCTTTTTTATGCTTCAAAATCACAGCAATTGATTTTTCAATTGTGCTGACGACATCAGGGTGACCTGGGTTACCCAAGTGGCCCAGTGCTGCCGACAAATCTGAAGGACCTAAAAATACGCCATCTACACCCTCAACGGCACAGATCGCTTCAAGGTTGTTTAAGCCTGTTTGCGTTTCAACTTGCACCAGCAAACAGATCTCGTCGTTGGCGCCCTTCACATAATCTTTACGAGAGTCCCAACGCGACACGCGTGCCGAGCCGTAGCCTACGCCACGAACACCATGGGGTGGATAACGCACAGCTTTCACCAACTCAGCGGCCTGCTCTGCGGTATCAACCATCGGGATCAGCAAACTTTGCACACCTAAATCTAGCAACTGCTTAATTAGATGTGTCTCGCCAATCGGTGGGCGAGCAACTGCTTGCGTGTTGTATGCCGCACAGGCTTGCAATTGCGACAGGATCGTCAAAGGATCCGTCGGTGTGTGTTCGCCGTCAAGCAACATCCAGTCAAATTCGGCTGTTGCACAAATCTCGG
>JABMMM010000169.1 GCA_013205565.1 Alcaligenaceae bacterium | reverse complement strand
TCGATCAGCGTCTGCGCATGCTGACGCTTGGTGTCTGCAACCGAGGAGGTATGATTTGACGGTCCTGCTGTGATGCTCTGGGTCATTGCAATTCGATCCTTTTCACTTGAATTAATTTTCCCCAACGCGTGGCATCGGCCTGAACACGCGCGCGTAAGACTTGTGCAGTTGCGGGCGTTGGCTCAATGCCCGCGCTCAAAAATGTTTGGAGTATCTCAGGTTCATTAAGCGCTTCGGTTAAAACCCGTTGAAGATGCGCGCTGACGTTTGAGTCAAGTCCCGTAGGCGCGAAGACTCCGATCCACCCGCCCACTTCGTAGCCAGACAATCCAAGTTCTGCAACGGTCGGAATGTCAGGAACCAAGGCTGAACGTTGCGCTGTCGTAACCGCTAACACGCGCAAAGCGCCGGCCTTAATATGCACCTGCGCGGCTGACAGCGCCGGAAACATGACCTGTAAGCGCGCGCCCAGCAAGTCCGTCATCGCGGGTGCGGCACCTTTATAGGGAACGTGCAGCATTGACACTCCCGTCATACTTTCTAGCAACTCACCCGCAAGATGCACGCTCGTGCCAACGCCAGGCGAGCCATACGTCACCTCACCTGGGTGCGCTTTAGCATAGGCAAGAAAGCCAGCTAAATCTTGCACCTGCAAACTGCGTGGCACCACCATCACGCCCGGCACTTCTGCCACCAATAAGACCGGCTCAAGATCGCGGGCGAACACATAGGGCAAATTTTTGTAAAGCAGGTTGCCGATCGCGTTACTGGCACTTCCCATCAAGAGTGTGTAGCCATCGGGCCGCGCGGCGGCGACCGCGGCTGTGCCGATCGCGGCTCCGGCGCCAGGCCGATTCTCAACGATGACTGACTGCCCTAGCTTCTTGTGCAAAACGGGCGCAAGGATACGCGCAGCACTGTCAGCCGCCCCCCCGGTGACAAAGGGCACGACCAGACGAAGCGGTTTATCGGGCCAGGATGCCACGCCCGAGCCGCTGGCGGGCGTGCCGGAACCGGCTCCCACTTGCGCCTGCGCAGCTAGGGTGATGCAGCCTAAGCCCAATAAAGCGACCAAGGTCGCCCTCAAGCTGCGGCTGGCGCTCCCGAACTTGTCCTGCTTGCGCGTGATTGGCTTTGCCAACTTTGCCCCGTCAATAATTGTTGTGGGTGTAGTTTAGGAAGCACTTATAAATTACACAATTTGAATTATTCAATTTACTATTCCATATAAATTATTTATTAACCTATGCTTAACCCAAACTTAAAACACCTAAGAATTTTTATCGAGATCGCACGGCGCGCCAGTTTCCGACGCGCCGCGAACGCCCTGCACCTGAGCGAGCCTGCCACCAGTCAGGCGATCGCTCAACTTGAGTCGTTGCTCGATGTCAAGTTGTTCGACCGTACGACACGTTCAGTGCGGCTGACGGAGGCAGGTTCAGTTTTTTTAATCGATGCCGAGCGCTTACTCGAAGGCTTGGATCAGTCTGTCGCCGCGCTGCGCGAATTCGCAACGACCGGGCGCGGCCGCGTTACCCTTGCCTGCCTGTCTTCGGCGGTTTACAGCCTGTTACTCCCCGTACTGACCGAAATGAAGCGACGCTATCCCAAGATCGACGTCGTGTTTTTAGATGACAATATGCGCGGCATCATGCACCGCGTCGACACGGGCGAGTGCGACATTGCGATCGTCAGCGAAGACCCTTTGCTTAAAGCAGATTTAGCCATTCCTCTTTTGCTCGACTCCTTTCAAGTCTTATGTCCAGCGACCCACCCGTTAGCAAAAAAAAGCCGCGTGACGGGCGTCGACCTGGGCAAACAAGATTTGGTCTTACTCAGACGAGGCTCAGGCATACGTGACGCCTTCGATCGCGCCCTTGAGCGCTTAAACCTACAAGTGAACGTCGTTTACGAAACCACCCAGATTCAAACGCTTCTAGGCCTGGTTGAAGCAGGCCTTGGGGTCACCGTTTTGCCCTCAATGTTGTGCCCGGGCCCCACGCACCTAAGCTTTGCCGTCAGGCCTTTAAGCCGTCCCGCAGTCGTACGCAAACTCGGTTTGATTTTTCCGCCAGGCAAAGAACCTTCGCTCGCCGCCCGAGCGCTGGCAGAGGTGATGCGCCAGACAATCGGCGCAGAAACAATGTCCCTGCCCCCCGGAGTCACAAAAATTTGATCTCCGATAAGTTTTTGTCACTTTAGGGGTATTGTTCAGCCCGGCTCCATTGAACCCAGCCTCCGCTTTAAAATCATACGATGAATCCAACGATCCGCATTACTGGCGCGCGCCAGAACAACCTCAAGAATCTTGACCTGACCCTGAACACTGGCGACTTGACCGTGATTACGGGCGTGAGCGGCTCAGGCAAGAGTTCACTGGCCTTTGATACGCTTTACGCAGAGGGGCAGCGGCGCTACGTCGAAACCTTTTCGCCCTACGCGCGACAGTTTTTAGATCGCATGGACAAGCCGGTCGTTGATCGCATTGAGGGCATCTTGCCAGCGATTGCGATTGATCAGACCAACCCAGTGCGCAGCTCACGCAGCACTGTGGGCACCATGACCGAGCTCAATGATCATTTGAAGCTACTTTTTGCGCGCGGTGCGCAATTAATTTGTCGCGGCTGTGGGCAAGCGGTCTGTCGCGACAGCACGGCCTCGATTTTTTCTGCCACGGCCCAGCGCGCTGCCCAGGCCGGCAATCCGCGCTTGGTCGTGACGTTTCCCGTGCAAGTCCCAGCCAACTTTACCGAAGATGAGGTACGGGGCTTCTTGGATCAACAAGGTTACATCCGTGTGCATGCGGACGAGAGCCCGACGCAGCCAACCGCAGTCGCTGCGGCCGTCTCAGCTAAGCCTGCCAAAAAGACTTCCAAAAAATCGGCGATGCTATCGCCTCAATTACGCACGCTTCGCGTGGTGCAAGACCGGTTTCGCTTTGAAGGGGCTGAGGCCTCGCGCGTAATGGAGGCCTTTGACATTGCCTTAAAGATGGGCAATGGTTTGATCGCCGTGCATGCGCTTGATCAAGAGGGCGCTGACACAGACGTCTGGAAATTCAGCGACAAGCTGCACTGCGCTGACTGCAACATCAGTTACAGCGACCCGTTGCCCAGCACGTTTTCGTTTAACTCGCCGCTTGGCGCCTGCGAGGCCTGTCGCGGCTTTGGCCGCGTGATCGGGATTGATTTTGGTTTAGTCATCCCCGACGAGAACAAAACACTCGAACAAGGTGCTGTGAAGCCCTGGCAAACGCCGAGCTACAAAGAATGTCACGAAGAGATGCTCAAGTACGCCAAGCGTGCAAACGTTTCGGTCAACACCGCGTGGCGCCATTTGCCCCAAGAGCACAAAGACTGGGTGCTCGATGGCGACCCACTCTGGAAAGGCGGTAGCGGCGCCTGGAAAACTCAATGGTACGGCGTACAAAAATTCTTTAACTGGCTTGAGACCAAGTCATACAAAATGCACGTGCGGGTGTTGCTCTCAAAGTATCGCAGCTATACCCCCTGCCCCACCTGCCATGGCGCGCGCCTGAAGCCCGACGCGCTGCTCTGGAAAATCGAACACAAATCGATTCAAGATTTGATGTTGACCCCGATCGTTCAATTACGCGCCTTTGCGAATACGCTCAAGTTTGACGGCGGGCTAGATGCCGCGATGGATCTGGTGTTAACCGAAGTGCGTGCACGACTAAAGTTTTTGTGTGACGTTGGCCTGGGATACCTCACGCTTGATCGACAAAGCCGTACGCTCTCGGGCGGCGAGGTGCAGCGCATCAACTTGACCACTGCGCTAGGCACGTCTTTGGTCAATACCCTCTTTGTGCTGGATGAGCCCTCAATTGGCCTGCACCCACGCGACATTCATCGAGTCGTTGAAGTGATGCATCGCTTGCGTGACGCGGGCAATACCTTGGTTGTGGTCGAGCATGATCCACAGGTGATGATCGCCGCCGACCGTGTCATTGATGTGGGTCCGGGCCCCGGCGAGCGTGGTGGTCAGATCGTATTTGATGGCACGCCCTTTGAACTGCGCGACGCGACAACCTTAACCGGCCAATACATGGGCGGCCGCATGAAGGTCGAGGCTCCCAGGCCTTTACCGGTTGCGCCCAACACCCCTCGCCTGCTCCTTGAAGGCGTGACAGCTAATAATCTCAAAAACGTTTCAATCGAAATCCCGCTCGGTCGTTTGGTCTGCGTCACAGGCGTCTCGGGCTCGGGTAAGTCGACCTTGATCCAAGATGTGCTCTATCCAGGTTTGCTCAAGATCATGGGCAAACCCACCGAGTCGCCCGGCGCCTTTGATCGGCTTCTGGGTGCCGAGCAACTTGCCGAGGTCGTCATGGTCAATCAGGCCCAGATTGGCAAAACTGCTCGCTCGAATCCAGCCAGCTATGTAGGCGCGTTCGATCCAATTCGCAAACTGTTTTCTCAAGCGCCGGTCGCTCGCGAGCGGGGTTACACCGCGGGCACCTTTAGTTTTAACAGTGGCGACGGGCGCTGCCCGACCTGTGGTGGCACGGGCTTTGAACACGTCGAGATGCAGTTTTTATCTGACGTTTATATTCGTTGCCCAGATTGCGATGGCAAGCGCTTTAGACCTGAAGTACGTGAAGTTGAAATCGAGCATCTGGGCCGACGCGCGTCGATCGATGCCGTGCTCGACATGACGGTCTCTGAAGCACTTGAATTTTTTAAGGGTCTGCGCGATGTGCAGTTAGGCTTAGCACCGCTTGAGGATGTGGGCCTTGAATACGTCAAGCTCGGTCAGCCTGTGCCCACGCTCTCGGGCGGCGAAGCGCAACGTTTAAAGCTGGCGGGCCATTTAGCCGAAGCCGCGCGCAGCGGTATTTCGACAGTCAAACTTGCCAAAAAAGGCAGTTTATTTTTATTCGATGAGCCGACGACTGGTTTGCACTTTGACGATGTAGCGCGCTTAATGCGTGCCTTTAGAAAATTACTCGGTGCCGGCCACACACTGTTAATCATTGAACACAATCTTGATGTGATTCGCGCAGCAGACTGGGTGATTGATTTAGGACCAGAAGGTGGCGATACTGGAGGTGAGCTCATTATTTCAGGTAGCCCTGAACAAGTCATGACACACCCTACTTCGCATACCGGCGCAGCGCTACGCGACTATGCGGTCGCCATGACGCCTGACGCGATTGGTGCGTCGATGCTCGACGTTCTCGCAACCGACGATCCTCGACAAGCAGCCCGCGCGTTGCGCGAGCCCGCTGGCGCAACGGGTAACTCCTCAGGCCGTTCGCTGCAAACCGTCTTAAAAGAAAAACGTCGGGCCGCCACCATTGATATCTTGCACGCACGCGAACACAATCTTAAAAATATCAGCGTCAGTATCCCGCACGATAAGTTCACCGTCATCACGGGGGTATCGGGTTCGGGCAAGTCAACACTGGCGTTCGATATCCTGTTTAACGAAGGGCAGCGCCGTTATCTTGAATCGTTAAATGCCTATGCGCGTGCGATTGTGCAACCTGCAGGCAAGCCAGACGTCGACGCTATTTTTGGTATCCCACCGACAGTAGCAATCGAACAACGCACCAGCCGTGGCGGTCGCAAATCCACTGTCGCCACGATGACTGAAATTCATCATTTCTTACGTCTGTTGTACATGAAGCTGGGCACGCAGATGTGCCCACAATGTCAGGTCAGCGTTGAACCACAAAGTGCCGATCAGATCGTGGCTCGGATCATGCGCGACCATAAGGGACAGCGCATCGGTTTGCTGGCGCCTTTAGTGACAGCTCGAAAAGGTTTCTACACGGACCTTGCGAAATGGGCTGCCGGCAAGGGCTACACCCATCTGCGGGTCGATGACGAATTTATTGGTACCGCAAAGTGGCCGCGTTTAGATCGGTTTAAAGAACACACCATTGAGTTACCCGTGGCTGACCTCGTAATTGGCACTGACAACGAAGCACAGTTGCGTGGAGGCGTGCGCAGCGCGCTTGAGCATGGCCAAGGCGTGATGAGTGTGGTATGGTCGCTCGACAGGCTGCACGCTGACATGTCAGCCAAACTCGATCAAACGCATTTCTCGGTCAAACGTGCATGTCCAAGCTGTGGCACAAGCTTTCCAGAACCCGATCCGCGCATGTTTTCGTACAACTCAAAGCACGGTTGGTGTCACGGTTGTTTTGGCACCGGCTTAAAGTTACAGGGCTTTGACGAAGTACAAACCGGCGAAGAAACGGCCTGGAACGCTTGGTTCGAAGGCGAGGCAACGACCTGCACGAGTTGTCAGGGTGCGCGCTTAAACCCTATTTCACGCGCAGTGCTGTGGCGCGACAAATCGATTGCCGAGCTTGCGGGCCTGGCCGTCTCGGATGCTCACACTTTTTTCACGGCGTTAGTTTTGCGCGGACGCGATGCCGAGATTGCCCGCGACATCTTGTCTGAAATTCGTGGCCGTCTGCAATTTATGCAAGAAGTTGGCCTAGGCTACCTGGCCCTGGATCGCGCCGCGCCAACGCTGTCTGGCGGTGAAGCCCAACGCATACGACTTGCCGCTCAACTAGGTTCAAACATGCAAGGCGTTTGCTATGTGCTTGACGAACCCACGATTGGTTTACATCCACGCGACAATCGAATCTTGCTGGGCGCCTTGTCGCGACTTGAAAAAAATGGCAATACCTTGGTAGTGGTGGAGCACGACGAGGACACTATTCGCCGCGCCGAACACATCATTGATATTGGCCCCGGCGCAGGCATTCGCGGCGGACGTGTGGTCGCGCAAGGTAGTTTGCAAGACCTGATGGATGCGCCAGAGTCTACAACCGGGCATTACTTAAAACACCCCTTGGCACACCCGTTGCAGCCACGCAGGCCGATCGCAAAAGATACGCCGATGATCACCGTCAAGGGTGCAAAACTGCATAACTTGCGTCACCTCACAGCACATTTTCCAATCGGACGCCTGAGCGTAGTCACAGGTGTATCAGGCTCAGGCAAATCAACGTTAGCCCGTGAAGTGTTGCTCGATAATCTAGCTGCGGCAGTTTCGCTGCGCGCAGACCCACAATGGCACGGCTGTGAGCGCATTGAAGGTTGGAACTCTATCGATCGCGTACTTGAGGT
>JABMMM010000168.1 GCA_013205565.1 Alcaligenaceae bacterium | reverse complement strand
TCACACCAGTACGATTCGTTACTCAAGAAGGCAAACTTCAAGGGTCCGGGTCAATCCTTGAAATAAGCGAGAGTATGTCAAAGGACGACGTCATTCAAATGCAAGGTGAGATTCTAGAGAATCTTCCCAATGCAACATTTCGTGTCAAGCTAGAAAACGGCCATGTGGTGTTAGGTCATATTTCCGGCAAGATGCGTATGCACTACATCCGGATTTTGCCGGGCGATAAAGTTACAGTGGAACTCACCCCCTATGACTTAACGCGCGCTAGAATCGTTTTCCGCTCTAAATAAGCGGCTGGGTTACGTAAATTAACAGGAAGCAACCATGAAAGTAATGGCATCGGTTAAGCGGATCTGCCGCAACTGCAAAATTATTAAACGTCACGGCGTAGTGCGGGTAATCTGCATTGAGCCGCGTCACAAGCAGCGTCAAGGTTAATACATCAAGGAACAGTCATGGCTCGTATTGCTGGCATTAACATTCCGCCGCATCAGCACGCAGAAATTGGTTTGACCGCCATTTTTGGCATTGGTCGTACGCGTGCTCGCAAAATTTGCGAAGCGGCAGGCGTGCCCTTGTCTAAAAAGGTCAAGGATCTCAACGACGCAGAACTCGAACGCATTCGCGAACACGTAGGTGTGTTTTCGGTTGAAGGCGATCTGCGGCGCGAAGTGCAGCTCTCGATCAAGCGATTGATCGATCTGGGTACCTATCGTGGCATGCGCCACAAGCGCGGCTTGCCCGTACGTGGTCAACGTACTCGCACCAACGCTCGCACCCGCAAGGGCCCGCGTCGCGCTGCTGCAAGTTTGAAGAAATAATAAGGATTAGAAGATGGCTAAAGCTTCTGCCGGCGGCGCGGCTCGCGTTCGCAAAAAGGTTAAAAAGAATGTATCGGACGGCATTGCGCACGTTCATGCATCCTTTAATAACACTATCATCACCATCACCGACCGTCAGGGCAATGCCCTGTCGTGGGCGACGTCAGGTGGTGCTGGCTTTAAGGGTTCACGTAAGTCGACGCCGTTCGCAGCACAGGTTGCTGCAGAAACGGCCGGCAAAGTGGCTATTGAATACGGCATCAAAACACTCGAAGTTCGCATCAAGGGCCCAGGCCCGGGTCGCGAATCGTCAGTGCGTGCGTTGAATGCGTTGGGCATTAAGATTTCGAGCATCGCCGATATCACGCCTGTTCCGCACAACGGCTGCCGTCCACCCAAGCGTCGTCGCATCTAAGGAGAAGCCAAATGGCCCGTTATACTGGTCCTAAATGCAAACTCTCGCGCCGCGAGGGTATTGATCTGTTTTTGAAAAGCGCTCGCCGCTCGCTAGAGTCTAAGTGCAAGCTTGACTCTAAGCCAGGCCAACACGGCCGCACGTCAGGTGCTCGCACCTCTGACTACGGTTTGCAACTGCGCGAAAAGCAAAAGCTCAAGCGTATGTATGGTGTGCTAGAAAAACAGTTTCGCAAATATTTTGCCGAAGCTGAACGTCGCAAGGGCAACACCGGCGAACAACTGATTCAGTTGCTTGAGTCGCGTCTCGATAACGTGGTGTATCGCATGGGCTTTGGCTCAACGCGAGCCGAGGCTCGTCAGCTTGTCGGGCATCGTGCCATTCAGCTAAACGGTCACACCGCCGACATTCCTTCAATGATCGTCAAAGCGGGTGACATTATTGGAATTCGCGAGAAAGCAAAAGGTCAGGCTCGCATTGCTGAATCATTGGTTCTTGCAACCGGTAACGGTATTCCGCAGTGGGTCGAAGTTGACACTGTGAAATTAGTCGGTACGTTTAAGCAAGCCCCTGATCGCGCTGACGTCGCACGTGACATCAACGAATCAATGGTTGTCGAACTGTATTCACGTTAAACACTTAACAGGCTTGTTGCCTAAAGCGGCAAGCTCGTTAAGACGTTTTGGTGGGTTTTCGTTCTCTTGCTTGGCTTGTCTCTTTTGGCATGCTCTGCTCGGGGCGAAACTAGCGTAGGTTTTGCACGGCATGTTTACAGGGTGCTTAGCGCTCTTTCATCCATCAGCCTTATCGGTGTAATGAACCGAGGGTATTGAAAAGGAATAGTCTAGATGTCACAAAGTTTTCTTAAGCCACGTTCGATTGAAGTCGAACCCGTTGGCACGCACCATGCAAAAATCATCATGGAACCCTTTGAGCGTGGCTATGGCCACACCTTAGGCAATGCGTTACGTCGCATCCTTCTGTCTTCGATGACGGGTTATGCGCCGACCGAAGTGCAGATTTCGGGCGTTGTGCACGAATACTCGACAATTCCTGGTGTGCGTGAAGACGTCGTCGACATCCTGTTGAATCTCAAGGGCGTTGTGTTTAAGTTACACAGCCGCGATGAGTTGACGCTGGTGTTGCGCAAGCAGGGTGCTGGGCCAGTGTTGGCGTCAGACATTGAACTGCCGCACGACGTAGAAATCGTTAATCCAAACCATGTCATCGCGACGCTAACCGAAAACGGTAAGCTCGAAATGCACATCAAGGTTGAGAAAGGCCGTGGCTACGTGCCAGGTAACGTGCGCGCACTGATCGACGATCGCGCGCACACCATCGGCCGCATAGTGTTGGATGCATCATTTAGCCCCGTGCGTCGGGTGAGCTACTCTGTTGAAAACGCTCGCGTCGAACAGCGTACCGACCTAGACAAACTCGTACTTGATGTTGAAACAAACGGTGTGATCAGTCCAGAAGAGGCCGTGCGCCAGTCAGCCCGTCTTTTGATGGATCAAATTTCGGTGTTCGCTGCGCTTGAAGGTGCTGGTGATTCGTACGAGGCTCCGAACCGCGGCGCTCCACAGATCGATCCAGTCCTGTTGCGTCCTGTTGACGATCTTGAATTGACCGTGCGCTCGGCTAACTGCCTCAAAGCGGAAAACATTTATTACATTGGTGACTTAATTCAACGTTCAGAGAACGAATTGTTGAAAACGCCAAACCTCGGCCGTAAGTCGCTCAACGAAATTAAGGAAGTGTTGGCCGCTCGCGGCTTGACGTTAGGAATGAAATTAGACAACTGGCCTCCAATGGGGCTTGAGCGTCCTTAAGTTAGTACGGGCTGGCGCTTTTGGTTTTGCCAGCCCTTGTTTTGCAAGATGTTTATAACCGGCCCGCAATAAAAAACGTTTTGAGCGTCGTTTGTTGATAGAAGAGCTGAACCCACACGAGTGATTGCACTCTTAATAGATTCAATAAGGATATTTCCATGCGCCACGGCCACGGTCTACGTAAATTAAACCGCACAAGCAGCCACCGTCTTGCGATGTTTCGCAACATGGCAGTTGCACTCCTGACACACGAAGCGATTAAGACAACTCTGCCCAAGGCAAAAGAGTTACGTCGAATCGTAGAGCCTTTGATTACGCTAGGTAAAACACCTACGCTAGCAAACAAGCGTCTTGCTTTTGCTCGCTTGCGCGATCGCGAAATTGTGCTTAAGTTGTTTGCTGACATTGGTCCACGCTATGCTGCACGCAATGGTGGTTACACACGTGTCTTGAAAATGGGCTTTCGTCAAGGCGACAACGCGCCAATGGCGTTTATGGAACTGGTCGATCGGCCCGCCGACAACGAGGCAGTGAGCGATGACGCAGCCGAGTAAGCGTTAGTTTAAAGACACAAAAAAGCCTCTTCAGTGAGGCTTTTTTGTCTGTTCAGTCTGCAAAATGCGAGTATTTGAATGCAAGAAAACAACGTAGTGCTTGTGCTGACGCATACGCCAACGCTTGATTGTGCAAAACACATTGCTCGTACGTTATTGGCCGAGGGTTTAGCGGCGTGCATTAATATTGGCTCACCTGTAGTGTCTGTCTACGAGTGGGAGTCAGCGGTGCACGAGTCTGAAGAGATCCCGATGGTTGTCAAAACGATCCAGCGGCATCAAGAGCGCTTGCTTGAGCGCCTGGTAGCCCTTCATCCTTATGCGGTGCCTGAAGCGCTTGTGGTGCCTACTGTCGCCGGGTATTCACCCTACCTAGCCTGGGTACAGAGCGCAACGCTGCGAGACCCAAAGTGAGGCAACAGGCCCAACCCAGGCAATCGTTTTGGCGTCTTGTTCGAGCCTGCTTGACGCTTGGCTTGCTGTTTGCTGCACCGCCTACGCTTGGCGCCGGAGATGGATTCTTAGACCCCGAAAAAGCTTTCGTCTTGCAGTCAAGCATTACGGGTGTTGAAAAGAACACGTTGAGCTTAAAGTTTAAAATCGCCCCGGGCTATTACATGTACCGTGAGCGGTTTGAGTTTAGCGGTGAGCCCCTTGCTCAAGCTTCACCAGAAGACAACGCAAAAATAGCCTCAGGGGCTGTCAACCCGCGCCCTGCTACGCAGCTGTTAGCCCCCGGCTCAACATCGCCACTCGAAAAGTCGGCGAGCCAGTCGTCGGCGGCCGGCGCAGCGATTCAATTGGGGCAGCCCCGGTTTCCGAAGGGACAACTGAAGTTTGATCCGACCTTCAATAAAGAAATGGAGCTCTATTTTCAACAATTAGAGATCCAGGTGCCGCTGCCCACGCGAGCCCAATTGTGGTCTCAGCTGCCCCCCCAGTTCCAGCCCAAACTCCAGTCGCAGCCCCTGTCCCAACCTCAGTCCCAACCTCAACCTCCGTCGCCCCCCCAAAGTCCGCTCCCGGATTTAATACTCAAGATTAAGGTTACGGGGCAAGGGTGTGCAACAGCAGGTTTATGTTATCCGCCGATGGATTTTTTTGTCACAGTGAGTGCATCGGCGCAGAACGAGGGTTACAAACTTATCGCCCCCACTGCGGCCAGTTTGTTTGACAGATTGGTACAGGGCCAGTGGCGCGAACTTTTGTTTGGAGAAAACGATGTCGGTCTCGCAGACGTTTTAACGTCAACGGGCTTGTTAGAAATTGTGGTCTTGTTCTTTGTGCTGGGTGTGTTGTTGGCGTTGACGCCCTGTGTATTGCCAATGGTGCCGATTTTGTCGGTCTTGCTGGTTGGTGAGCAACAGCAAGTTTCTCGGGCGCGCGGCACGCTTCTCGCACTGGCCTATGTCGCAGGAATGTCGGTCGTCTATACGGGGCTAGGCGTCGCGGCTGGCTTAAGTGGAGCAGGCCTAGCCGCTTGGTTACAAACGCCATGGGTGTTGGCGCTATTTGCTTTGCTTTTAGCTTTACTGGCGCTCTCGATGTTTGATGTGTTTACCTTTCAAATGCCCACAAGCCTCCAGACCAAGCTCACGCTTAAAAATAACGCGCTCTTGGGTGGCCGCTTTGGTGCTGCCGCGTTGATGGGCGCCCTGTCAGCGTTAATTGTTGGGCCGTGTGTGGCCGCGCCCTTAGCGGGGGCATTGCTTTATATTTCACAGACTGGCGATGTTTTGCTGGGAGGGCTGGCGCTGTTTGCGATGGCGTGGGGGATGGGCATACCCCTGTTACTGATGGGTGCCTCTGCCGGCAGGCTCATGCCACGTGCGGGTGCCTGGATGGATGGCGTCAAACAATTTTTTGGGGTGCTGTTATTTGGGACCGCTTGGTGGATGCTGACACCGTTGTTGCCCAGCTGGTTACAGCTAGGCGGCTGGGCAGTGCTTGCTTTGTTTTCAGCGGTGCTGTTACGCACGTTTGACCCGTTGCCACCAAGTGTGGGCTTTGCAGGCGTGCTTCGTAAAACGTTTGGGTTATTGCTGGTTTTGCTGAGCTTAATCTGGCTGATCGGTTTGGCCAGCGGTGGGCGCTCTTTGCTTGAACCTTTGTCACACTTAACGCGTGTCACAACCTCGAGAGAAGGTGCCGACACGCAGGCCGTAGTCAAACAGCCTAATGGGCCAATCAAGCCAGGCGAAGCGTTGCCGTTTAAGAGGATTCGCACGGTGGCCGAGCTTGAGGCAGCTCTTGCGCAGTCTTCGCGCCCAGTGTTGTTAGACTTTTATGCGGATTGGTGTGTTTCTTGCAAAGAAATGGAAGCATTTACCTTTACCTCGCCCGAGGTTGTTAAACGGATGGACCAGATGCTCTTGCTTCAGGTCGATGTCACGGCCAACAACCCAGATGATCGCGCGCTGCTTAAACGCTATAAGCTATTTGGACCTCCGGGCATCATCTTCTTTGATGGTGGAGGTCGAGAACAAAAAGATGTACGTGTGGTGGGCTTTCAAGCCGCCGCCCGCTTTGCCTCAAACCTCGATCGGGTACTCGGGTCAAAATAGAACTCTCGCTCGAAATACCTAGCTCGACATACACGGGCAGGCCTTGCGGTCAAAATATAAAGCTTCATGACAAACCAGACGCACGCCTCCACAACCGCTTCAACCTGGCCAGTCATTTTATTATTGGCCTTGGCGGCGTTTGCCAGCTCGAGCGCTTTTCGCATTTGCGATCCCCTGCTACCCGTGCTCGCGCTTGAGTTCAATGTGCGCACCGCTCAGACCTCTGGTGCAGTGACATATTTTGCAATCGCCTATGGTGTGATGCAGTTTTTCTATGGACCCGTCGGAGATCGTTACGGTAAATTTCGAGTCTTAACGCTTGCAACCTTTGGTTGCGCGGTTGGCAGCGTTCTGGTCGCCAGCGCGCCCACGCTTGAGCAGCTTGAGGTGGGACGCTTTATTTCAGGCGCCACAGCAGCAGGCATTATCCCGCTGTCGATGGCCTGGATTGGTGACCATGTGCCGTATGAGCAACGTCAGGCGACGCTTGCCAGATACCTCTTAGGTTCAATCTCTGGATTGGCGATCGGTCAGTTTTTGGGCGGTGTGTTTGCAGATACTGTCGGTTGGCGCTGGGCTTTTGTTTTTTTGGCGGTGGTGTATCTGGTGGTCGGTACACTTTTGTTTTCGCGCCGGCGTCGGGTCTTTGAGGTGCCCACCAACCGAGAGCAAGGCGCAAGGCTTCTGACACCATTATTAGAAGCCGTCTCTACGCCTTGGGCGCGCTTGGTTTTACTGATCGTTTGCCTCGAAGGGCTACTTGTTTTTGGTCCGCTCGCCTTCGTGCCCGCCTTCTTGCATGAGCGCCAAGGCCTTGCGGTTGCCTGGTCGGGCGGCATTGGCGGCCTCTTTGCGGTGGGTGCGCTTATTTATGTGTTTTATGCGGGTAAGTTTGTGCGGCGCTTTGGCGAGTATCGGCTCGCTGTATTTGGGGGGCTCACGATGGCCCTCTCGTTTGCGGTGTATTTTTTCTCTTCGACCTGGTATTGGGGTGTCTTGGCCAGCGTCTTATCAGGACTCGGGTACTACCTGCTTCATGCCGTACTTCAAACCCACGCCACGCAAATGGCACCAACCAACCGTGGCACAGCGGTCGCGCTGTTTGCTTCCTTTTTATTTTTTGGTCAGGCAGTTGGCGTGACCTTGGCTGCGGTTGTTGTTGATCGCTTTGGTTTGGCGGCAGTATTTCCGATCGGAATTCTTGGGCTACCTACGCTCGCGTTGGTGTTTGCCTGGCATTTAAAAAAACGCCAAGCGACTCACGCGCAAGTCGATCGCACCCATTAACTTGCAAAGACCGACGGGCCTGCACCCCAAGCCACCCCCACCCCAAGCCACCAGCGGCCAAATCGAACAAGCACAACTGGCGGGCGAGCAGCTTTTTATTTTTGCATTCATTTTGGATTGAGCAGCTTCGCCGCAGCCAGTGCAAAATAAGTCAGGATGCCGTCAGCACCAGCCCGCTTAAAGCCTAAGAGCGTCTCCATCATGACTTTGTCGTGATCCAGCCAGCCGTTAGCCGCAGCTGCCTTGAGC
>JABMMM010000167.1 GCA_013205565.1 Alcaligenaceae bacterium | reverse complement strand
TTGACACGAAGGCCTGGGAGTTTTCGAGCTTTTACTATAACGTTGAGGTCATCAATAATAAAAACATTGTCATGGTAAGTCAGAAGGCTTTAGATGCTTTGGATGCTGCGACTCGTCAAGCCGTACTTGAGGCAGCAGCAAAGGCCGAACTGCGGGGTTGGGCATTAAGCGAAAAAGTCATGGCCGAAACGACTCAAACGCTTGCCAAGCAAGGTCTGAAGGTAGAGCCTGGTTCGGCGGCCCTAAAGCTCGAACTAGACAAATTAGGAGCCACGATGACTGCAGAGTGGGCTAAGCGCGCAGGGCCTGAGGGCGCTGCGATGCTTAAGACGCTTCAGTAATACACAAACTGAGTAAATAACCGCAAAAGCTACGCGGGCTAGATCGCGCAATGCGTGATCTCACGGTGCACTTTATTTTCAAATGATCGGGCTTGACCCGTGGAGACACTCAATGGCAGTACACGCGCGAATCGGGCTTGATATCGGAGGCACGTTTACGGACGTCGTGCTAGAAACGGATACTCAACGCTTTACCGCCAAGGTACTGACTACGCCAGCCGCCCCCGAAGAAGGTGCGATGGAAGCCATGGAGGCAATTCTCAAACTCTCAGGAGTGCAGCCCACTGCAGTGACTGAGATTATTCACGGCACGACGCTGGCCACCAACGCCATCATCGAAAGAAAAGGCGCGCGCACCGCTATGCTCACGACACGGGGGTTTCGCGATGTCGTTGAAATCGGTACCGAAGGCAGGCCTGATCAGTACGATGTACAACTGATCAAGCCCGCGCCTTTAGTGCCCCGTAGATACAGGTTCCCCATCGTCGAGCGACTTGACGCACAGGGCCAAACTCTCATCGAGCTCGATCAAGAGAGAATCAGACAGCTCGTCCCTGTGCTGAAACGAGAAAAGATTGAAGCGATTGCCATCGGTTTTTTACACAGTTACGTCAACCCGCGACACGAGCAGATCGCCGCTGAGCTGCTTGCACAAGCCTTGCCTGAACTTAGCATTACTCTTTCTTCTGAAGTCTCACCCGAGTTTAGAGAGTACGAACGCTTTTCGACTGCCTGTGCCAACGCCTATCTTCAGCCACTGATGGCCCGCTATATCGGTCGCTTTGAAACGTTGCGACGGCAACGGGGTTTTCAGTGTCCGATGCTGCTCATGCTGTCAGGTGGCGGCTTAACAACCGTGGATACCGCGAAGACATTTCCGGTCCGCTTAGTAGAGTCAGGCCCAGCGGGCGGAGCCATTTTTGCCGGGATCATTGCAAACCGCTGCGGCCTGAAGGAAGTCGTCTCTTTTGATATGGGAGGAACGACTGCGAAACTTTGTTTCATTGATGATGGTGTGGCACAGACCAGCCGTAGTTTTGAAGTCGCACGGGTGTACCGGTTCAAGAAGGGCAGCGGACTGCCCTTGCGCATCCCAGTTGTAGAACTAGTCGAAATCGGGGCAGGTGGCGGCTCAATCGCACGCGTTGATCAACTTGGTCGAATCGCCGTGGGCCCAGAAAGCGCCTCGGCCGAACCCGGACCTGCCTGCTATGCGCGTGGTGGTCTGATGGCGACAGTGACGGATGCAAACTTAGCCATGCAACGTATTGATCCCTTGAAATTCGCCGGAGGCGACATCGTTTTGTCTGCTCAAGCGGCGCATCTTGCTATTCAAACCCACATTGCCACTCCGTTAAACCTCACGACGGAAGCAGCAGCCTTTGGCATCAGTGAAATGGTCGACGAAAACATGTCTAACGCGGCACGCGTTCATGGCATCGAAAGCGGTAAGAACGTCTCATCGCGCACACTCATTGCTTTTGGTGGCTGCGCACCGTTGCATGCTGCGAGGGTCGCAGAAAAGCTCGGGATATCGCGCGTCATTATTCCAGCATCTGCTGGCGTTGGCTCGGCCGTCGGGTTTTTGCGCGCACCTATCGCCTTTGAGGTGGTTCGCACACAATATCAACGCCTGGGGAGTTTTGACCATACGTTGATCAACCAAACCTTAGCCGAAATGAGAACCCTCTCGTACGATATTGTGTCGAAAGCCACTCGCTCAGCGCTGCATACACTACGTCGTGCATACATGCGGTATGTCGGTCAAGGGCATGAAATTTTAATAGACCTAGGCAACACAGAGTTTGATGCAGCCTCGGGGAACAACTACGCGCTGCCTTCGAAGCAGAATACACGCGCGTTTACGGACGCTCGTTGGGCGGCTTGGCCGACATTGAGGTCGCAAGCTGGGTAGTCACGGTGACCACAGACGCTATGCCTGACCCAGTCACAAGCTTGCAAATGACTACAACGAAGCCCGCGAAAACAGAATCTCATCGACAGGTGTTTGATCCAGGAACGCGTCGTACCATCGCACATAGACTTTATGAGCGAAACGAATTAACCAATGGACTCATGATCAAGGGCCCTGCAATCATTGTCGAGCAAGAGACTTCGACCGTCATCAGCCCTAGTTTCAATGCTCAACTCAATCAGTTCGGCGATATCGAACTCACACGCGAGACCCTATCATCATGACAACCACTCACTCGGATTTTGACGCGATCGTACGCCAGATCATGTGGAATCGACTGTTGGGCATCGTTGAGGAGCAAGCCCAAACCTTGATAAGAGCGGCCTTCAGTCAAGCCGTTCGCGAATCAGGCGATCTCTCTGCCGGCCTCTTTGACCGAGCTGGCAATATGGTTGCCCAAGCGACTACCGGCACGCCAGGCCATGTCAACTCCATGGCTGTAAGTGTCGTTCATTTTGTCACGAAATATCCACTAAATACTATGGTGCCTGGTGATGTGTTTATTACCAATGACCCATGGCTTTCTGTTGGTCATTACCATGATGTCACGGTTGTATCTCCTGCCTTTCATGGTGGAAAAGTTGTTGGACTATTTGCCAACACTATTCACATCATTGACATGGGGGGGCGTGGCTTTGGGCCAGATGCGCGTCAAGTCTATGAAGAGGGAATTAACATTCCCATCATGCCGCTCGCGCGAGCAGGCAAGCTCAACGAAGACCTTCTAGAGCTCTTGCGCACGAACGTGCGCCAGCCGATTGAGATGGAGGGCGACCTGCACTCTCAAATCGCATGCAACGCCGAGGCAGGCAAACGCTTGTCACAAATGTTGACAGAGTTCAGCCTTGACCATATCGA
>JABMMM010000166.1 GCA_013205565.1 Alcaligenaceae bacterium | reverse complement strand
TTGTTGTCTTTAATGAGCTTGCCATACAAGGCATATTGCTTTTGTGTGGCCTGACCAAACTCAGCGGCGCTGGTGCCACGGATTGTTACGCCTAAGGCAATCAGGCGCTCACGTGTCTGCGGATCGGTGAGTGCTTTTTGAATTTCGGCGTTTAGCTTGTCGATGATCGGTTTAGGCGTACCCGCTGGTGCAATCATCGCGAACCAAGAGTTAAAGAAAAAGTCGCTGATGCCCGCTTGCACGATGGTTGGTACGTTTGGATACTGTGCAAGGCGTTCGGGTGTTGAGACGGCCAGCAGGCGTAATTTGCCGCCCTGGATCAACGAGGTGACTGTGCCCAAGCCTTGGTAAGTGACTTCGACTTGTCCTGCAGCCGCCGCGATGGCAGCAGGCGTGGCGCCCTTGTAAGGCACATGCACCAGATCGATGCCAGTGCGTTGTGCAAACAGTGCCATGGCGATGTGCTGCGGGCTGCCGCTGCCGCCTGAGCCATAGTTAAGTTTGCCTGGGTTTGCTTTGGCCGCCGCAATAAACTCATTTAGGGTTTTATAAGGCGACTGGTCTGCCACCGCGATGCCCCACTCGATCGTCGCCACCAGTGAAATCGGCTCAAAGTCTTTGAGTGCGTTCCAGGGGATGTTTGAATAAATGTGCGGCAGCATCGTCAAGACGCTGTCATTGACGCCACCAATCGTGTAGCCATCGGGCGCCGCTTTGGCGATACGGTCTGCCCCAATCAGCCCAGAGGACCCCGTTATATTTTCAATCACGATGGGTTGCCCCATGTTCTGCGCCATCTTGGCCGTTAACAGGCGCGCCGCGCCATCGACAGCGCTGCCTGCGGCCAGAGGCACAATCATACGAATCGGTTTACTGGGGTAGCTGTCTTGCGCTTGTGCGACACTAAAAGAGGCGAAAGCTAGCACTGCAAGTGCCACGCCTTTTAACCAGTTTGTTGAGAAAGCGTCGCCTTGTAACGAACAGGCTGATAAGGAGCGTAGGTTCATAAGATATCCAAAAGTTAAACAGTGAGTGCGGCGACACCAAGCTCAGTCGCCAAGGTATTTAAATCCGCAACCAAAATTGGCGCAAGCGGTATCCCTTGCGTGGCGTAGGCTAAGCGTTTTGCATGGCTTTGCTCGCCCGGCAACCATACCCGTTCGACCCCCGGCAGTCGTTCGCTGGCGCGAAGATCCTTTACCAGTTGATCGACGGCAGCTTTAAAGAAACCAGGTTCGCCAAAGGCCTTTAAATCGATTACCAAAATTGCTTGGCCGGTATTGGTGGGGGTGACGTGGTCTTTATTGAAGTCAACCACCTCTTTACCCATCGAGGCGCCTTGCAAGGTGCCTGCCAAGAGCCCAACGATCAAGGCCAAGCCGTACCCCTTATGCCCGCCGATCGGCAATAAGAACCCTTCATCCGCACGATTAGGATCGGTGAGGGGGCGGCCCTGGCGATCGATCATCCAGCCCTCTGGCATGGTTTCGCCACGCTTGGCCTTGGCCTTGACTTTGCCGTAAGCCGCGACGGTTGTGGCCATATCCAGTACGACGGCAGGTTCGCTCCCTGCTGGGATCCCGGCTGCGATCGGGTTGGTCGACAACAACATATCCATCCCGCCCCAAGGCGGTAAATGATTGGCATTGCCCACAGCAAAATACAAACCGATCATGTCGTGCTCGAGGGGCATACGCGCATAGAGCGAGGCGGGGCCCGCATGGTTGCTGTTGCGCGTACCCACCCAGGCGACGCCAGCATCCGCAGCTTTTTTAATCGCGAGTTCAACCGCATGCGAGACCACCAGATGCCCCATCCCGTTATCGCCATCGACTACGGCCATCGCGGCCTTGTCTTGCACAACTTTAATTTTCGGATTCACGTTGATCCCACCGGCCCGAATACGCTTGACGTATTGCGGCAGGCGAATCACGCCGTGACCGTCTGAACCTTGCAGATCGGCCTGTGCCATCAGTGAGGCAACTTTGTTTGCGTGCTCAGGCGACAACTCGTTGGCTTGTAAGGCACGCGAAATAAAGTCTTTGAGAGCATCGAACTGGACGATGATTGAGGAATTAGTTTGAGGCATCTTGACTTGTGGTTAGTTGGATTTTCCGGCGTCTGTCCAAGCGGGTACGCGTCCGAGCTGCTCGGCTTCGTGCCAGGCAAAGTTCAGCTCGACCTTAATCCCGTTGATCGGTTCGCGCATGAATAGCTGGTATAAATTTGAGTTGTGCGCTTTACGTTCGCTAAATTCGATGCCATTGTTAGATAAGCGCTCGATAAACTCGGCCAGCCCGTCGCAGTTCAGGCATACGTGATCAATGCGCCCCGAACCTAACGCGCCCGCAGCCGAGTAATCAATGTCCTTTTGATCGGTCGGGGTTTGCAGATAAGTATTCTGATGCGCTGAATGCCTGGCCTTGCCAATGTGCAAGACATCTTGTTCGCCGATATATAGCCAGTAAACCGGAAACCCAAACTCTGGATGAAAGCCATCGGTGAAGCCCAGATTTTTGCAAAACCAGTCGCGCGTACCCTCAGGGTCGTGCGTGAGGATCAGGATGTGCTCTAAAAATCGTAAACCCATGTTATGCCCTAGCTAAAAATCGCTTCTGTTGAGGTCAATGACATCGCCTAGCTCTCAAGCGCGTCAAGGTAGTGTTGCACAACTGATTTAGATAGTGTTTGACGCTCGCGCTCGACAATATATACCGTGGCGCGCTGCATCTGTGCCATATCTAACTGCGAGCCTGAAACAATCTGCGAACCGTGCGTCAAGAGGCTTGTTTGCAGCGCGGCATCTTGTTGTGCTGCCAGCGTCCGTTGTTGTGCTGTGGCTTGTGTGGCGGCTTCTTGCACTGCTTGTTGTTGTGACTCTGATAACGAGGCGAACCAAGGTTGATTGCACACTAGCAAGAGCACTCCAAAGACGTGACCCGTCAAGCTCAGGTAAGGGTGATGCTCATAAATTTTAAAGTTACTGTAATTGGTGAGTGGGTTTTCTTGTGCCTGAACTTCGCCCGAGCGAATCACACGCATTAGCTCGCTGACATCGGTGGTGATTGCCTGAAAGCCCAACGCGTTTAGCGACTCGCGATAGATCGCACTGTCGAGTGAGCGAATTTTTAAGCCTTCACAATCTGCAAGTCGATGCAAGGGGCGCACGGCATTTGAAATATGCCGAAAGCCATTATCCCAATAGCCTAGCACCTGATAATTTGAATGCTGTTCGAGCGTTCGGCTTAAGAGCTGTCCTGCGGTCTGGTCGAGCGCTGCTAGGGCGCGTGTGCGCGCTGTGACGGTAAAGGGGAGGTCGAGTACGGCTAAGTCAGGGGCGAGTTCGGTTAAATAGCCAGACGCCACGTAACAAAGTTGACGTGCGCCGTTATTGACACTTTGAAACATTTGCGCGGCCGATTCACCGTGCGCGGTGACGTCGAGGGTTGTGTTGATGGGCCCAAAAAACTGGGTGGCTTCAAGTGACTCAGCAAGTGACAACAGAGCGGTACTTAAAATCGATCCCGTCCCTTGATAGCCAGCGACGTGCACCGTGGCATGTGTTGACATCGGTTCAGGTGCTTTGAATATTGGCATCCTTGATAATTTTTTGCCACTTTGTGTAGTCGGCTTGCATGACTTTGATTAGTTGTTCGGGTGTTTTAGGCCAAGGATCTAAGCCTGCTTTCACCATTTTTTCTTGTAGGAGCGAATCGTTCACGACGGCTGCCGTTTGCTTACGAAGCTCAGTCAAGGCGGCTGCTGGAATTCCTTTTTGCGCGAATAAAGCGATCCATGACGAGTAGTCGTAACCTTTGACTCCTTGTTCGATGAGTGTTGCCATTGCGGGATATTGCGGATGACGTTCGCTGCCGCAATAGCCGATCAGGCGAATGCGCTTATCGGCCAGAAAAGGTTTTGCTAAAGACAGCGCCATCGGCATGACTTGAACTTCGCCCGAGGCCACGGCTAGTGTGGCCTGACTCGCACCTCGATAAGGCACGTGAATCAGTTTGACCTTGGCATAAGCGTTGAACATCTCGCCGGCAAGGTGTTGCGGGCTGCCGATGCCGCCAGAGGCGTAATGAATTCGGTCTGGTTCTTTACGCGTTTGAACAATTAAGTCGTCAATCGTCTTGATCGAAGACGTACTTGGCACGGCAAAAAAGGTCGGAATATTCGCAATGCCAGCAATCGGCTCAAACTCTGTCAGCGTATTGACTTTAACGTTTTGCGGTTGCAGATGAGGCAAGATCGTCAAAATGCTATTGTTCAATGCCGCTAGAGTTTGACCGTCGGGTTTTGCCCGCGCCATCCGGTCTAGGCCAACGATCCCACCTGCACCAGTGATATTTTCAACGACAAAACTGACCTCCATGCGCTCAGCCAAGGCGGCGGTGACATAACGCACCGCGATGTCAGAGGCGCTGCCTGCTTGCAGAGGTAAGCCCACGGTGATTGGGGTGCCAAAGGCGTGCTTTTGGGCGCTGGCAAGGCTGGGCCAAAGTGCGGCTGCCCAGGCAGCGGCGCTAGCTTGTAGAAAGGTTCTTTTAAACATGAGGTCTCAGGTCGCCTTCGCGAGTCACTAAAAGGTTTAAGCTGCGTCTTTAGAATTTACTCTGTTTTTTTGGTAAAGAGGGTACGAAATGACTGCAAACGCCTTGAATGTTTTGGGGACTGAGTTGGTGTCCTGTTCTTTTGATCCTTTAACCGGCTATTACCGCGATGGCTGCTGCAACACCGATTTGCAGGATTTGGGTAGTCACGTTATTTGCACCAAAGTCACTCAAGAGTTTTTAGAGTTCTCGGCGAGCCGCGGCAACGATCTGTCCACGCCTCGACCCGAATATCGTTTTACCGGTTTGCAAGACGGCGATCGCTGGTGCTTGTGCGCCTTGCGTTGGAAAGAAGCACTGCACGCGGGTGTGGCGCCGTTCGTGATTCTTGAGAGCACCCACGCGAAAGCTCTTGATTACGTCACGATCGAACAGTTGCAAGAATACGCACTCTTAGCCGAGTAGGTGAGTTAAGCAGTTGAGGCGACAACACGCTTGTTCATCTTGAGCAGTCGGTAACCGCTATGTGGCGCTTAACGCCAGGCGAGTTGTTTGCGCAAACAAATTGTCACAGTGCGATTCCTTCGTGCGCGGCGATCAATTCAAGGGCGTGCTCGAAAAGCGCGCGTGCCTGACCAGAGACTTCTGCCAAGTGTTCATGTAACTGTTGGTCGACAGAATTTTTGTTTACACACTCTTGACTGTATTGCTCAAAACTTGACAGCTGCGTAAGAAGCTCGGCGACATGACGCGGGCATTCGCACAAAACGGCAGTTGAGATATTTGCGACCCGGGCGAGTGTTTCATCAGAATATTTTTTGGGTGTTGCCTTGCGACCGGCAAGTGGTGCGGCCGCTGCTCGCAAAGCCTGTTCAAGGCTGACATTGCGTACCCAGTCGCTGAGCTGTTCATCTGAGATCGAATCCTTGTGTACCGTCAGACCTGCATCGCGCAGCGCTTGAAGGTTGCTACTAGCGCCATACACATACAACACCAGGGTGTGTGCGGCTTGAGAGGCTTGCACAAGTTCAAGCAACTCTGAAACGGTGCTTTCTTGAATCGTATTGAGTCGAATCAACAGCAGGTCGGCGGGCGAGTGTTCGGCGGTGGCCCGCGCGCCCGCCAGGTCAGAGAAAACCTCAGCGCGCTCGCTGTGCTCTGCAAAAAGCCCAAGCTTGTGGCGCGTTGAGCCTAAACGTTGTGCCAAGCCTGTGCCGACAACCCGCGCACGCAGCAGCGTTGTTTGCGTGGCGATCTGTCGCAACGTAGTGACCGATAAGCCTTGCGTGTGTAACTGCCGTAGTTGCGTGCTGTCTAGTGCGGCAATACTGCTGACGCTGTGCCCTTGCTCGCTGAGTTGTTTGAGCAGTGTGGCGCGCAAGACGTCGTCTTGCCTATACAGACGGTGCTGCCCAAGCGTTTTAGAGGGCGTAAAAGCCTGATAACGGGTCTCCCAGATCCTGAGGGTGGTGACGGGCACGCTCGCTAACTTAGAAACGGCGCCAATTCGGTAGAGCGGGGTGGTGTCGTGAGGAGTCATATCGATAAGAAAAAGTTTAATTGCATAGTATTTGAGTAGATTATAAGCGATATATTTATTAATATTCCCTAATAAACTACTCATTTATTGATTTATCTTGAATAAATCGCGATAAATGTGTTAATTTTCTACTCAGTTAAACAGATTGAGGTCATACCATGTTGTCGAACAGAGCTTTAAGTGCCTTGAACGCTACCGTTTTCATCGCGGCAAAAGGGCACCAACACCCACCCACCACTCGTGAACTGTCTGCAGCACTCGGGCTATCGGTATCTTCGCTACACGGCATGCTCAAGTTACTTGACGATCACGGTATCGTGCGCTCGTTCAGGGGTGCCGAAAAACGCTACGAGATCAAGGCAGATCCCACCACGATGACGGCTTGGGATGTGGTGCAGATTTTTGAAGATCCACATCCACCCGTTGCCCAAAACGCGAAAGAAAAAGAGACCGCGTCTTACGACTACGAAAATACCTATTGCGAAATACTTAAAGATTTTTTGGCGTCGCAAAAAATTAGCGATCAAATCGTCGGTCTAGGTCTGGGTGCGAGTTTAGGTGCATCAACGGGCGCGAGTGCAGTTGCGTGGGCCTGAGCACGCCACTCACCGAGCCAGACCGATCGCGGCTCATCGAGATGGCGTGGGAAGACCGTACGCCCTTCGAGATGATCCGCTTGCAGTATGGCTTGACTGAAGCCTCAGTGATTGACTTTATGCGTAGCAACATGAAAAAAAGCTCGTTTAAAATGTGGCGAAAAAGAATGAAGGGACGGCTGACTAAACATCTTGTCCTCAAGGGAAACTCAGCCATTTCAGGTGAGGCACTGAGCCACCAGTCTTTGACGAAGAAAAGTACGACAACGATGATACGGACATTAAAATGAGCGAAGATCTTAGATGTTGCGGTTCGGGAACCTGCATTATCAATACTGAAGGACAGTGTTGGTGCGGTCAGCAGTGGGATGGTCAAAAGATGTGTCACCAGCCGATTGCTTCACCTTTAAAATCCACAAAATGTGCAGCGGGCTTAGGCGCTAACGCATCGAGTGCCTTGAGTAACCCCTCGACCGATTCGCCTACGGGCGTGCAATGATCGGGTGTCGCAAACGGTTTTGATAATGCTGACGCAACCGTGCCCGGTTGAAGTGCTGCCAAAATTGCTTGTGGGTTTTTTCGAGCAAACTCAATCGCTGCTGTTTGTAAAAACATGTTCACTGCGGCTTTCGAAGCGCGGTAGCCGTACCAGCCACCTTTTGAGTTGTCGCTAATGCTGCCCACCCGAGCCGACAGCTTGGCGTAAATGGCACGGTCGCGCGCGAGCAGAGGCAAAAAATACTTGAGTAACAAGGCCGGTCCGATCGCATTGATCTGAAAGCTACGCAACAATCGTGTTGCGTTTAATGCGCCTAAGTGTTTTTCAGGACCGTTTCCCTCGATGGTGAGTGCTCCTGTGGCATCGACGATCAGCCCAAAGGGCCCCGATGCTGCACATTGGGTCGCCGCTGCTGCAAGGCTCGTCTCGTCTTCCAGAGCAAATCCTGGCATGTCGCGCCTTGACACCTCAACAACGAGTGAGCAGTTGGAGTCTTGTTTGAGCGCAGCAACAAAGCCTGCGCCGATCGTACCGGTTGAACCAATGACAAGTGCGCGATAAGTTGAACCTAAAGAATGCATTGCGAAAAACGCCATTCAAGATATGATGGTGCGCAGCGTACAAGAGTTGAACTCAATTCGAGTGAATGCCCCTAGAGCGATTGTTAGCGCGCTTTAATTTAAGCGCGCTGCGATTTAAGCGCGCTGCGGAGCTACGCGATGTGGTTTGCCGGCGGCTTAGCCGCGAGGCCTTTGTTGAACCTGCTCCTGCCCTCTAACCAGACCTTTAAATAAACATGAAACAACATATCCAAGCTAACAATATTTCCATCGCCTATCGCCTTGATGGCCCTGCGGGGGCCCCTGTGGTCGTGTTGAGTAACAGCCTGATGTCAAGTTTAGACATGTGGGAGCGCAACATGGCTGCACTGACTGAGCGCTATCAAGTGCTACGCTACGACACGCGTGGTCACGGCGCGACGACCGTGACTCAAGGGCCTTATAGCATTGCCTTGCTCGCAACGGATCTGGTTGCTTTGCTTGATGCGTTAAAAATTTCAAAAGCCCACCTGGTTGGCTTGTCGATGGGCGGCATGATCTGCCAGTATGTTGGCGCTCATTTTCCCGAGAGAGTCTTGTCGCTGGGGCTTTGTGACACGGCCAGCGAAATGCCCCCGAGAAGTTTATGGGAAGAGCGCTTCGCGATCGCGCACGAGAAAGGCGTACCCGGTTTGGTGGATGGCACGATCAAACGCTGGTTCGTCGGCACATTTGTCGAGCGCGAGCCTGAGCAGATTGAACACGTGCGCAAGATGATTCTTGAAACGACCACAGAGGGGTATCTTGCTTGTGCCAGCGCTGTGCGCGATATGGCGCAGTCGACGATGCTTTTAAAAATCAAAGCACCGACGCTTGTGTTGGTGGGCAAAGAGGATCCGGCCTGTACCGTCGATCAAGCGATGGTGCTGCATCGTATGATTCAGCATTCTGTGATGAAAGTCATTGATGACGCCGCGCACTTGTCGAATATCGAAAAACCAGAAGAATTCAATTCGCTGTTAAGGGCGTTTTTAGATTCGGTTGTCTAGGCAACCGAAGCGGGTATTAAACCCCAGTCGATCACTCGGCCTTGATTTCGGCTCGCTTGATCAGGGCGCCGTACATCGTTAACTCGCGCTTAATCAGGTCGGCAAAGGCAGCCGACGAGTTTCCGACCAGATCATTGCCGCCTTTTGTCTGCAGAGCCTCGATGACTTCAGGGTCTTGCAGCGCTTGAACGGTTACGGCATTGAGCCGCTGAATCATTGCGGGCTCAGTGCCAGCTGGGGCGAGCAAACCAACGAATTGCGTAATGTCAAAATCCTTAAAGCCCGCTTCTTGCATGGTGGGTATGCTGGGTAAAGAACGTGCGCGTTTAGGACCAGAGACCGCAAAGGCTCTTAGACGTTTCTCTTGAATCAAAGGCGATGCGGTTAACACCGTGTCGAAAGTAAACGCGAGCTGGCCACCCAACAGGTCAACCAACGCTGGTGCACTGCCCTTGTACGGCACATGATTAAACTGCGCGCCGCTTAGCATCGAAAACATTTCACCGGCCAGGTGGCCGCCTCCACCAATTCCTGTCGAACCATAACTGAGTTTGCCCGGTTGAGCCTTGCCTTGTTGAACGATCTCGTTCAGCGAGTTAAGCGCTGAGCTTGAGGGCACGACTAAGACATATTGAAAAGACAGCACCTGGCTAATCGGCAGCAAGTCTTTGACAGGATCGTAGGGTACCTTGGCGTAAAGCACCGGGTTAATGACAATCGGCCCGCTTGCAGCCATCAGCAGGGTGTAGCCATCGGCTGCGGCCTTGACCACGGCGTCGGTGCCGATCATGCCATTGGCACCACTGCGATTTTCGACTATGACCGGAACGTTGAGTAGCGCTCCCATCTTTTTGGCGATCACCCGACCCGTGATGTCGGCATTGCCACCGGCAGGGTACGGCACCACCATTTTGATGGGGCGGCTAGGGTAAGGCTGAGTCTGCGCTTGGGCTGACCCGACTGCAAGAGCCCCCAGCGTAAAAGTTAAGTGCCAACATAAAGTACGAAAAAGGGGCATATTCATGGCTTGTTAGTCGAGTTTGAGCGAGTTCGATTAAACTTCATCGCCACTTTAGCCCAATATCGCAGCTGTCGTTTAAATTTACTCAAAGAAAAATCATGCGCATATTTCAAAGGTTCACCTATCTGCAAGCCGCCGCACTCTTGCTCGTGTGTGTCGGCTGCGCTCAGACGACCGAGCCGCTGGTTAGCCCTTCTGCAGAGGTGCAGACGACCGCAGCGCTGCCTAGCACCACGACTGAGGTGCAGACGACCGCAGCGCTGCCTAGCACCACGACTGAGGTGCAGACGACCGCAGCGCTGCTTAGCACCACGACTGAGGTGCAGACGACCGCAGCGCTGCTTAGCCCAGCCCCAGTCGTACAGTCCTCCGCATCGTCTGATCGCCCAGCCCCTGCGGTACAGTCGGCCGAGCCGATACTCAGCCCAGCCCCGGCGGTACAGCCCGTCGAGGTACCGAGCGGTTCGGGTGCGGTCACGATGGCTGCTGCGATTAAATACGACGCCGCCGCGGTACGCACTGCGGCGATCTTGCTAGCGGGCCAGCAGCCAGTAACCGGGCTGCCGCCGGCTATTGCGCAAAGCCCTCGCTGGGCCACCTTTGCCAAAGAGGTCACTGCAAACTGGGCGCTCTATAGCCAAAAAATCGCCGACCCGATGTCGCAGTGGGCGTTAGCCGAGCTACCTGTTGCACCAGAAACCGTGTTTTATCCTTTTTCTGGCCCTGATTTTGTGACCGTGCATCAGCTGTTTCCGGCCGCCCAGCGCTATGTCATGATGGCCATGCAAAACGCTGAAAGGCCGTTAGATTTAGCCAATATTGCCCCCGAGCTTCTCGAGCCAAGTCTTGGTGTGTTGACTTCAGCCTGGCAGCATTTTGGAGATCATGGTTTTTATGTGACCGAATATCTTGAAAGGTATTTGTATTCGACCCGTGCCAACATTGGCGCCAGCACCTTCATTGTGAGTTTTTTAAGTTTGCAGGGTTTTGAAATCGAGCGCGTTGTGCCGATTCAAGTGGCAGTGGATGGCACGCTGCAAGAGCTTTCGCCAGACACCCCACGCTGGCGTTCGGTGCGAATAGAGGCTAGCAAACAGGGAAAGCTGATTACTGTTGATTATCTGAAAATTGATCTGTCAAACGAAGGCCTTCAAGCCGCGCCACAAAACCTGACGCTGATCAAGACGCTCATAACGAACCCAGTGTTATTCAAGGCGGCTTCACATCTGCCACAAAATGTTGGCTTTAGCATGATCGTGAACCAGATTCTTGAGCGTTCCCCCTTGATCGTTCAGGACGAAACTGGGATCAAGTACACCAATCTGATCCAGTCGTACCGAGTTGCTTTGTTTGGCAAATTCGTCGCCGCGCATCATGCCTTTTCGAGTTATCACGTTGACCTTGCAAAAGCCTTTGCTCAGCGCGATGACACCAAACCGTTGAATTTTAGATTTGGCTATTTTAAAGATGGCAGCTATGCGCTAATGATCGCTTCAAGAAAATAGTCGTTTACAACACGCCTGTACACATCCCCAAAAAGAGACCAATATGATTCAGACACGCCATATCTTTCAAATCGTTTTAACAGTCCCCAATATCGTTGATCTAGGTCAGACTCCTGTGGGCGGCCGAAGGATCGCCAATGTCACAGGCGGCACGTTCGAGGGCGACCGCATTCGGGGCTCAGTCAAGGCTGCACCAGGGGGCGACTGGTTGCTGATGCGCCCAGACGACGTGTTGACCTTAGATGTGCGTCTGATCCTTGAAACCGATGACAATCAGTTGATTTACATGAGCTATCGCGGCCTACGTCATGGCCCCAAAGACGTGATGGCCCGTTTGAATAAAGGCGAGAAAGTTGATCCGGCTGAGTATTACTTTCGCACCACACCGGTGCTTGAAACCAGCTCAGAAAAGTACAGTTGGTTGAATAAAATCATCTGCGTGGCAACCGGTCGCCGCGAAGCGGCAGGGCCGATTTATGACGTCTACGAGGTGCTGTAGGCGTCGTTCAGTCAGTCTGGGTGCCTGCGTTGCGCCCAGAGCCCTTAAAGAGTAATGTTGAGCCAAAGAAGAGCCCTGATACAGTATGGCCTACGTCGCGTGAAATTGATTGATCTGCTTAAACATAAACAAAGAGAAAACAATGAATTTTTTGTTCAGTGCTGAAGAAGAAAAACTGCGTTCAACCGTACGCGAATTTTTGGCCGAGCATTTCACAGATGAAGTGCGCGCCGAAAATACCGCAGGTAGACGTGGCGAAGGTTGGGGGCCGACAATTCGTGCCTTTTTTGATACCGTCAATGAAAAGCGCTGGTTCGCCTGGAGCTGGCCGACCGAATTCGGTGGTGGCGGTGGTGATCGTACCGCTCAATTTGTGATCGAAGAAGAGTTTTATCGGGCGACCGGTATCACCTTAGGCGGTGGCACAGGTGCCCCGGCGATTTTGTCTTTTGGTACCGCCGCACAAAAACAAGAATTTGTGCCTGGCGCCATTAAACGTGAAATAATTTTTTGCCAGGGCTACAGTGAGCCTGGTTGCGGCACTGACCTGGCCGGTATTCGCTGCCGCGCAAAACGTGTCGGTGACAAATACATTATCACTGGTCAAAAAATTTACACGACCAATGCTCAAAATTCAACGCACATTTTTTTGATGTGTCGTACCGACCCTGATTCAGTGCGTCACCGCGGCTTATCTATTTTGCTCGTACCGATGGACATGCCAGGTTTAACCGTACGCCCACTCTGGACCGTACAAAACGACCCACCCGCACCGTTCGGAACCACCTACGGTGAAGAGCGCACCAACGAAGTATTCTTTGACGATGTTGAAGTGCCTGCCTCGTGCTTGCTGGGCGACGAAGGCGGCGGCTGGGAAGTTGCGCGACGTGGTTTGAACTTGGATCGCGTGGGTGCCTGGCGCTATTTGATTTCTGTCATGCGTGACGAAGATATTGTGAACTGGTTACATGGCGAGGGCGAGTTACAGGACGCATTGCGCGAAGACACGCAAGTGCGTGACAAAGTCGCTGAGATGTGGACTGAAGCCGAAGTATGTCGGTTAATGACAATGCGTAGTATCAGCATTGAGCAAAGTGGCGGAAAATTCACCTACGAAGGTTCGGCCGAAAAGGTCTTTGCGCCTGAACACAGCGTGCGCACGACCGAAGCCATCAGTCAGATCTTGGGCCCGTTTGCCCAGTTGATGCAAGGCTCGCCAGCTGCAATCGAGAAGGGCGTCTTTGCGCACAATATTTTGGGTGCCTATCAATCAACGATTAACCACGGTAGCGTTCAGGTAATGCGCGATCAAGTGGCCCGTATTGGCCTGGGCCTGCCGCGCGCAGCAAAATAAGAACAAAGGTAAATTGAATCATGGATATCTTGCTTGACGATCAAGAAGTACAAATCCGCGAAGCAGCCTCAGAGTTTTTGGCTGGCGAGTGCACGTCTGCGCTAGTGCGCAAGATCGAAACTGACCCGCTGCAATACTCACCCGCATTATGGGAAAAGTTCGCTGAAAACGGTTGGCTGCAACTTTGCCTGTCCGATAAAAACGGCGGTCAAGAGTTGCCCTTAACGTACCTTGCCCTGCTGTTTGAATTGGCTGGCTATCACATCGCACCTATCCCTTTGCATTCGACCATGGTGCCAGCCATGATCCTTGATCGGTATGGCAATGCCGAGCAGCAGCAACTCTTGCAGCAGGTGCTCAGTGGTGATCTGATCTTGAGCCACGCAGTCGCCGAGGCTAATGGCCGCTGGACACCCGAGTCGATTAAGCTCGAAGGTCGAGTCGAGGGTAATGGGTTGGTTCTCAATGGCACAAAAAGTTTTGTGGGTAGCTATCGCGCCTCGAAGCAATGTTTGGTTGTGTATCGCGAAGCGACTGCTCCCCACCACTTGGGTGTTGTGCTGGTGCCGACTGACGCAACGGGCTTAAGCAGCGACGCCTTAGTATCGATGGCAAAAGATGGCGAGGCCAACGTGCAGTTCAATCACGTTACGGTGCCCTTGAATGCGCGCGTCGGTTCGCCTGCACAAGGCAATGCGATCGCACTTGAAGTCATGGATTTTTCTGCCGTGTTGTACGCCTCAATGATGGCGGGTGCAGGCCGCAGAACCCTCGATATGGCGGTTGCACATGCCAAACAGCGCGAGGCCTTCGGTCAACCAATCGGGGCGTTTCAAGCCATTCAGCACTTGTGTGCAAACATGGTCAATGCGATTGATGGCACCACCATGCTTGCCCGCGAGGCTTTGTGGCGGATCGATCAAAAATTACCCCATCGCGTTAACGTCGCCCAAGCGAAATCGTTTGGTAACGAACAGTGCATGATGGTGGTGCGTTCGGCACAGCAAATTCACGGCGGCATGGGCTTTATTCGTGACTTTGACCTGAACCTTTGGTATCGCCGAGTGGGTTCCTGGAGCTTGCGTGGCGGCACGGCGGCAGAGCATCGCCGTACGATTGCTGCTGCGCTGTTGGCTCAACCGGGCAAGGTTCGGATTGGTAATATTCCTCAGGCTTGATCATCGCGCAAAAATGTGGCGATAGTGAATGATTAACGCGATTGAGGCAGTGTGGAGATTGGTGCAAGTAATCGCCCCACATTTTTATACGATATGGTTTGCACGCCGTCGCTAAAGTCAATTACTTTGCCGCTGTAAACGACTGCACGCGTTGCCAGCGGTTTTAGCTTCTGATCAAAATGTTGTAATGCTTTTTTAAAACTTGCATTCCAGGTGCTAGCGGATTTAATCTCGATCCCTAATAGTTCGCTGCCCTGCTTGTGCAACAGGTCGATTTCATGGCCCTGATTGTCTCTATAAAAATATAGATTCGGTGTCAGACCTTGGTTATAGCGTGCCTTGAGCGCCTCAAGCACGACGAGGTTTTCAAACATGTTGCCGATCAGTGGGTCGCGCCCAACTTGGTCAACGCGCTCAATCCCGAGCAGATAGCAGAGCAACCCCGTGTCGGTAAAATAAATCTTCGGTGTCTTGATTACGCGTTTGCCAAAATTTTCAAAGTAGGGCGGCAGGCGAAAAATGACGAATGAGGCCTCTAGAATCGACAGCCAGGCCTTGATGGTCATCCCATCTACACCGACATCGCTCGACAGTGATTGATAGTTGATAATCTGGCCGACACGGCCCGCCAGTAGTTTCATAAACTTTTCAAAAAGAACCACGTCTTTGAGTTTGATCAGTAGCCTGACATCCCGCTCGACATAGGTTTGAAAGTAATTAGCGTAGGCCGTGTGTGGCCGTTGCTGTTGATCGTAGATGCGAGGTAAAAACCCTTGAAAGATGTATTCACTCGGCGTGTCAAAGTCAATCTTGGCTTCGTGTAGTTCTGCGATTGAAAGAGGTAGCAGGTGCAAAATCCCGGTGCGGCCCGCCAGCGATTGCGTGACGGCCTCGCGCAGCAGTAATTGATGCGAGCCCGTCAGAACGAATTGCCCGTTGACCTTGTGTTGATCAACGATTTCTTGCAAATAACTGAGTAAGTGAGGCGCGCGCTGTATTTCATCGAAGATGGTGCGGTCAGAATATTGTCTGAGAAACGCTTTAGGGTCATCGGTAGCAAATTGGCGGGTTTCAGGGTTCTCTAGGTTAACGTACTGATAATCAGGCAGCACCGCTCTGACCAGGGTGGTCTTGCCGGATTGGCGTGGACCAAGAATGGTGACGATAGGGTATTCATTCAGCTGTATTTGCAGCTCGGGTTGAAGATGTCTCGGGATCATCCTTATAGTTTAAACTATACTAATTCAGAGTTCAACTCTGGATTAGTATAAAATCCGCCTGAGCTAACTTTAAGTGCTTCATCAAAGAAAAGATGAAAATTAAAAAATTGACTTTACGTGCTTAAGTATTGGTTGCCGGTTAGTCGCTTTAAAGGGATTTTTCCCTATGTCATCCTGAGCTTTGTCCTTGAGTCAGCGTTGATTAAAAGTACAAATATTCGCGATGGTAAGATGAAAAGATGCCCAGTCACCCCCCCGTTTTACTTAAAGCCGAAGGCCTGTCAAAGCGGGTTTCGCCTGAGCGCTGGCTATTTCGTGACTTGAATGTCTCTATTGGTCCGGGCGAACAACTTGCGCTTCGAGGCGCCTCAGGCGTGGGCAAATCGACGCTGCTCAACCTGATGGCGGGTCTCGATCTGCCAGAAGAGGGGCGTGTGCTCTTAAAAGGTAAAGATTTGGCTGCCATGACCAAGGATGGGCAGCTTTCCTTGCGTCGTTCTACCTTTGGGTTTGTGTTTCAGGCGTTTCATTTAATGCCGCATCTCAATGCCTTACAAAATGTAATGGTGCCGTGTTTACTAGCGGGTTTAGCCTTCTCGCAGGCGCAAGAACGCGCCGAGCGTTTACTTGAAGCACTCGAACTTACGACCGTTACGCGGTCTTTTCCTTCTGTTTTATCCGGCGGCGAGCAGCAGCGCGTGGCGCTCGCCCGAGCGCTTGTCCATCAGCCAGAAATTGTCTTAGCCGATGAGCCAACCGGCAATCTTGATCCTGAAACGGCACACAAAGCACTCACCCTTCTGTGTCGTACCTGTCGCGAGCAAGGCGCGGCGCTGCTAATGGTGACGCATTCAGCTGAGTCAGCCGCCAGGCTTGATCGCACTTTTGTGTTAACCGGTTGATGTTGTTCTTTTGGCTTTTGACTTCGGCTTTTCGGGCGCAACCGGGTCGTTGGCTCATCGCTGGTTTAACCGTTGCGCTGGGTATTGGCTTAGCTGTGGCGATTCATACAGTCAATCGGTCTGCCTTGAGTGAATTTGGTCGTGCACTAGATACGGTGAATGGGCAAGCTTCGGCGCAACTCGTCGCAACCTCAGGTAATTTTCCAGATGCTTTGCTAGATGAAGTGGTGTCCCGCCAAAAAGAGTTAGGCATACGCGCGGTGAGCCCCGTACTCGAACGCGCAACGCTACCCGTGCGGGTGCTTGGACTAGATATTTTTCAAGCGAGTCGTGTGACCTCCGCTTTGCTTCCGGCGGTTTCTGAAAATCAGCGGCTGCGGGTATTTGATCAGGATGCGATCTTTCTGTCGGCAACGGCATTAAAGGATTTGACGGTCGCTGTAGGGGATGACCTGAACCTTTCGTTTGGCGGTAAGACGCAAACATTTAAGGTCGCGGGTCTTGTGCCCGGTGTTGCTGGGCAGAGTCTCGCGGTGATGGATTTGGGTGTCGCGCAGTGGCGTCTGGAAGGGCTTGGACAGCTCAGTCGCTTGGACATACAACTGGTCGATGGCGGCAGTACAAAAGATTTGGCGGTGGTGCTTAAAAATTTAAACTTGGGTCTGACTCTAGTTACTGCGGATGATCGCGATCGCCGGATGTCTAATTTATCGCGCGCCTATCGTGTGAATTTGAGCGTACTCGCCTTGGTGGCCTTATTCACAGGTGCGTTTCTGGTGTTTACAACGATTAGTTTTTCTGTGTTGCGCCAGCAGTCTGAACTGGCGCTATTGAGCGTCTTGGGCGCAGGGCGCACATGGCTGTTTGGTTTAGTCTTGACGCAAGCTTTGTTAGTTGCTGCGCTCGGTGGTTTGCTGGGCATTGGTTTGGGCTTGGGCGTTGCCTCGGTCTTATTGCATGTGATGGGCGGGGATCTTGGGGCGGGCTATTTTTCAACAACCGTACCGCCTCTGGATATTGATGTTTCGGTATTGCTTGGATTCTGGTTGCTGTCGTTAGTCGTGGGCGGTGTGGCGGGATATTTTCCTGCGCGGGCGGCCACTGCAGGCTCACCCGTGTCACAGCTGCGTGCGGGCGCGACAGAGCGTGCGCTTAAGCCGGTGTTGAATGCTCGGATTGCCATCGCGCTTGCGTTAATTAGTCTGGTACTGACATTGTTGCCGCCCATGGATGGCTTGCCAGTTGCTGCATATTTGTCGATTGCCTTTTTATTGTTTGCTGGGTTAGCGCTGATGCCATCGCTGGTTAGCCAGTTCTTTGCAGGTTTGGCTCGCTTGTTACCGGGCCGCTTTGCAAGAGCGGCCTCGCCGTCATTGACGCTTGCGGTGTGGCGTCTTGCGCAAGCCCCTGCGAGTGCGGCGGGGCTGATTGCCGGCGTGGTGGCTGCGTTGGCTTTAACGGTTGCGATGGTGGTGATGGTGGCGAGTTTTCGCGACTCGGTCACGCAGTGGCTAGATAAAGTCTTGCCTGCAGATCTGTATGCCAGTTTGACGCGGTCTGATTTAAATGACGCGTTAGTGCAAGATAAAGCATTGGTTCAGGCGATAGCGGCTGTCCCAGGAATTGCGCGCCTCGAATTTACCTTGCAACAGAAGATTCTGTTTCGCCCCGAGCAACCAGAGGTGATGTTGATTGCTCGGCCGATCCCTGTCAATCGCGCAGCCGAAGTGCTGCCTTTGACGGGTGACCTGTCTGCTCAACCAAAGGGAGCAAACGTTCCGTTACCAGAGGTATTCGTGTCTGAGGCGATGCTAGATTTGTATGGATGGAAACCAGGCGAGGTTCATACGTTACCTTTGAAGGCAAGCACCAGCGAGTATCTCTCGGTTTGGGTGGCTGGCGTGTTTCGCGATTACGGTCGTCAGCACGGCTCGGTGGTGATGGATATCTCGTTCTATCAGGCGCTCACGCAGGATAGCCGTCGTACAGATGTTGCCCTGTGGCTCGCGCCAGGTTCAAGTTCTGTTGTCGTGCTTGAGCGCTTGCGCACGCAGTTTCCTCAATTTAAGTCGCTCGAGTTTAGAAGTTCTACGGATTTACGCGCGTTATCGCTGACGATTTTTGATCGTAGTTTTGCGATGACCTATGCGCTAGAGGTCGCAGCTTTGCTTGTTGCACTGTTTACGGTAGCAGCAGGTTTTGCAGGACAGGCGCTCTTGCGACAAAAAGAATTTGCGGTAGTGCGGCAGTTGGGCCAATCCTCTTCACAGCTTACGCAATGGATTAGCGTTGAGTCAGGCCTTTTGCTTACGCTCGCCGCTTGTTGGGGCACTGTACTCGGGTTGTTGATGAGCCAGGTGCTTATTCATCGAGTTAACCCTCAATCTTTTCATTGGACGATGGAGACAAGCCTGCCCGCGGTCGCAATCGTTGTACTCATCTTTATCACGATATTGTTAGGGATGGCTGCAGCAGTTTGGGCAGCGAAAAGAAACTTGAAGGCTGAGCGCTTAGCCTTGTCATTGCGGGAGGACTGGTAATGCGTCGCACGGCAGAAATACCAGCACAATTACCCGCACAACGTTCTTTGCGCAGAACGTGGCTTAAGCGGTTTCTGTTATTAGCCTCAGCGCCTTCTTTGCAATTTTGGTTTTCGCAAGCGAGGTCTGCTTCAACGGCCGTGTCTGCTTCAGCAGGTGCACAAGCTTCACCCGCACTAACAGCTTCTGCCAATGGTGTTTCTTATCCCGCAGTTTTTCCACGATCCTTGGTTTTTCCAAAGGACTTTGGAGCGCATCCAGATTATCGTACCGAGTGGTGGTATATGACTGGATGGTTAGGTGAGGCTGCCGACAAACTGGGCTTTCAAGTCACATTTTTTAGAAGCCGTACGCTACACCCTGAGAGCAATCCGAGTCGGTTTGCACCGCGCCAACTGCTGTTTGCGCATGCCGCCCTGGCGTTACCGAGCTTAGGGCAGTTACGCCACGCGGAGCTCGCGGGTCGAGCAGGTTCGGCGGGTGCTTCTTTTCGTACAGCAGATACTGCGCTTGCACTTTCTGGCTGGAGCCTTCAACGCACGGCTGACGATCATTACAAGGTTACGATTCCTGCTGAACACTTTACGCTTGAGTTAGAGGGGTTCACTTCGCTTGCTCCCGTCTTAAGAGGTGACGACGGGTACTCTGCGAAAGGTCCGACATCACAATTTGCAAGTTATTACTATAGTCGTCCGCAATTAAGCGTCTCAGCGAGGGTCACACTAAAAAACTCTTCAGGTGGTCGTCGTAAAGCAGAGCAGCTGTTGACGCTATCCGGGTCAGCTTGGTTTGATCATGAATGGTCGAGTAGTTTGTTGATGGTGGGTGCGGTCGGTTGGGACTGGATCGGTATCAATCTTTTAGACGGCAGTAGTCTGATGGCGTTTCGGATGCGTGATGCCGCAAAAAACACCTTGTTCAGTGAGTGGGACTGGCGCGACGCAAAGGGGCAAGCGATCGAGAAGCGACAGGATGTGAGCTGGCAACCGCTGGGTCAATGGCGCTCGCCTCGCTCGTTATTTACGTATCCCGAGCGGTTTCAGTTGCGAGTGGCAGGGCGTACGTTGACCTTGCAGCCTTTAATGCCAGACCAAGAGGTTAATGCACAGGCGAGCACAGGCGGCTTTTATTATGAAGGTGCAGTCGAACTCACAGAGGACGGTAAGTTACTGGGTAGAGGTTTCCTAGAGCTGACGGGCTACGGGGCGCCTGTGGCCTTGTAGTATTTCGCACCGTACCCGTTCATATTGCAGTAGTCCTGCCAGTACACTCTCTCCTTTCAGACTGATTCCTTATGGCAACAAATCTTAGTAGTCTCCTTGGTTGGTTGCGAGAATACCAAGTGCTCTCTCGGTACAAAAAACAATGGTTTCTGGCGGCGCTATTTTTGGTCTTGGCAGCAGCTGCAACACTCACCGTGCCGCTCGCTTTTCGTGGGTTGGTTGACGCAGGGATCACCAGTGAGGCCAGTGACCTTAAATTTATCTACTTGTTGGTATTGGCGATCATCTTAGCTGTCGTGACGGCCAGTCGGTTTTATATGATGTCTTGGCTCGGTGAGCGTGTTGTCGCGGATATCCGCCAGCGCGTCTTTAAAAACGTTTTGCGCCAGAGCCCTGTTTATTTCGAAACGCTACAGACCGGTGAGGTGTTGTCTCGACTCACGAGCGATACGACGGTGATTCAAACCTTGGTGGGTTCAAGTATCTCGATTGCACTGCGCAGCGCGCTGATGTTACTTGGCGGGATGGCGATGATGCTGGTGACAAGCGCCTGGCTGGCAAGTGTCATGATCGTGCTGCTGCTTTTGATTGTGCTTCCGCTTTGGGCCATGGGACGACGCGTACGAAAAATGTCGCGTGCCAGTCAGGACAAGGTCGCAGACACAAGCGCAATGGCCGGAGAGGTGTTGAACGCAGTTACGACAGTTCAGGCTTTTGTACGTGAAGCGTATGAGCAAAAGCGTTTTAACGCGGCCGTAGAAACTGCTTTCGGCGAAGCTAAAAAGCGTATCACCGCGCGCGCGTTACTCACTGCGCTCACGATTACGATGGCCTTTGCTGTGATCGTGTTTGTCTTGTGGATGGGTGCTCGGCAAGTGACTGCGGGCGCAATGTCAATTGGTGAACTCACGCAGTTCGTTCTCTATGCTGTGTTCATTGCAGGATCGATCGGGGCCTTATCTGAAACATTTGGAGATTTGCAACGTGCCGCAGGAGCAATGGAGCGCTTGGTTGAACTGATGCAGGAAGCACCTTTGTCAGCTGGTGGCGCGCAGTCTCAGCAGCCTGTTTTTTTGAATGCTAAAGAGGCGATCGTGTTGAAAGAGGTTACTTTTACTTATCCCTCGCGGCCTGACTTTTTGGCGATGCATGGGGTTTCATTTGTTGTTCCTCAGGGTGCACGCTATGCGTTGGTCGGAACCTCAGGCGCGGGTAAAAGCACGCTGTTTTCGCTGTTGTTGCGCTTTTACGAACCCCGCTCGGGGCAGATCGAAATTTTTGCTCGAGATGCCAGTGAATGGCCGGTGGGCGACTTGCGCAACAGCATCGGTATCGTTTCGCAAGAGCCCGTGATTTTTGCGACCAGTGCGCTAGAAAATATCCGCTACGGCAGACTCGACGCCAGCGACGACGAGGTGATTGCTGCTGCGCGTACTGCACACGCCCACGGGTTTATCTCAGCGTTACCCCAAGGCTACGATAGTTTTTTAGGCGAGCGTGGCGTGCGTTTGTCTGGTGGTCAAAAACAACGGATTTCAATCGCACGCGCGATTTTGAAAAACCCGCCCATCCTACTGCTCGATGAAGCAACCAGTGCGCTAGACGCAGAGTCTGAGCGCGAAGTGCAAATGGCATTGGATACTGTGCTGCCCGGTAGAACCTCGTTAACGATTGCTCACCGCCTTTCGACAGTGATGCGTGCCGATCACATTATCGTGCTTGAGGATGGTGCGGTAGTTGAACAAGGAACGCATGAGAAGTTACTCACGCAAGGCGGGCTGTATGCCAGGCTTGCCAAGCTTCAATTCACCTAATCCTCGTATTAAAAATACCAGTCCTCGTTCTAGTCCTTACCTAAGCGCGCATGAAAAATACAAGTCGTTATCCCACTCTTGCCTTTGTTGATATCGAAACGACCGGATCTCATTTTGAACGCGATCGCATCACTGAAATCGGCATCAAAACGCTCACCAACGATCAAGAGAGTGTGTGGGAAAGCCTGATTAACCCAGAAACGTTTATCCCAGTAAACATCCAAAGACTGACCGGTATCTCGCCACAGATGGTGGCCGGGCAGCCTAATTTTGAAGATCTTGCGTTAACGATTAAAAAAGAACTTGAGGACAAAATTTTTGTCGCGCATAACGCGCGCTTTGATTATGGATTTATCAAAGCCTCGTTCAAGAGAATAGGGATCGACTTCAGGCCCAAGGTTCTATGTACTGTGAAGCTTTCCAGGCTCCTGTTTCCTGAGCAACCTCGTCATAATCTAGATACGATCATCAACGCCCATGGCTTGAGTGTGAGTGCAAGACATCGGGCGTTAGGCGATGCAGATTTATTAGTACAGTTCTGGCGAGTGTGTGAACAGACCGTTGGCCCTGCGCGTTTACTCGCGGCGCTGAACCAATTAATTGGTCAGGCAAGCCTGCCGCCAAATATTGATCAGAGTGTGATTGACGCCATTCCTGATGCGCCCGGCTGTTACATCATGTACGGTGAGAACAGGGCCCCTTTGTACATCGGTAAAAGTATTGCCTTGCGCACGCGCGTCATCGGGCACTTTCAAGCAGCGCTTACCAACCGAAAAGAAATGAAGCTCTCGATGCAAGTGCGTGAGGTCGACTGGATCGAAACGAGCGGTGAGTTGGGCGCGCTGATTCTTGAAGCGAAACTCATTAAAGAACGTATGCCCAGCATGAATATCAAGCTTCGTCGTTCAAAGGATTTGTGTGCATGGCAGCTCGCGCATGATTCAGCTGGTGTTTTGCGGCCCGCACTTATTAGTCACCAAGAGTTAATTCCTGGGCTTCAAGATAATCTCTATGGGCTGTTTTATAGCAAAAGAGAGGCACACGCCTATTTAGGCGCAGTCTCTAAAAAATATCGTCTTTGTGCCGCTTTGCTTGGGTTAGAAAAAGTGGAAGAAGGAAAATCCTGTTTCGCTTTTCAGGTCAAACAGTGCGCAGGCGCCTGTATTGGTGCATCGTCTATTGAGCTGCATAATCTACAAGTTCAAACTGCGCTGAATTTTTACAAAGTTCAGGCTTGGCCCTATCAGGGTGCGATCGCGATCAAAGAGGGAGACGAAATGATCGTGCTGAACAACTGGTGTTATTTGGGTACTGCAATCAATGAGGAAGAGCTCTACGAACTGGCAGACTCTGAAGAAGTCGAGTTTGATCTGGATATCTACAAGCTGCTAAAAAAAGCTTTGGCAGGTTCGTTTAAGCAGCAAGTGATTCAACTAAAGCGAGTTAAAGATATTGAGGCCTCTTGAGGACTTTTTGAGATTCAGTTCAGTAGATCTTGGCGGGGCAGAGTTGACAATATCACAAACCGCCTGAGGTGCTGCAATCTCAGGTTTTTTGCTTTTGATCTGCGTGAGGGATACTAGCCAACTACAACACAAGAGTTTTGTACTTTACCAAACGCGAATTCAAGAACGGCTTAGCCTTCTCGTTGATCGATATAAAACGTAAACTATGTGTTGGGTACTGCATTTGGTCTAGCCGATTTGAGTAAAGTTTAGGATCGCTGCTATTTTTTCCCTGTACAGGAAAAATTTTTGAGCTCTTGCTCAACGCTTCGCGGATTGATAGCTTTCCACGGCCCATAAATCTTTTGTGTATTGACCACAGCGCCGCGGGCCATACGCTCTTCAAACAGCTCAATCGTGTAGGTCCTCACCCGATTATCAGGGCAGTCATATTGCGCCTTGATGACTACCGAATGAAATAAATGCCCTTCTTCATTACGCATCTTGCGTTTGTAGTCAAGCATCTCTGCCACATTTACAAACCTATCCATTTTAATAAGCTCGCTGCGTTCGGTATACGTAGTGAGGGTTGCGTCCTCATGCATACTCAGCCACTGCGCCTCGGCGCGGCTACCGAATAGCCCGTGCAGCAGCACCAACACACAGAACATCAAAACGGTCGCGCTGTCTCTCATACTTTTCCTTTTCAGAAACTAAAACTGAGGTCGAAGTCTTACACCGAGCACCGTGCCATTGACTGACATAACCTTTGCATCATTACTAGCGTCAAACGCCTATACAAAATTTAACAGTTTTAGCGTGCCAGATCACCCAGAAACCTTAGGGGATTCTTTCTTAACCGCCTATTCGAGAGCTCCTCCGTGGGCGGGATGCGCGATCTTAACCATCGCTTTCACACGCTCGGTCAGCGTTTTCCCGCGAAGTGGTGCAGCCCCCCGCTCTGTTACGACAACTTCTACGGCGTAGCCCTATCGCTCACAGTACCAAGGCCTGTTGAACTAGATGACTGATTGATTTTTACTAACTTAGCATGCACTTTCTGAATGCCTTGCTGAGCCTTCACCTTCTTCGCTTGAACACCCACCGTTTTATACTGCGTAGCGTTTTGAGTTGCTGTCGGTCCTAAAAATCAATGGAAATTCTTTTGATGGATCAGCTATCGGTGTAGCCGCTGCTTCATTAATCGCGAACTTGACGATATGGTGATTGGGCGACTTGGCGCAAACTGGATCTGTCGCGGAAGGATCCCCCGTCAAGAGGAATGCTTGGCAGCGGCAGCCGCCGAAGTCCTTTTCTTTCTCTGAGCACGAACGACAGGGTTCTTGCATCCAGCTGTCACCCCGAAAGAAATTAAAAGCTTGGCTTTCAAACCAGATTTCCTGGATTGAATGCTCTTTCACGTTTGGGATCTTAAGACCTGGCAACTCGCGAGCGTTATGACAAGGCAAGGCTGCACCATCTGGCGCGATATCTAAAAAGATCGAGCCCCAGCCATTCATGCAGGCTTTCGGACGTTCTTCAAAGTAGTCAGGGACGACAAAGAGTAGCTTGCATTGTTTGCCGATTTTTTCACGGTAGGCATTCACGGTCGCTTCAGCCGTGACAAGTTGCTCGCGAGTGGGCAAAAGCAGCTGACGATTCTTCATCGCCCAGCCGTAATATTGTGTGTTTGCTAGTTCTAGATACTCCGCGGATAGGTCAAGTGCCATATCGATAATCTTATCGATATGCGGAATATTGTGACGATGCAATACGACATTCATCACCATTGGATAGTCATACTTTTTAATTAAAGCCGCGACTTTTTTCTTGAGATCAAATGTTTTCGTGCTGCTGAGAAAGTCGTTCATCTCCTGTGTGGAGTCTTGAAAAGAAAGCTGAATGTGATCGAGTCCGGCTTGCTTGAGTGAGGCGATTCTTTTTTCAGTTAGGCCGACGCCAGAGGTGATCAGGTTGGTATAAAACCCAAGCCGTCGTGCCTCTGCGACTAAGACGTCGAGATCATCGCGAAGTAATGGTTCACCACCTGAAAATCCTATTTGTGCGGCGCCGAGCGCACGCGCTTCACGCATGACGCGAATCCATGCGCCTGTATCAAGCTCATTTTTAATGCTGTCGTAGTTGACCGGGTTGTAGCAAAACACGCAGTGCAAGGGGCAGCGATACGTCAGCTCGGCGAGCAACCAGTAGGGCGGATTGATAGCTGGCTGAGTCATCGGCTGAGGGTGATCCTATTGGATCCAGTCTTTTTCAAAGGCCATACGTAACATCCCTAAGATAGGGTCGCGCAAATCAGACTCACCAAAGGCCTGTTCGAGCTCGGTGATAAGTTGGGTAATTGTGTGCTCTCCGTCGCAGCGTTTCAGGATCTCGGCTGCGCTGAGATTGAGTCTTACCATGCCTTCAGGATAGAGCAATACATAAGCTTGTTGCACCTCTTCCCACTGTAGACGAAAAAGTCTGTTGAGGCGGGGATGCTCAGGAAGTTGAGCGGGGGTGGGGTCGTTCATACAGGGTAGGCTTTTTCAATTCCATCAAGCATTGACCACAAAATATTAAGCTTGAATTGTAGGATGTCGAGTGCGCGTTCTTGTTGAGTGCGAGTCGTAAAGTGGTTGAGAGTGACTTCAAGCCCATGATCGACATCACGCTGGGCTAAAGGAATCCGGGAGCGGAAATAATGTAAACCTGCTGGCTCGATCCATGGGTAGTGTGTGGGCCATGTTGCCAGACGATCTTTATGAATTTGGGGCGCGAACATTTCTGTCAAAGAGGAGCAAATCGCCTCTTGCCAGGGCTGTTGGCGTGCAAAGTTGACATAGGCATCACAGGCAAATTTAACCGCAGGCTCGACCTCTTTAAGAGACCAGAGCGTTTCACGATCTAACCCAACCGCTAATCCCAGCCGAGTCCAAGCTTCGAGGCCCCCGCATTCGGTGTCGGTCTTGTATTCACCAAAGCCGTCATGATCCAAAATTCTGGAAATCCATCTGCGGCGCGTTTCACGATCTTGACAGTTTGACATAACTGCAGCGTCTTTGATGGGGATGATCCACTGATAATAAAAACGATTCAGGACCCAACCGCGAATTTGTTCTTTAGAACATTCGCCAGCATTCATTCTTACATTGAATGGGTGGTGGATATGATAGTTCTGCCCTTTTGCGCGGAGTTGGGCTTCGAACTCTTCACGTGTCCAGGCTGGTTTTAACACTGTCATGGTCAGATCACTATGTACATGCCATCGTAGGCGACCTCAATGCCGAGCGCTTTCAGCTGCAGCGCTTGCGGTGAGTCTTCGCGAAGGATGGGATTGGTATTGTTAATATGAATCAACACGCGTCGTTTAGTCGAATAAGACGCTAATGCTTCAATCATTCCACCTGGTCCGGATTGGGCGAGGTGACCCATGTCGATCGCGCGCTTGGATGATAGGCCCAGACTGATCATCTCATCATCAGTCCAAAACGTACCATCGACCAGAAGCACATCGGCTTGTCGCATCGCTTGCTCGACTTGTGGCTCGATCACGCCAAGACCTGGTGCATAAAACACTTTTTTTCCGTTAGTCACGTCAGTCATGAGTAGTCCGATGTTGTCACCGGGATGAGGGTCATGACGATGGGGGGAATAGGGAGGAGCTTTACTAGAAAGGGTGACTGGTTTGAAAGCAATGCCTGATAATTCAGGAATGCTGAAATTTTCTTGTTCAGGACGAATTAATCGCTGTTCGACTGTGCAGTAATGCGAAAGAGTTTTTACGAGCGGCAGACCTGTCGTGAGATCGTCGAAGACTTGCTGAGTGGCATAAATGGGCAGAGGCGAATTTCTTTCGCGCAGCATCATGAGACCAGTGACGTGATCCACTTGTGCGTCCATCAATACAACAGCGGCGATACCGCTATCACGCATTTGCCTTGCTGGTTGCAGGACAGGTGTTTGTTTGATTTGGGTCAGCACATCAGGCGAAGCATTGATCAACACCCAGTCGGGCGATCCGTTGCCGATGACTATAGATGACTGGGTGCGCATCTGCGCGTTGATACTGCCTTGGCGTACGCCTGAGCAATTCAGGCAGTTACAGTTCCATTGAGGAAAGCCCCCGCCAGCAGCGGAGCCCAATACGCGTATTTGCATCACAACTCAAAAAAATAAAGGCCGCGACATTAGTCGCGGCCCTTTGAACGACGATTAGCGATTGGCGATGTACATTGTGATTTCGAAACCAAAGCGCAGATCAATTGCTGTCGGTGTTTCCCATTTCATAGCGGTCTCCTGGAGTGCAGTGGAAGTAAGGTATCGCAACGCCATTGATAGGCATTAACGATAATTATATAGAATAAATCACATTCATCTAGCAACTTTTGACTTGTTGACCACATGAAAACTAAGCTATTTGCCGAGACCCAGCCCGTGGCGCAGGGGTGGCTAGCGCTCGGAAATGGGCACCAGCTGCACTGGCAAGCTAGTGGTAATCCCCAAGGCATACCCGTAGTGTGGTTGCACGGTGGTCCGGGAAGTTCAGCAAGCCCCTTGCATCGTCGATTTTTTGATCCCGCCCTTTTTTGGATCATTCAATATGATCAGCGGGGCTGTGGACGGAGTCTGCCAGTCGGGGCCATTGACCACAATGAGACGTCATATTTAATCGCAGATATCGAATGCTTGCGCGAGCATCTGTCGATACCAAAGTGGAGTGTGGCGGGGGGCTCTTGGGGTGGTGCCTTAGCCTTGCTCTATGCGCAGGCCCATCCTGATCGCGTCAACAGAATGTTGTGCCGCAGTCCGTTTTTATGTACCCAAGCTGAAATTGAAAACTTTATGGAA
>JABMMM010000165.1 GCA_013205565.1 Alcaligenaceae bacterium | reverse complement strand
GCGCAAAAGGGATGGATTTCAATATTTGGATGGGAATGTTTGCCCCTGCCGGCACCCCGCCAAACGTCATCGCTCTTTTAAACAAAGAAACGAACCGTGTATTGCAATCGCCTGACCTCATCGAAAAGTTCAAAGCAGGCGGGGTCTCTGCGGGGGGTGGCACCCAGCAGGCGTTTGCCGAATTTGTCAAAGCAGATTACGCCAAGTGGGGTGCCTTGGTGAAAGCGTCAGGGATCAAGCTCACTGACTAAGCGCGCACAAACCGGCACAGACTTTTGTGTCGGTTTTTTTTACTTTGGCACGGGCTCGCCTGAGGGCGCCAGCCCGAACTTCGCCATTGCGTTCGCACGGCGCTGCAGCCACCAACCTGAAGATTCATTCCAGTGCTTAAACTCAGCATCGGGTGCCAAAGCCTGCAAGGCATGCAGCGGCCAAAACGGGTCGTAAAGAGCCTGACGGCCGACAGCAATCAGATCAGACTGACCGGATTGCACAATATCCTCAGCTTGCTGCGGATACAAAATCAGCCCCACCGCCATACTCGGGACCTTGGCCGCGTTTTTAATTTGCTCAGCATAGGGCACTTGATAGCCCAAGCCTTTAATTGAATTTTGCAAAGTCGGTGAACCGTTAATCCCACCCGATGAGCAATCGATAATGTCAACGCCGCGCTCAGCCAAGAGCGGTGCAATCGCCAACGAATCGTCAAGACTCCAGCCTTCTTTGCCCGCACCGTCTTCAATCGAGATTCTAAAAAAGAGGGGCTTGTGGCTTGGCCAATTTGCACGAATCGCACTGGTGACATCTAACGCAAATTTCATACGCTTGTTCAAATCACCACCATAGGCATCTTGGCGGTTGTTTGTCACTGGGCTCAAAAAGCTCGAAATCAAATACCCATGGGCGCCATGGATTTCAACGATATCAAAACCTGCGCGATCAGCGCGCGCTACGGCCTCGCCAAACTTTACGATCAGTTCTTCAATCTCTGGGATCGTTAAGGCGTGTGGCTTCGGAAACTCGGGCCCATAAGATAAATCAGATGGACCGCGAGGTGTCCACGGCGCTTCTCCGTGCGCAGCGTCCGATACAGTCAGCGGTCCACCGCCTTCCCAGACGCGCTGGCTTGAGCCTTTGCGCCCTGAATGGCCGATCTGAATTGCCGCCAGCGCACCTTGTGAATGAACGAAATCCGTTACGCGCTTTAAACCTGGAATAAATTCGTCAGACCACAAACCTAAATCACCGTGCGTGATGCGCCCTGCAGATTCAACCGACACGACTTCAGTCATGACGGTGCCAAAGCCACCCAAGGCGAATTTGCCGTAATGGGCGAAATGCCAATCACTTGCGAACCCGTTTTCGGCGCGATATTGCATCATCGGTGCAAGGACGAGGCGGTTGGGCAGGGTCACGCCGCGCAAGGGCAGTGGTCGAAATAAAAGTGGAGTGTCCGTTGTCATGGCTTGTTGCAATGTCTCAAAGTTATATTATGATTCGATGTTTTTGTAGCCTTGCGCTTTGATGGCAAAACCATGTTTGACTATATCAGGCGTTTTAACAAAGAATCATTTTAATTAAGGATTAAACCCTTATGGTTCCCTACCGTTTTGAACAACGCCTGCTGCACTGGGTGATTGCACTCGCCCTACCCATCATGTTTGCGCTCGGCCTCTGGATGACTGCTCGCGCCGGGGCCAATCTTTGGGACGATCTCACCAATTTGCTGTACGGCATACACAAGGCACTGGGTTTTACCGTTTTATTATTAATGGTCTTGCGGCTCATTTTTAAGTTGCGCGCAGCAGCCCCGACCTACGCAAGAACCCTGTCTCCGGTGCTTTTGCGCGCAGCCAAAGTGATGCACGGTTCATTGTATGTGCTGCTGGTGCTCGTGCCTTTGTTGGGCTGGGCCGGCGTCACCGCCTACCCAGCACTCATCACCGTCGCGGGCTATCACCTGCCAGCGATGCCCTGGATTACGCCGAACGAGCCGCTGGCAAAACAGTTGTTTGCACTGCATGGCACACTTGCCTTTGTGCTAGCCGCCTTGGTGCTGGGTCACATCGCTGCCGCACTCAAACATCTTTTATTTAACCGCGACGGGGTCTTTCAAAGGATGTGGTTTGGCGAAGCCACTCAAAATCGCTAGGCGGCTTTCGCCTGGGCGATCTGAGTGATAAACAGACCTGCCAATAACAGCGCAACTCCTACAAGTCTCAAGCCAGTCACTGGCTGCACCAGCGACTCGAACAAACCGAAGTGGTTAATAAACCCAGAAAAAACAATCTGCGCCACCATTGCGTAAAGAATGACATTTGCGATGCCAAAGCTCGGGGCCAGACAGGTCACGCTGATGACATAAAACGCAACGATTAAGCCCCCGGCAAAATCGATTGGCCTTGCCCCGCCTAATTTTGACCAATTAGGCAAAGCACCCGTAAACAATATCGCGGTCAGCAAACAAGCTAAAAAACCAATGCCGAATAACACGACGGGGGCATGAAGCGGCTCACCAAGAGTTTTTCCGAGGCGGGCGTTCAAAACGCCCATCACCGGAATCAACGCGCCAGCAGCTGCGGACCAAAGGGCATAACGGATTGAACTCAAAAGGTGCTCCAAGAAATATTGTTATCCATGCACATGATGGTCTCGAGAAGACAAAGTGGCCTCCAAACAACGAGGGTGGTCAAACGGTTTGGCATTGCACGAGCCCTTTAGCCACGCTCGCGCGTAAACGCCTCAATTTTTGCCCGATGTTCAGGGCTGTGCCCAAACTCTTCTAACAATAAGTGGCGCGAGGCGAGTTCAAAATCTTCAAACTCAAACCCAGGTGCCACGACGCAACTCACAAAACTGCAAGACTCAGCTTGGGCGGGTTGTGCGGCAAACCAGGTACGCGCCGCAATAGTTAGCTGAAAACAGCCCGACTCAACGCCTAAGCGCTGCGTTTGAAGCTGACCATTTTCTGCAAAACGATAAATCACCAGATCGCAACCCGAGTGAAAAAACCAGGTTTCGTCAGATTGAATGCGATGCCAGGCCGAGAAATCGTTGCCTGCCAACAAGTAGTGAATGCTGGTGTAAGCCGAGCGCTCAGGCATCGCTGAGCCAACCTGCACACGCTGCTCGGCACGATGCACCTCTGCATAAAACCCCCCTTCGGGATGAAGCACCAAACCGTGCTGCTCAATCAATCTTTGTTGTTCACTCAATGACTGTCCCCTCAAAAACCTTAGTCAGTGCTTTACTTTTGCTGAGGAAAGCTTAAACTCTTGCCAACCGAAGGCATGACCCTTTCAGGCCATGGCACGCGGATTGTAATCCTGCTTAAAAAACTCAAAAAATGCTAACACCAGATGTCCTCAAATCCCTCGCACCAACAGGGACTTTACGCGCCGGCGTTTACACCGGTAATTTTTTATTGATCACCGGCAAAACACCCGAAGGCGACCCTGACGGGGTCTCGCCTGATCTTTGTCGCGCGATCGCGCAAAAGCTCGGCGTACCGCTCAAACTGATTCCGTTTAAAAACCAAGACGCTTTGGTTGATGCCGTGGGCAGTAATGAGTGCGACATTGGCTTTGTCGGCGCGGATCCAGATCGTGCCGCAAAAGTGACCTTTACACCCGCCTACGTTGAAATCCAAGCCACCTACATCGTCCCTGAGGCGTCAACAATCAAGCACGCCGCTGAAGTCGATCGCGCTGGGGTTCGCATCGCTGTGCCTGCCCGCAGCGCCTACGGGCTTTGGCTGAATCGCAACATCAAATACGCGCAACTACTCGAAGCCGAAGGGTTTGATGCCACCATTGAGCTCTTCATAAAAAACAAGCTTGAGGCACTAGCAGGTTTACGCGTTGGGCTTGAAGTCGATATTAAAAAAGTCCCTGGTACTCGCATCGTTGAGGGTGAATTCACCATGGTGCAGCAAGGTGCCTGTACGCGCAAAGGCGATGCAATCGCGGCTCAATTTTTGTTCGACTTTCTTGAACAGGCTAAAGCCTCAGGCTCAGTCGCACAATTGATTCAAAAACACCGTGTGCACGGTTTGCACGTCGCACCATTGGCCGGAGGCCGTTCATGACTTCAATTCGCTCATCCAAGCCAGTGCGATGGCTCGCTGCCCTCGCACTCGGGCTTATTACAGTTGCGGCGCACGCTCAAGCACCAGAGCAAACCTATCCAAACAAACCACTTCGACTGATCGTGCCGTTTGCAGCGGGCGGGGCCTCAGATATCCTGGCTCGCATCGTCGGTAAAAAGCTGACAGAAAACTGGGGTCAACCCGTTGTGGTTGAAAACAAGGTGGGCGGTAACGCTCAAATCGGCGCGTCGTATGTGGCCAAGTCTGAGCCCGACGGCTATACCTTGTTGGTGGTCGACCTGAGCGCGCTGACCATGGCACCCACGCTCATGAAAAACCTCACCTACGATCCCGCTAAAGAGCTCACCCCAGTTGCGATTGTGGCCTACTCGCCCCACATCCTTGTGGTGGCAAACAAGTTGCCGGTCAAAACGCTGCCTGAACTGATCGCCTACGCTCGCAGCCAAGCTGCTCCGCTGAACTTTGGAACGCCCTTGGGGGCGGCACCACACTTAGCTGGTGTATTGCTTGCACAAAAAGAAAATTTGCAGCTGAACTTTATTGGCTACAAAGGTGGCTCGCAAGTCATTGCAGATTTAGCCGGCGGGCAAATTGATCTGACAATGAATAGTTTTTTGGCAACTTACCCCATGGCAAAAGCCGGCAACTACCGGATGATTGCCGTCGCGAGCCCCGAACGCTTTGCGCCAATCCCTGACACACCAACAATCGCCGAACGCATCCCTGGCTTTGTGACGGGCTCGTTTCAAGGGATGATGGCACCTAGCGCAACACCGCAGGCCATCATCGCGAAGTTAAACGCCGAGATCGCAAAAATTGCCGCGTTGCCCGATATTCGCAAACAGTTCGCCGACCTCGGCTCTGAGGCCTTGCCGCGCTCACCCGCAGACTTGCGCAAATGGCTAGCTGACGAAACCACGTATTGGGCAAAAATTATTCAAACCGGAAACGTCAAAATTGATTGACACCGCGTCGACTCAGACGAACAAACAGTGGCCGCGCGCGTATCAGATTATTGATCTTTATTACGCAGTAGGGCTGCTGTTGTTTACCGCTGTCAGGCTACTACCAGAGCCATCGAGCTTCAACAGCGGCATCTCACTCGCACTGACGAGCATCGTGTTTTTTTTCGTGCTTGCAGACCTATGGTCCCTGCACTATCGTGCGCAGCCATTTTTAACGCCTGCATTGATACCGGTGCTAACCATCTGCTTCGCATGTATTGGTAGCTGGTTGGTCAACCCCTTTGCCATCATGTGGGTATTAGCCGCGATTCCGGTACTTTTTCTTCGCTTGTCCCTCGCGTCTGCGTATGCGCTGAGTATATCGGCAATGATCGTTGTGATTAATATTTTGTTCTCGATACACGATCTTGACGCCGTGACACTCTCACGCCTCGGGTTGGCGGGCGGCATGATTATCATCACAATGGGTATATTGTCTAAGGCGAACAGCGCGGTCAATCGCCAACTGGCCGAGACGACCGAGTTACTGAACGCCACACTACAGTCTATCTCGCAAGGTGTTTCTGTCATTGGCGCAGACAATCGTTACAAACTATTTAACCAGCAGACCTGCGAGCTATTAAATCTACCCGCCTCGCTACTCGCGAGCAAACCGACGTTGCCAGAAGTCGTACAGTATCAAATTGATCGGGGTGACTTTAGAGACCTTGGTGAGGTCACACCCGACGCACGCGCCTATATCTTTTCGCGCGGTATGAACATCGATGAACACACCGCGCGAAATTACGTACGAAAAGATGCGCAGGGTCGTTTCATTGAGGTTAAAACACACCCAATGCCATCAGGCGACGTTGTGCGCACTTACGCTGACGTTTCTCAGTACGAAAATGCCAACAGCAAGTTAAGAGAGTTATTGGCCGAGCAGCAAGAAATGAGTCAACTCATTTTGAAACGCGTGCGTCAACAAATGATAGACTCAATGACTTCGCTCGCCTTCACGCGCGATAACGAAACTGGCCTGCATATTCAGCGCACCAAGCTTTACGTTAAGACCCTTGCGCAAGCCTGGCCGGGCAGCGAGAGTTACCGTGAACAGCTCTCAGATGAGCAGATCGAAAAAATCACCGCCGCCGCCCCTCTGCACGATCTGGGTAAGGTTGGCATCCCCGATCATATCTTGCTGAAACCCAGTCGCCACACGGCTGACGAGGTGGTGATCATGCGCACCCACGCCATTCTTGGCGAGACGATTTTGTTGTCTGCCGTTGGTCATGACTACACACCAGATTCGATATTTAATATCGCCGCCAGAATCGCTGGCGGACACCATGAAAACTGGGACGGCAGCGGCTATCCGCGCGGTCTCTCGGGCGCTGATATCCCGCTCGAGGCCCGCTTAATGGCCCTGGCTGACGTCTATGATGCCCTGACTACCGAACGCATCTACAAAGAAGCCTGGACACACGAAGCCGCCAGCGCCGAGATTTACCGCCTCTCGGGTAAGAAATTCGATCCAGACCTCGTGTTTGCCTTTAGCCAGTCTGAAGCACGCTTTCGTGAGATTGCGATCGAACTCAATGATGCAACGTCTGTTCAACGCCAGCCTCAAGGCGAGGATATTGCGCCAACCCCGCAAGATCCCCCTTACCCCGCGCCTTAACCGGCGATCCCTCACGGAAATAACAATGAAAATTGATTTAACTGGAAAACGCGCGTTAATTGCAGGCGGCAGCCGTGGCATTGGCTTGGCGATTGCCGACGCGTATGCACAGGCCGGTGCAGATGTTTCAATTTGTGCGAGAACCGAAGGCCCTTTGCGCGAAGCAGAGCTTGCGCTAAAGAAGCACGGTCATACAGTGCTGGCGACACCTTGCGATTTGGGCGATGCCAACGCCATTAAACAGTGGGTAGAGGCCTCAGCCAAGTCGCTAGGCGGAATCGATATTTTGGTCAACAATGCCTCGGGCTTTGGTCGCACCGATGACGAAGCAGGTTGGGCCGTCAGCATTCAAATCGATTT
>JABMMM010000164.1 GCA_013205565.1 Alcaligenaceae bacterium | reverse complement strand
CGAAGCGATCGACCCCATCCCGGGGCCTACGCCGTAGGAATCCCCGTTCTTCCCGCGTCAGCGGCGTCCGTGAGGACGAGGGCGGGGAGGATGTCAAACATGATGTCTCCGAGTGTTTGGGCAGGAAGGTATTATTTTTTTAGCCTAAAACTTTACAACATAGCCAGGTCCGTCAATCAATGGGTATTTGGCAAACAACGATTCGTCAATTTCAAGTCCGATTCCGGGCTTGTCGAGCGGTTCAACGCAACCGTCTGCGCCAATCTCAAAGGTGGTGCCAAACATATCGCGCAAGGGATTAAAGTGCGATACGCAAGCCTCAAAATAGCCTGAATTTTCTATCGCTGCCATAAAGTGAGTGGTGGCTGCATGGTTAATGCCGGTGGCTGAGCTATGCGTGTGCATGGGGATACGATACGCCGAGGCCATGGCTGCAATCGCCAGGCCTTCGGTGATGCCGCCGCATTTTGATAAGTCAGGTTGCCAGATCTGTACTGCACCCGCCTCGCGTAATTGCGCAAACTCAAAGCGACCATAGTGGTTTTCGCCAGCGGCGATTGGCACGAGCGAGGTAATCTTTGCGGCTTCACGGTACGACGAAAAATCGTTACAGGCGAAGGGCTCTTCAAGCCAACCGGCTTTGATGTCGGCAAGCACTGGCAACACGCGGCGTACGTCAGCCAAGGTGTAGGCAGTGTTGGCGTCAGTCAAAATATCAATATCATCGCCCAGCACCTTGCGCACGTGCAGCACGCGTTCAATATCGACCTTGGCGCTATCGCCTAGCCTAAGCTTGATCGCTTTGTAGCCCCGTGCCACATACTCTTGAGCTTCTTCTGCCAGAGACTCTTTGGGTTGGTAGCCTAAAGAAATACCCCCCGCGTAAGCAGGCAAACGACGTTTGCTACCGCCCAGCAACTCATACAAGGGCATGTTCGTGGCTTTGCCGCGAATATCCCAAAGCGCCATGTCGATGCCCGATAAACCCAGCGAGGCGCCCGAGCCTACCCCATGGCTTGAAAGTTGCATACGATGCACGCGCTTCCAAACGCCAATGACATCAGTGGCGCTCATGCCGATCAGCATCGGTGCCAGCGTATTTTGAATCAGGCTGACCACGGCCCCTGGGCTGCGACCCGGGTGGGCTTCGCCGTACCCCGTAATGCCTTCAGAGGTTTCGACCCGCACAATAATCGTGTCGCGCTTAGTGGTGCTGCCAATCCCCATCGTGACCGTCTTGCCCTGATCAAGTCGAAAGGACAAGGGAATTGCAGTGATTGCTGTGATTTTCAAGGCTTGTCTCATATCAATGTTGTTTGACTAGGATTATGGCCGATTTTGGTTGGGATGGCACGCCTGGCTTGGCTTGCTTTGTTATCAGACGATTAGGGCGGGTTTATAGCCAATTAGATTGGGTTTTTGTAAGTGTTTGTAAGAGTCAGGCCCAAGCTATTGCGCTTGACTTGGGTCGACTCACAGTAGTGCCGTGAAGGCGGTTTAATACGGATATTTAATGATGAGAGATTCGCAATGAGTACGTTTAATTCCCTGTCTCAGACAGATCGTCTTGAGGCTAAGACAGAGCAACTTGAAGTCAAACTAACAGCCGAGATCGCAGCCCTAAAGTCTAAAATGGAGGCCAATATTGATGGTTGCAGAGCTAAAACTTCTGACTTATATGTTGATGTCGCCGTTCTGAAAAGTTCGCACAAATTTGTTCTTTGGATTTTGGGCTTATACGCGATCATGGCCCTAAGCTTTATCTTTGGCATGTTTGTCTCAACGCTCCTGCGATCTTTAAAGTAAGTGGGCAGCTAGCGTCCAGGAGGGGGCTAATGCGGGCTGAAGGCCGCCCTTCAAGCAAACACACTGAGAATAAATATGTCAAAGAAAGAAGAGTCGTTTTTGCGAAAACTCGCCCAGCAAGAGCGAAATCGGCGTTGGCAAGCTGAGTATGAAGAATTTACGACCACCTACAATTCGGACGTTGAGGTTGCTGGCTTACCACTGGATCCGTGGAGAACCTTTTGATGAAGTTGAGCTGCCTGTTGCGCGTAAGAAGTAGGGGGTTTCTCGAACGGCCGTTTATTTGTTACCAGGGGCGGTTCACTGCAAAATCCGATTTCAAAAAAAAGTAACCCGCCGGTTTGAGGATATGCTTACGCACAGAGCCTTGGCGGGTTTTATTAAATGAGATGGTACAGGAAAGGGCTAACCACCGTTACCGATTCTTCACTGGATTTCGTGCACTTTTATGGTGTCGAGTTGTCCTTGAAATGGATTCTGACCTGGTGGCGCTTTGTGACTCGCTCTGAGTGGCGGCGCAGCGCAGGCTTCGACAAGGTTGCTGCTGTGTATAATG
>JABMMM010000163.1 GCA_013205565.1 Alcaligenaceae bacterium | reverse complement strand
GCGCCACGCTAAATTAAAGGTCAAAGAATGGAAGGCTTCGCCTTCCGCGCTTACATCCCCGCCCTGAACGGCGAGGTTTTACGAGCAAAACCGATAAAAAACAGAACCGCCCAAACGGGCTTGGCTAGCGCGAGCGGCCTGCGCTACGTTCACTGAGCGAGTTTGAAGGCACCGGAGACCTCAATGAAAAAGCGACTAGGCATTGCGATCGCAGTTCTTGGCTACACCCTTGCACTATTATCCGGCGCTGCGCACGCCGCAGATAAACCAATCCGCTTGGTGATTTTTGCTGCCGGTGGCCCGGTCGATTTCGTCGCGCGCCAGTTCGCTGAAAGGCTCTCTAAAACGACAGGCACTGATGTCATCGTTGAGGCTAAGCCAGGCGCCAATGGCATTATTGCGGCACAAAACGTCATTGCAAGCGAACCTGACGGTACAACACTATTCTTTTCAAGCTCGGGGCTCTTTACGATCTCGCCGATTTTTCAAAAGCTCCCCTTTGATATCGATCGGGACTTGAGCCCAGTCTCGCGTATCGTCGTAAACGCCTCTGCGGTGGCCATCGATGCCAATATCCCAGCAAAAACAATCGCCGAATTTATTGCCTATGCGAAGGCCAAAAATCAGACCATCGACTTTGGATCACCCGGAGTGGGCAATATCACTCAACTTTGGATTGAACAATTTGCGGATGCGACTGGCTTGCAGCTCATGGCAGTGCCATACAAAGGCATCGCCCCGGTGATGGTCGATGTCATGGGCGGACGGCTAGCAGGCACGATTGGCGATTTACCGGCTTTTTTACCTCACATCAATTCAGGGCGCATGCGCGTGATTGGTTTGGTTGGTGAGACACGCAATCCTGCAGTACCGAATATTCCAACCGTTCACGAGCAAGGCTATCAAGGACTCAATGCCCTATCTTGGTATGCCGTCTTTGCATCGAGCAAAACGCCTGGTCATCTTGTTCAACAATTAAACACGTCGTTCAAACAGGTATTGTCTGAACCGAGTTTGCGCGAATCACTCAGGGCGGCGGGTGTCGAGCCGGCAGCCTCAACCCCGGCCGAGCTCGCAGCACTTGTGCAAGCCGATCGCGCACGCTGGGCGACACTGATCAAGCAAAAACAATTGAAGATGGAGTAGGCGCATGATTCATGCACATTTACGAACCCTCAGCGCGTTAATCGTTGCCCTAATCCTCATGCCGTTTGCGACTTGGGCTCAAACTCCCTACCCCTCCAAGCCAATTCGAATTGTCGCGCCGTTTCCGCCTGGTGGCGCTATTGATATTGTGGCGCGTACGCTGGCTCAACACCTGTCGACCGCCCTTGGTCAACCTGTTGTCGTTGAAAATAAGCCAGGTGCCAATGGCACGATCGGCTCAGCACTTGTTGCAAAAGCTGAGCCCGACGGTCATACCCTTTTGCTCAGTTCCGTGGGCGCCATCACAATCATCCCCCACGTGCGCGACGTCGGCTACGATCCCCTCAAAAGTCTTATCCCCGTCACACAAGCGGTACGCCTGTCGTTGATGTGGCTGGCCAGACCGGGACTTGAGGCAAAAACGATGGCGGATCTCATCAAACTAGATAAAGCAGGGGTCAAGCTTTCGGCAGGTACCTCAGGTAATGGCAGCCCAAATCACATTGCCATTGAACAGTTCAATCTTATGGCGGGCACACGCATAATCGCGATACCGTACCGCGGAGAGAGCCCTGCCCTGACCGACTTGATGGGAGGGCAAATTGACCTCGCAGTGATCACGCTCGTTGCGGCCACTGCAGCACTCAATGCGGGCAGCATCAAGCTGTTAGCCACTTCGGGCTCAAAGGCACCACCAACGATACCTCAACTGCCGACAGTCGCTGAATCAGCGGGGCTGACCGAGTACTCAGTCGAGGCCTGGCAAGGCGTTTTTGTGCCCGCAGGCACAGCGCCAGACATCGTCAAGCGTCTAAATACTGAAATCATCAAGATCGTGCATTCACCCGACGTCAGCAAGTTCTTACTTGACCGAGGCTCTGAGCCTGTTGGTAGTAGTGTTTCAGAGTTTTCTGCCCTCGTGCAGAGTGAGTTTGTTAAGTACGGGACTTTAGCCAAAAAAATCCAATTAAAAGTTGAGTAACTGTCATGACGAACAATCTTTGTGTACGTTTTGTGAAAGCCGCTAGCGGTGCAATAGACGCGAGCCACTTTGCGCTGAAGAGTGAAGCCATACCAAGTGCTGAGCCCAGTGACATCGTGGTGCAAAATGTCTTCGTCTCGCTCGACCCTTACCAACGTCGTCAAATGATGCCCAACGCCGCCTACGCCAACCCATTGAATTTGGGTGACGTCATGGTAGGACGAGCAATAGGACAGGTTGTCGAATCCAAGCATGCAGACTTTAAAGTGGGTGACTGGGCGCTAGGCCACTTTGGTTGGCAGCGCTACACCAAAATCAAAGCGTCTGGCGCAGAGAAGATCAATCTAGATGGCTTCTCAGCCTCGACCTATCTGGGTGCGCTTGGCAGCCCTGGGGTGACGGCCTGGGTAGGCCTACGCGCGATCGCCAAGGCCGTGCCTACAGATACGGTTGTGATCTCTGCCGCAACCGGTGCAGTCGGCAGCGTTGCCGCGGCCTTAGCGCGTTCAATCGGCTGTCGAGTGGTTGGAATCGCTAGCGGCCCTGTTAAATGTCAGCACGCGGTCGAAAAGCTGGGTTACTCGGTTTGCGTTGATTATCGTGACCCGAACTTCAAGCAATTGCTCGCGCAAGCAACGCCTCAAGGTATTGACGTTGATTTTGAAAACGTCGGCGGCGCCATCTTTGACTGTGTACTCGAGCGCTTAAATGATTTTGCACGCCTCGCGTTATGTGGCATGATCTCGCAATACAACTTGATCGAGCCCGATGGCCTGCGCAATATTGGCGAAATCTTAAACAAGAACGCTACGCTGCAAGGCTTTAGGGTAACGAGTTACCCTGAACACCGTGCACAAGCACAGCAAGACATCAAAGCACTGCTGCGCAGTGGCGCCTTGCAACCCACCGAGACTTTTGTTGAAGGGCTAGAGGCCGCCCCTCAGGCTTTTGTGGATTTATTTAAAGGGGCGAACCTGGGGAAATTGGTTGTACGGGTTTAAGTTCAAGTGCCCTGAATCAATTTTCTTTAGGGATCTTTGCCTCGCCCACCACCTTAGTCCATTTGTTGATTTCTGCTTGTGCAAAATCTGCAAACTGTTGAGAGGTGCCGCCCACGGCATCAATGCCAAGCTGCGCTAGTCTTTCTTTGACTTCTGGGGTGTTCGCAATTTTAGAAACCTCAGTCGACCACTTCAACACAATTTCTGTCGGCAGACCGGCTGGCCCCATGAAGCCCAACCATGAAAACGCCGTAAAGCCTGGATACTTTTCAACCATCGCAGGCATGTTGGGCATCGACTCTAGACGCTTGGGCCCAAAGCTCACGAGTGGCTTGATTGACCCCGCCTTAATGTGCTGCGATTGAATGAAAAGCGTATCGATCGCATACGAGACCTCACCACTGACCAACGCCATTGTTGAAGCTGCACTACCTTTGTAAGGCACATGCGTGACGTCAATGCCTGCAGACACTTTGACATCCTCCCCGCCCTCGTCCTCACGGACGCCGCTGACGCGGGAAGAACGGGGATTCCTACGGCGTAGGCCCCGGGATGGGGTCGATCGCTTCG
>JABMMM010000162.1 GCA_013205565.1 Alcaligenaceae bacterium | reverse complement strand
CTGCTATTTATTTGATTTCGTTCGCAGCAGCCGAGTGATTTTACTAAGAAAAATAACCATTAAAAATCTGAGCTGACCAGCACACTTTGCTACACACCAAAATTATGTCATTGATTTACAACAATAAAAACCAGAGTTTTCCACTTTTAATCCGTTGGTCGCGAGTTCGAGTCTCGCCCAGCCCACCAAGAAAACGATTGAGAAAAATGACTTACTGAAAAGTGAGTCTTTTTTTCGTCTGCGATTTTACTGACACACCGCTTACACATTTTTTACACGCCGATTGCTATTTTGGAGGTGCGGCCGAAAAGTTGGACTATCTTGAAAGAACGCCTACGGGAATAATATATTATCGGCGCAGTTGTTTGGTATGGTCTGAACAATCTATCGTCACTGGAGTGGGTCATGTTGAAGCTATTTTTCTCTACGGCTTTTTTCTGTTTCTTCGCCTTGTCTGCACAAGCGGCGTTTGCGCAAACTGCGAGAGCAAACTATACGGCAGAAAATGCAAATGAAGTCGTGGTTTCGTACCAAATGGAAGGTGGTGGTAGCGTTCGATCGACCTTCACTTACACCGGCGAGAGAAACGGAAAAGGGCTATGGGTTGAAAGATTTACCTTTGAAGGAAAGCAGATCACCAACCGCTATATTGAAGATTCACATGATGAATGGTCGATCTACTTGGTCGGCGCAGAGCGCAGTACACGTAATGACTCCGCTCAAATAGACTTTTACGAGCGAACGGTAAAAGAAGATACGTCCAACGGGTCCTATCCGGGGCGCATTGTCTCATTCAAAACTAAATAGTGGTTGGTGAAATAGAGTTTTCCACTTTTAACCCTTGGTCGCGAGTTCGAGTCTCGCCCAGCCCATCAAGTTTGTTTTGAAAATTAATGACTTACTTAACGGTAAGTCATTTTTTTCGCCTACGATTTCACGCACACACCAATATTCGGCGTGCGTTGAGGCAAATCGCGAAGTCTCAGTGCAGTATAAACAGATTAGTTTGCTACCTATTCTAGAGGGGTCAAAATGAATTTCAGGCGTGCGGTGCTTAGGACTGTGCTTTTTTTCTTTGTGTCGACAGCGCTCAAAGCAGGGGTGTTATTTGACAGCACTGTTAACCCGATTTTTGCTTTCGATGTTGTGTCTAGCAGCCCTCCCATTCACGCGTCTTTCTCGACAGGCGCACAGCAGACTCAGTTAACCGAGCTCAAATTACTTTGGCGAAGAGACAAGATGGCGGCGGGCACGGTTAACATTTCAATACGTGAAGATCAACAAAGTCAACCTGGACACAAACTCGAGACCTTAGCGTCGGCGGATCTTGGCCTGTTACCAGTGGGACAGCAATGGCTTGTTATACAAATCAAGAGCACAAAGGCGTTGTTGGCCAACACCCGTTATTGGCTTGAAATTACGGCTACGGATGCTGCCGGGTCAATCGCCTACAGTCGCAAACACGAAGGGTTGGGCGCACTGACAGAGTTTTATAAAAACGCGTATGGATTGCGTGCGAATACTGAAACAGGCCCTTATATCTTTCGGCTTGAGGGTATCGCAATCCAGCCCTGAGTAAAGCTTGGGCTGGTTGCGCAATCAATCGAGTTGCAAGCCGATTTTTTTAACCAGCTCGCTCCATTTGTTTTGCTCAGTGATGATACTTGCCTCGGTCTGCGCAGAGGTTGTCTGCATCACGCTTAGCCCAATATTAGAAAAGGCCTTTTGGGTGTCTGGGTTGTCTAAGGCTTGATTGACAAGCTGATTGAGTTTGTTGACGATCGGCGCCGGTGTTTTGGCCGGCACCAAAATGATGTACCAAGATTCAAACACAAAATCTTTGACGCCTTGTTCGGCGATCGTCGGGATATTGTCTAAACCCTTGATGCGCGTGGTTGAGGTGACGCCTATGGCTTTGAGTCGCCCGGCTTGAACCAAAGGCTCTGCCACCTGCGGGCTATAGAAGCCAACTTGCACGCGGCCACTGACGATATCCTTAACCGAGTCGGCTGTCCCTTTGTAAGGGATATGCAGCATGTTTGTCTGCGTCATGTCTCTAAACAATTCTGCAGCCATGTGTGGGTTACTCGCCTGACCACCCGAGGCAAACGATAAGCCGCCTGGTTTTGACTTTGCCAACGTGATAAGTTGCTGTACGTCGTTGACACCTAAGTCAGGGTTCACCGTGAGCACCATTGGGCTTTTTGCAAAGGCTGCGACGGCTTTAAAATCCTTTAGCGCATAGCCACTGGTTTTGGCAAAGATTTGAGGGTTTAACGTGTGCGTTAAACCTCCATTCACAATCATTGTGTAGCCGTCAGGTTCGGCGCGGGCCACTTGTGCACTGCCCACATTGCCGCCGGCACCAGGTCTGTTCTCAACCACCACGGGCTGCCCCGTGAGTCGACTCAGCTCGCGACCAACCACGCGTGCCATGGCGTCGGTTGGCCCGCCCGCGGTAAACGGCACAATCACTTGCAAGCTGCGCGACGGAAACTCTTGGGCTTGCGCAGTGACAAAAACGGTACTGAGGTAAAGGCTAAAGGCCAGCGCAAGCGGTGTCAACAGGCGGATTGTGTGCATGAGGGCTCTCGGTAAGTGATGGTCAAAAGGTGTTTAGATGGTATTCAAGTTACGCGCCCCCAACGGGGCATTTTCTTTGCGATAGCGCGTTTCATCGCCCAGAATCTGCGTGCGAATCATCACTCTTGGCTGATCGGCGCTGTAGCCACCGGTCGCTAAATGGATGCTGGCACAGTTGTCCCACATCAGGGTGTCACCCACTCGCCACTGGTGGCGATATTCAAATTGCGCTTGTTCTTGATGCCTAAATAAAAAATCAAGCAAGTCGCGACTCTCTTGCTCGGGCAGCCCTAGAATTTTGGTGGTTAAGCCGCGATTCACATAAATGCACCTGCGCCCCGTCCATGGGTGGCGTAAGACAACAGGATGGACAACCGGTGGTTTTTCTTTGCGCTGCGCATCAGTAAAAGGTTTGCGCATCGAGCCGGGGCGCGCGAGCATGTGCGTCCAGAGATTTTCAAAATCATGTACGGCCTCAAGTGATTCAAGTTCTTCTTTTAGATTCGAGGACAGTGCATCATAAGCGGCGTACATGCTGCGAAACGCCGTATCGCCCAACGCGTGCCCGTCTTTGAACGGCACCTGATGCGCATGCAAAATAGTGGCACGCCCTGAGATCCGGTTGTAAGACATATCGGTATGCCACTCTTGCCCAGCGTCTGCCAGGCCTTGCGGCTTGCCATCAATCAGCACATTCGATAAGGTCATGACCTGCGGGTACTGAGTGTTTTGAAAGGCCTTTGAAATATTGATTTCAAGAGGACCAATTTTTTTAGCCCAATTCACCAGTTGTTCAGACTGGTAAGGTTCGCCTGATACGCAGACCACGAGGTATTGATTCAAGGCCTCACTGATTTGTTGAGCAGTCCGATCATCCACCCCGGCTCGCATATCGACACCCTCGATGCGACATCCAAAAGGGTACTGCGCAGATGGCGTGATTTGCAAGCCCGACATGACAGACTCCGATTTTTATTACCTAACAAGTTAGCACAATCATGGGGCGCGTCAAAAGCCTTGCTTGACACCTGTACCCTTGGCAAGTAAAACAGTAGACAGCCGGAGACAAATAAAGAGGCGCTCAGCACCTCGGCCTGACATCAAAAAAACGTACAAGGGAAGAACTATGTTTGCAGCCCCCCCAGCATTAGAAGCGCGCGTTTTCGCGAAAATCCCTGACAGACTTTCAAAAGTGGGCCAGCGTTCGGCTTTTGCCGATGTGCAATTTCATGGGGCTGAAACACCTCACTTTATTGAGGGCCCATCGTTTGACCGCCAGGGCAATCTGTTTGTCACCGATATCCCTTTTGGCCGGGTTTTTAAAATCACGCCTAGTGGCGATATCAGCGTGGTTGTTGAATATGACGGCGAGCCAAACGGGTTGAAGTTTCACCGAGATGGTCGCGCGTTTATTACCGATCATAAAAACGGCCTGATGGTGTTGGATGTCAATACGGGCAAGATTGAGCCGTTTTATGACCGCCCACTGTTGACGCGTTTTCGTGGCGTGAACGATTTGTTCTTTGGCGCACAGGGCGACATCTACTTTACCGATCAAGGCCAGACGGGCTTGCATGACCCCAGCGGACGTCTTTATCGCTTACGTACCAACGGACAACTCGATTGCATTCTAAATAACATCCCGAGCCCGAATGGCTTGGTACTGAATGTTGAAGAAAATATCGTCATGCTTGCTGTGACCCGCGCCAATTGTGTGTGGCGTGTACCCTTGATGAAAGACGGCACCACCAGCAAAGTGGGGATGGCGGTTCAGATGACGGGGGGCTTTGGTCCAGATGGCATGGCCATTGATGCTGAGAATAATCTGGCGGTTTGTCACGTGGGCTTGGGTGTGGTGTGGCTCTTTAGCGCCTTGGGCGAGCCGATGCTGCGCATTAATTCGCCGACGGGTAAGCTGGTGACAAACTGCGCGTATGGCGGTAAAGATAACAAGCAATTGTTTATTACTGAGTCAAAGACCGGCACGATTCTGGTGGCAGATATGCCAGTGCAAGGCCGGACGATGTTTTCGCACATGTAATGGGCAGTCGCTCAAGATGACGATGCCTAGTCTAAAAGAAAAAATGCGCTCCAAGCGACCATTGCTTGGAGGCTTCATTTTTTCGAGTGACTCGAACATCTCTGAGTTGTATGCTGAAGCTGGCTACGATTTTGTGATTATCGACACCGAGCATGCGCTCAATGATTTGCGCATTGTGCAAACGCATGTGCGCGCCTGCGCAGCTTCAGGGATTCATGCCCTCGTCAGACTCGGCGCGGCAAACTATGCAGATGGTTCGCGCTTGTTGGATGCGGGTGTCGAAGGTTTGATGATTCCGCACCTTGGGCATGATGCGCGCGCCAATGACGTTGTGCAATCAATGAAATACTGGCCTGAAGGTGTCAGGGCGACGTGCACTGGGGTGCAGATTGCGGGCTATGGACAAAGAAATTTTGCTGAGGCAGCTGCACTGTCAAATAAAAATGTCTTGTCAGTAGGCTTGGTTGAAGATCGAGCGTGTGTCGAGCGCATCGAACAAGTGCTTGAAGAGAATCCAGTCGATTGGATTATGCCGGGCCCTGCGGATTTGGCCTCTTCATATGGTTTGCACGGCCAGTTGACTCACCCCACTATTCAAGAGGCAGTGAGCCGCATTATTGTTGCTGCGCAAGCAAGCCAGATTAAAGTAGGTGTTTATGTGAACGAGCTCAGTGAAATCGACGCTTGGAAAAGCCGGCAAATCGATTTTTTTGTTCACGCTATTGATTACAAGATTTTAGGCAAAGCCTTGCGCACTGCGGCCTTGGATTTTCAGCAACGGGTATTGGGATAACTGAGCTAACTGAGCAACCGAAGCTCACAAGGCTCACGCAGCGCGGCGCTCAAAATTTTGAAGATTTGGCATCATTTTTAGAGAGAGTATTTGTATGCAATTTAAAGAAGGCTTTGTCGACTCGCTGTATTACAACGTCTTAGATATGACCCCTGAGTGGGTTGAACAACCAGAAACAATTATTTTTCATCACGGCGTCGGCGCCAACACTGAAATTTGGGCCGAGTGGTTGCCAATGCTTGGGTTGAATTATCGTATCGCACGTTTTGATATGCGCGGCTTTGGCCAATCTACGGCTAAGCCTGCTGGCGACCTCACGTTTACGCAATTAATAAAAGATATTTCGCTTGTGGCCGATACGGTTGGTGTTCAACGGTTTCACTTGGTGGGCGAGTCAATCGGGGGCACTGCTGCGTTGGCGTATTCGCTGCAGCATCCTGAGCGTTTGCACTCGTTGACCCTAACCAACACTGCGTTTCGCGGTGGTGTGATTCAGAATGTCGTTGAGTGGGATACTTTGCTCAAAGAACAGGGCGGGGCAGCCTGGTCAAAACGCCTGATGCCGCGGCGGTTTCATGATGACGCCAAGATGTCGCCCGCCAAGCGCGCCTGGTACGAAAAGCAGCAAGGCAATCATCCAATCGAATCGATTATTGTGGCGCGCGATATTTTGGTGGGTGCGGATCTTGGCCCCAGGCTGGGCGAAGTGAAGATGCCCGTACTGTTGCTTCACGCCGATGGCAGTCCGTTCATTGCGGTTGACCAGATGGCTGAAATGCACAGCAAGTTGCCGGATTCTGAGTTTCACGTGTTTAACCATGCGCGCCATGGGTTACCGTTTTCGCATGCTAACGAATGCGCACAGGTGATGCTTGAGTTTCTCGAGCGTCGGTCGTTCTAGTACCATTGATATTCAGTACCTTGGGCGCGAGTCCCTCTATCGCTCTGTTTTAGCATCAGCAGATATTTAAGCAGGCCAAACTCGGAGAGTGTGTTGACGCAGTCAAAAGTTGGTAGTTGGTATTTTGGCTGGAACATCGTCGCAGGCGCTTCGCTGCTCACGCTGATGACAGTCGGCATGCGGATGGGGATTGGACCATTTTTTTTACCGATCGCTGAAGATCTTGGTTTTAGTCGCAGCTTGCTTGCAGGCATCGTGGCCATCGGGATGTTGTGTTATGGCCTGGCTATGCCTTTGGCCGGCTATTTAGTGGCTAAATTTGGCACCAAGTTCGTGTTGTTGGTGGGTATGACGATCGTGGTGCTATCTTCGATTTGGTCAGTGTATGCACGTACGCCCTGGTCTTTCTTTTTAGCCTTTGGTGTGCTGCTGTCAGTCGGCTTGGCCTTCACAAGCCCCGTGTCGGTGACGCCAATTATTAGTCGCTGGTTTACCCGTCAGCGCGGCATGGCCTTGTTTTTCTTGTCGACCGGTTCAATGGCCGGTATCGCCGTGATGACGCCCGTGCTTACCGTGGCCATCGAAGCGGTTGGCTGGCAGACGACGCTCGTTGGCTACTCGGTGATCTTTGCATTATTAGCGCTGCCGATTGCGCTGTTTGTGATGCGTGAGAATGCGCCCGCGCAGACCGATACTTTGCCTAATCTGCCTGGGGCAAGCAGTACAACCCACGCAGCGGTGGCAGCGACTGCAGCGATGACCATGGCGCAAGCGGTGCGTACCGTGCCGTTCTGGAAAATCTGTCTGGGTTTATTTACCTGTGGGTTCAGCATGAATTTGCTTGGCACTCATGGTATGCCGATGCTGATGGATCATGGGTTTGATTCGACGACTAGTTCTTTTGGTATTGGGTTGATCGGCTTAGTCGCCATTTTCAGTACCTTGGTACTAGGTCGTCTCGCAGATAAGATCCCGCGTCGTTACATTCTTTCAACAATTTATTTGATTCGCGGCTTAGGTTTCTTTGCGCTCTTAATTGTGGGTACGCACTTTGAGCTCTATGTTGCTGCAGCGATTGGTGGCATCGTGTGGGCCGGCAGTATTGCAATGTCCTCAGCGATTTTGGCTGATTTGTACGGAGTCAGGCTAGTGGGGATGTTGTATGGATGGACGTACCTTTCGCATCAAGTGGGCGCTATGATTAGCTCTTGGCTGGGTGGATGGGCCTACGAGGCGTATGGCACCCATTGGGTCGCCTTCGGTTCGGCAGGTATTTTGTTGATACTGGCGGCAGCGCTCTCGCTCACGTTGCCGACAAAACTAAAGTGAGTGTTGATGCAAACCTATGACTACGTGATTGTGGGTGCGGGTGCTGCAGGGTGCCTGCTGGCCAACCGATTAACTGAAGATCCTAGTGTTTCAGTCTGCCTGCTTGAAGCGGGCTCGCCCGATCGTAATCCGTACATCCATATCCCGGCGGGGTTTATTAAGGTGGGCCATGATCCTGCCTACACTTGGAATTTTCTGACAGAGCCGGGCCCGGGCATTGATGGTCGCCAAGTGATCACTCGCATGGGTCGCACACTCGGGGGTTCGAGCTCAATTAATGGCTTTAATTACACGCGGGGCGCCGCCAGTGATTACGACAATTGGGCCGAGCTCGGTAACGCTGGTTGGTCTTACGCTGAAGTGTTGCCCTATTTCAAGCGTACCGAAAAACGCATGGCGCCGCATGACTCGCACTTTAGGGGTTCTGAAGGCCTGTTGCCGGTCACCAATTGCGATTGGCGCCATCCCTTGTGCGATGCCTTTATTGAGGCCGCAGCCGGCTTTGGCTTGCCCTCGCATATTGATTACAACGCGGCAAGCCAAAAGGGCGCGGGGTATTACCAGCGCTGGATCCAGAATGGGCGGCGCGTCAGTGCTGCCAAAGCATTTTTAAAGCCGGCACGCGCGCGTGGG
>JABMMM010000161.1 GCA_013205565.1 Alcaligenaceae bacterium | reverse complement strand
TTGGGCCAGCTGACGCAAGATTTAGCTGATGTTGGCGCAAGGGCTTTTAAAGAAGGTCACAAGTTGGATCACTCTGCTGTAGACAAATCCGAAAAAAATCTAAAAAAACCCGCTAAGAAAGAAAACAAACAAATGAAGGAACCCATAGTCAAAAAAGTAGCCGCAAAAAAAACTGCAGTGAAAAAAACTGCTGTGAAGAAGACTGCTGTGAAAAAGACTGCGGTGAAAAAATCACCGGTCAACGTCAATTCATCAAGTTAAAGCGTACCAATATTATCTGTTTCGACGGTGAGCACCAACATGTCCAGAAGTCAGACTGGTGTTAACTCAAGTTTGATACGTCGGCCTAGAGCAGCGGCCGCACCTGCCAACGTTGTCAAAGTCAAACTGGTATCGTTTTCATCCAACAAACGATTGAGTGAGGCGCGACTGGTCCGCATCTTTTTTGCCATGGCGGTCTTGGTAATCTTTTGAGCCAACATTTCCTGCTCAATTTGCCAAGCGATCACCCGCTTGACCGCCACAGCAGTCACTTCCTCAAGCATGCCATCATCCATAAGGAAGTCATCAAAATCACTACCGATATTTTTATTTTTCATTTATGCCTCTTCAATAGTTTGAGCCGTTCTTTTGCCAAATCCAATTCTGGCTTTGGGGTCTTCTGCTCTTTCTTGATGAAACCATGTAACAAAACCAGCACGTCTCCATCAAGCACAAATAACACCCGAGCAATACGTGTGCTTAGCCTCGTGCGTACTTCCCAGATCCCACTGTCGAGATGCGCGACCAGAGGCATGCCCAAGGGCCAACCAAACTGCACCGTCTTTATGTCTTCACCAATGATCTTGCGATCAGCGACAGGCAAAGCCTTCAGCCAATCGCGCACTGGTTCACCACCGACATCCGACCTGTAAAAACGAGCTGCTAAGGTTGGCGTTACTTTTTTCTCCATGAGCTAGTGTACCAAAATTGGTACAATTTGCAAATCTAATATTTAATCAATTTTAGAGTCCTACTTGACTTCGAACGCCATCTAAACAGCAGACGCAACACTTGTATGCGTCTTCACACAAACGTTATCAGCCGCACTAACCCCCCTCAGAGACTAACTTTATAAGTCGGTACCCACCCCACCACCACTACCACTACCGCACATACCAACCTTTCGGGGTTGGTATTTTTTTGCCTACTGGTTTGGGTTCCTGCGGGTCTGTGGGGAGTGGTGCGGACTGATCGGACGGGTTTTTCTCTGGCATTGGGTAGCAAAGGAGATTGCAAGGGTGCTGTGTAGCATCTGGTGAGACACCCAGCGGCACACCACATCCATGAATAGTGTCTTCAAACTTTGATGTCTAAAAAAACTAAGTGTGTCGCGGTAAAGCCAACCATTCTTTATTTCAACGGCAGCCATTACAATGAAGTCGTCAGTTAGCGAACCGGATCATTTAGAAATGACGCTACAAGCATTCATTGAGCTACAAGCAATCAAAATAGATACAAAGATTGGAACCTATGCACCAGGCGCGGCAGAACCCAAAGAACACTTACTAAGCCTGGCACTCTGCATCGATTCAAAACTTGTTTTGATCGAAGAAGACTCGATGCAAAATGTATTTGACTACGACCCTCTCTTACTTGAAATTCAACGACTTGCGGCAGATCAACATTACGAAACGCAAGAGCGACTCATTACACGTATCGCCAAAGCCTGTGCCGCATATGCAGAAATCATATCGCTAGAAATCACCCTAAGAAAACAGCCCGTTCTAAACGGCTCTGGGTCTCTTGGGCTGCGGCTATGCATGGACAGGCATGCATTAAATCTTGTTTAGTATGCTAAACAAGATAACTTTTCTCTAGGATAAACGCAGTGAACAAGCAACTAAAAGATCTAGACCAACTAGGAAATGTTTGCGTTGGTATATTCCATAGAATTGCACTTTTTGGCATCGGGGCCGCCACAATGTGGGCAGCTGGGTGGACGTTTATTGAACTTTTTCAAAAACACCATGCCTCAATTCAAGATCTTTTGCTGTTATTTATATATTTAGAAATCGGCGCGATGGTTGGCATTTATTTCAAGACCAACCACATGCCCGTTAGATTCTTGTTATACATTGCCATCACTGCACTTACCCGACACATGGTTGATATTATGAGCCACGCGCCCATCAATATTAACGAGATGCTAGCGGTCGGCGCCACGACTCTAGCGATCGCAGTCGCGATCTTCATTATCCGCTATACAAGCACAAAGTTTTCTAGCAATAATCAGAACGACATTAGCTGACTGTTTTTTGGCTTATCTTAGATGTTGACGATCACGAATCAAATAACTTTCAGGTTGAGCAAAAGCTAAACGCCATGGCCCTTAATATAAGTTTCTAGAAACTTGATCTGGTTTCCTTGATGCTCAATAATATTTTTTACTGTATCCCCAACAGAAATCACACCAACCACTTTCTTCGCCTCCACAACAGGTAGATGCCTGATATGTTTGTGGACCATTATTGCCATACACTCTTCTAATGAGTTGGTTAACATCACAGTAAGCGGGTTCATTGTCATTATTTTTGAAACGGCTACATGTTTTGGATCACTGTGCGGCAATAATACTTTTATTGCGCAATCTCCCTGCGAAACGATCCCCGCTAAAACTCCATCATCGATAACTAATACAGCCCTTACTCGATGATCGCGCATCAGCATCAAGACACGATCTACAGTGTCAGATGATCGTACAGAGAAAATAGTGTTCGATTTTTTCTCAATAAGTTGTTTTACTGTTGTCATAAATATCATCCTATAAGCTTAAAAATTAATTGAGTTGGTTACAAAGCTCATGCGAACCGCATGTCATGCATTACAGGCGGATGCACCAATCGTTTACACGAGCGGTGTTTAAAAGATTGCTGAGAGGGGTAACCGTAGGCCTAGATTAAAACTGTTGCGTGGATTCTTTTACTGTGACTGTCATATGCGAAGACAAAGCCCTTTGCATTAATATAATCTACAAATCTTGACCTAACAACCGTGACTTTATGAGATGCGAAAGGTGAAAACCCTAGATTTGGTTGCGGAGGTATTGCTTTACGGGAAACCGAGCTCACAACGGTGCGACAGAAAAAATATCAAACGCGGCGTGCCAAAGCCACAGCAACCTTCGAACCAAAACTAACTATCCAACACCACAATTGTATAAATCGATTAGATAAATCGCCGCCTAAAGCGGCTGCCTGGTCTCGGTGATGCTGCTCATCTGCTTGACAACGCAGCAGTACCGGAAGCAGTCCCTCCGGTCCGCCTGAGTTCATAAGATAATCGACTTGGTGTTGATAGTGTTTGTCAACAAATGTCTCAACTGCAGCGATCGTTTTGTACATGGCCCGACGACCGAAAAGCGCAGGTAGTGCGCCCGTCAACCACCCTGCTAATCGCCAAGGCCCTAAAAGTAAACTTTGACGATCCGGTGGCAACCATTGTTCGATCAGCGCTAAGTGTTCAGCTTCGGTTTTTCTATGCGACTGTGCAAAGGCAAGCATCTCAGTATCGCCTCGTAGTTGAGCGATAGCCACAATTCCGTCGTATATGCTGACCGCACCAACCTCTCCGGCGTGGTCTGATCGCAGCTCGCGCTCGAAAAAAACTGATAACTTAGGCGTCATATGTTACTTACTTGCTTAACTCTTTAGCCCTTGCGTCTCTTTGATCATCGCTCATTTCATCGCAACGACTGCTTCGATCTGGACTGCGCAGCCAATCTTGCGTGCCGGTTCTGGGCCCATAGATGCGAGTAGATTGCTTAAATACAGCCCACGTGATGAATGCCATGCTGATAACCGCTATATGACCGAGCATGTTGTATGGGATAGAGAGTGGATCGCCTATATAAAGCCCGAAAGCCAAACACCAAAAACAAAACAACAGAATGCTGGCGATGTAGCGAACGTAGACTGGTGCGTGCCGCAGAGGGTTGAGATTTGGATCTAGGAGCCGGCGCGCATTTTGGAACAAAAAATAAAAAAACTTAAAGATGCCGAACATGTGTGAGACCTCACTGTTTTCACCGCTGATAAAGTTCTCAGCACCAAAGCTAAGTCGTTCTCAACGGCAACCAAAAACAAGATTAACATTTAAAGAAGTTGAAGCAAATTTTTTTCGCTCGTACGCCTAAAGCTTTGCTTACGCAGCGAATGAAGTTAAGCACAATAGACCTTCGAGTGACTGCGTAAGGTTAAGCTGATAAACGAAAAAATAAATGTAAGCTTTGTCAGGGTTGATCATAGCTAGAAACGGAGCGAAATGACAAACAGCTTGATTTAGTTTTTTGTTGCGCAGCAAAAAGATCGAGTAGATATTTAGTTGTGGTCGTAGCATCACGAACGCTATTTTCGATGTAATCGGGTCAATTGTATTTTTAACAAGGCGTATCAAGTGTTCTTTTTGAGTCTAAAAAATTATTGGGTGGCGTTACCAGATTTCAGCATGAGTCATGTCTTGTTGCGAATTCCTTTGGCTATTGTGTTCATTCAACAAGGATTAAGTAAGTTTCCTGTAGATGCCTCAATGGGCGCAGCCTTCGGTTTGTCCTACCTAGTCTGGTGGTTCGTATGCTTTGGTGAGGTTGCTGCAGGTATCGGACTTTTGGTTGGCGCGATGGCAACGCTACCCCGTGTCAGGGAAATTCCTGTTTTAGCTGAGCTCGGTGATTTTGTGACTAGATTTAGCGGCATAACAATGTGCTGCGTCGTCACGGGTGTAATCTGGGTTGTCATTAAGCCCGACGATTTAGTGCAATTCATCTTGAACGACAACCTGCACCTTTTCCTTTGGGTGGGCGGCCTTTACTTTGGACTTCGAGGAAACTGGGCGGTTGCGATCCAAAAGCAACATCGACTTTGAATGGGTCACCGAATTTCATTTCTGGCCTTCTAAGCGCCTGATGCTTGATGAAATGGCAACCGAAGCACTTCGACAGGATCAAACTAAGACAACCGAGTAGAAGGATTTTGAAATGTTAGATGTTTACTTACGCATGAGAACTTAGAAATATTGCCCGACCATTTGCCCACCCGTTTATGGCAAGAACTGAAGCGTGCACCGCATGACCGGCACCATGACTGGCGCACGCCTATTTTGGCGACGCAGGGAATTGATCAAAGCGGCCCCCAGGCACGGACAGTTGTACTTAGGCATGCAGATGCAAGTTCGTGGAGCTTGCGTATCTACACCGATGCGCGTTCTCCCAAATGCGCTGAGCTTATGGCACAGCCATTGGCGCAATTGACCTTTTGGAGCAAGCGACTCAATTGGCAGCTGCGTGTGTCTGCTCTGGCCACGGTTGACTTTGACAGCGAACAAGTCAAAGCCGCCTGGGAGCGTATTAGGCAGTCACGTGCTTCTGCCGATTACTTAAGTCGTGTGCCACCCGGTTACATTCAACCCTCTGGCGAACCGGCAGCGGAAACCACCAGAGACTCGCCCCTCAGGCATCATTTGGCAATTTTGAACTTTAAAGTGTCCTCAATGGACTGGCTGGCATTGAGCCAAGATGGGCATCGCCGGGCCAGGCTCAAGCCCGATGGCTTATTGGAATGGTTAGTGCCATGAATCACTTAGCAATCGGTAGCTCGTCCCATCGCGTGGTGAACCTGGGGGAACGATTTTCTGAACGCATCGCCCATCGCTTCTCAGTACCATTGGCACCGGTTCTTACTGTGTCTCGGCCGAACTCCGCATTAATCGCATCCATGGCAGCCATCAGTTTTGCTGATTGCACGCGTTGCAGCGGATCATCAAATAGCGTCTCTTGGCGCTTAGCCTTGTCAGAAATCAGCGTCAGCATGATGCCCGCCTTTTTGTATTTGTAGCCCAGTTTAAAGATCAGGCCAAGACCGAGAATAGCTGCTTTGGTCAGTAGTCGCGTGTCATCGGTCGGATCTGGCAGCGGCACGAGCAACCCTTCGCTGTATTGCAAGTCACTGTCTTTAAAGCGGTTGGTTTGAATATAGACGTGAACTGCCGCCGAAACGGATTCTTGGGCCCGCAGTTTTTCGGCTGCGCGCGACACGTAACTGGCAACGGCTTCGCGCAGTTCATCGAGAGTTGTGACGGGCGAGCCAAAGCTGCGTGAGGACATGATTTGTTTCTTGGGCGGTGCAACGTCCTCTAACTCAAGACAGGAAACACCGCGAAGCTCATTGCATGTACGCTCCATCACTACGCCAAATTGGGCTCTGATTTCTTTAACGGAGGCGTTACGCAGGTCTAGGACAGTCTCGACTCCCATCGCGTTCAGCCGCTTGGCAATACGTCTGCCAACACCCCAGACCTCACCGACTTCGAGTTGCGACATCCATTGGAGGCGCTCGGGCCGCGGGATAGCGTGCAAATCGCAAACGCCATCGAATTCGGGGTTTTTTTTGGCCAGGTGGTTGGCAATCTTAGCTAGCGTTTTTGTTGGCCCACAGCCCACGCAAACCGGCAACCCCGTCCACTGCTTGACGCGCTGGCGAATCTGCTGCCCCATGGCCGTCACGCCGCCGTAGAGGTGAGCGACCGATTCCACCCGTAGAAAGGACTCATCAACGCTGTACACCTCGATGTCAGGCGAGAAGTCGCGCAGCACAGCCGTGGCACGATTGCTCATGTCTCCGTAAAGGGTGTAGTTCGAGGAGAGGGCCAAGATGCCATGTTCTTTGGCCAACGCTTTCATCTTGAACCACGGCGTTCCCATCTTCACGCCCAAAGCTTTTACTTCGGCCGAGCGGGCGACCGCACAGCCATCGTTGTTAGACAGCACCACCATCGGTACATGTTCAAACTGTGGCTGAAAGACGCGCTCGCACGAGACATAAAAGTTATTGACATCCACCAGCGCAAAGATGGGTGCGCTAGCCATACGTTAACTTTTTGAGGAGTAGCGGCGCACAACGCCAACGACAACGCCCCACACCTGAAGCTCAGAGCCATCCTTGAACTTGATTGGCTGGTAAGCCGGATTCTCGGGGCGCAGTTCAACACAGCCCATGCGTTTAAATAAACGCTTAATGGTGTATTCGCCGTTGAGCACGGCAACGACGATGTCGTTGTGTTTCGGGTTCAGTGCGCGGTCAACGACTACCTTGTCTCCATCCTCAATACTGGCGCCGATCATGGAGTCGCCCTTGACGGAAAACATGAAAGTGGCGGGTTTGTTTCGCACCAAATAGGTGTTGAGATCGAGCGCTTCTTCGGTATAGTCAGCAGCCGGTGACGGGAATCCGGCGCTCATCCTGTGGGAGAGCAGCCTGAATCCATAGACGGGCATGTCCTGCAACAGACCCTGTGGGGTCTGGTCAAGCGTGGGTGCGGCAGTGTGGGTGGAGTGACTTGATTGCATACATATACTGTATAAATAAACAGTATATTCTACCCATCGTCAGGTTGTCGAGCGTTGGGTTTTAATTGATGCCCTCTCCGCCCTTGTCACTTACCTAACGGCCTTATTTTGAAGTCGTCACGACGTTACGATGGATACAAAACCACATTCGGGTAATCACTCATCTAATAAATAATGATTGACTTACCATTGTTAATATCACTACAGTCGAAGCTTGGGTGGTGGTGCGCATACACACCGTTCATCAGCTCACTTTACTAAAACTAAAAAAAACTAGTGTGACCGCCTAGCTAGGCGGCGAATATGAACAAGCAATACAGCGATGGTGTCAGTCTGCTACGC
>JABMMM010000160.1 GCA_013205565.1 Alcaligenaceae bacterium | reverse complement strand
GTGCAGCAACGTTTGGTTGACCGAGGCTATGACATCGGCGAGATCGACGGCATGTTTGGCACAAAAAGTCGTGCCGCGATCAGTGAGTTTCAAACATCGATTGGCGTCAAACCTGATGGCCGCGCTGGGCAACGCATGTTGCAGGCGTTGCGCGCTGCCAAACCGAAATGATACCAACCTGTGTCGAAATGCAAAAATATTGGCCGGATGCAAAACGTACTGACAGGTAAGCATCGAAAACAAGTTGTGTTGACCGCTAGTATTCAGGTCAACTAGATAAAAATTAAGCTTGGAGCCAAGACATGAGTAAAGAGCAGACCATTTTGCAAACGTTTTCTGAGCTTTTTTGTCAGACTCAGTTTAAAGACGTGCCCCCTGAGGTCGTGCATAAAGCCAAGCTGTTAACGATCGATTTAATTGGTGTCTCGATCGCTGGCTTGAAGATGGATTTTCCGCGGATGATGCTCGATTATCTCTCGAGCTTGCGGGGGACTGAAGATGCGACTTTGTTTGGCTTCAAAGAGAAGGTGCCTGCGATTCATGCGGCCTTAGGCAATGGCGTGACCGCGCATGCCCTTGATATGGATGATGGTTATCGCTTTGGCGGTGTGCATGCGGGTGTCGCAGTGATCCCTGCGGCGTTAGCCTATGCTGAGACTCAGCAGGCGGACGGTCAGTCCTTTTTGTTGTCGATGATTTTGGGTTATGACATCGTCAACCGCATATCAAAGGCGATGAATCCGTCGCATTTAAATCGTGGCTTTCATACGACAGGTACGCTGGGCGTGTTAGGAGCGGCGGCGGCTTGTGGCGTGCTCGCGAAGTTAAATAAAGAGCAACTGACAAGCGCGATGAGTATCGCGAGTTTGCAAGGCGCGGGCTTGTTACAAATTTTGGTCGAAGGTGCGATGGTGAAGCCTTTGCATCCGGGTAAGGCTGCGATGGCCGGTGTGCTGTCTGTGGATTTAGCGAAGCGCGGCGCCAAGGGACCGATCACCGTGCTTGAAGGTGAAAAAGGTCTCTTCAAAGCAATGGCTGATGAGATGCATCTTGAGACCCTATTTGAAGAACTCGGCAAACACTTTTATTTGGCAGATCAATACATCAAGCTGCATGCGGCCTGTCGCCATATTCATCCGGCAGCCGATGGTGTCTTAGCAGTAATGAAAGACAAGCACTTGGCTTTTGCCGATATTGAAAGCGTCGATGTAGCCACCTATCCAGTGGCAGTGAGCTTTTGTGGCGCCACTGAGATGCCTGATACCGCCGAGGGGGCTAAGTTTAGTATTAAGTACTCTGTGGCGATGGCGGCCTATTATGGCGACGTTGGTGAAGACCGTTACGTGCCGTCGGTCGTAACGAATACCGATATTCAGGGTTTAGCCTCGCGCATTACCTCAAGGCTGGATGACGGTTGGGCCAAGGCTTACCCCAGCCAGCGTGGCGCTTCGATGGTGATCAAAAGCAAAGCGGGCGCCGTGCACAAGATCGATGTGCCACTGGCGAAGGGTGAGCCTGAAAACCCAGCCTCTGACAAAGACATCATTGCTAAGTTTCGCCACAACGCTGAAGGGCAAGATCCGCAGCTGGTTGAGGCGATACTGTCGCTCTTGTTATCGTTTGAAAAGCACTCGGTGTCTGAGTTGGCTGCTTTGATGAGACAGTTGCAGCGTTGATGTTGTGACAATATGACAACACCTACAACGCGACCACAGCCTGAGTCGCTTAAAGATTTATTTTTTTCTTTTACGCTTTTAGCGATACAAGGTTTTGGCGGTGTGCTGGCCTACATGGAGCGTGAGCTCGTTGAGCGTAAACAGTGGCTCACGCGCGCCGAGTTTGTTGAAGAGTGGGCCGTCGCCCGTACCATGCCGGGGCCACCTGCCTTAAATTTAAGCATCATGGTCGGGTCGCGCTATTTTGGTCTGCGCGGTGCCATCGTGTCGATTGCCGGTATGTTTTTGTTACCTTCCTTCACGATCGCTTTGCTGGCTTTGGCGTATTCGCGTTTTGGTACCGATCCTCACGTGATCGATGCCTTGCGTGGAATGGGAGCGGTGGCAGCAGGTTTGTTTATTGCTACGGGGCTCAAACTCTTGACGGCCTTGAAAACTAATCCACTAGGTGTACCGTTGTGTTTGGTGTTGGCCTGTTTAAGCTTTGCGGGTGTTGCCCTGCTGCACTGGCGTCTGGTCTATGTCATGTTTGGTTTAGGAGGGTTGGGCTATTTGTTGACCTTTCTTAAACTTCGAGGCAAGCCATGAACGCGCCGTTAAGTTTTGTGATGCAGTGGACAGATTGGTTCGAGCTTTTAATGCACTTCTTTTTGTTTTCGGTGAGCTCGATTGGTGGTCCGTTGGTGCTGTTACCTGAGATTCATCATTACCTTGTGACGCAGCAGCACTGGTTAACGAGCCCGCAGTTTAGTGCGTCAGTTGTGATTGCGCAGGCCGCACCCGGGCCGAATGTTTTGTTTGTGGCGTTATTGGGTTGGAACATCGGCTTTAACGCAGGTGGCTTGTTTGTTGGATTCTTTGCGGCAGTGCTATGCATGGTGGGCATGTTATTGCCTAGTTGCACGCTGATTTTTTTCACCGCGAAGTGGGTGTATAAAAATCGTGAACGCGTCGCTGTGCGCGCTTTTAAGCTAGGCATGGGTCCTATCGTGATTGCGTTGCTGATCGCGTCGGGCTGGATGCTTGCAACCGGCAACACCGAGGCTGCCCGAGATTGGCCTTTATGGGCGTTGACAGCAGCGACCACAGTGATTGTGGCGCGCACCAGAATCAATATGTTTTGGTTACTGCTAACGGGTGCGACGCTTGGCGCGACTGGCTTGCTTACGATCGGCTAACGCCAGAGCACGGCTGGGCTGTTGGCCGGCCGATTTTTTTTGTTCGATCGAACGAACCATACTTGTCAGGCAGTGCGCACGACATCGCCTTTTAAATAGCGTTTCAGTATCGCGGTGTCGGGGTCAACACCCAGGCCAGGGCCTTGCGGCAATTGCACTTTGCCGCCCGTGCTGCGCACCCAGGGATCAAATGGATTATCTTGCATCTCGATCCACAAAATTTCAATCAACGGCTGCTCGATCAAGGCCGAGGCGACGTGATAGCTTGCGAGCAAGCCTGGGCCAAAGTAAGGGCAGTGTGGATACACCTCAACCCCGTTCGCCTGACAGTAATGAATGACCTTGACCATCTCGCCAATGCCGCCGACTTTGGTGACGCTGGGTTGTGCAACGTCGATCGCTTGCGCATCAATCAAGGTCTTAAAACCAAACAAGCCCGCGACGTTTTCGCCGGCAGCAATCGGTACACCCTTGGCGCGTACGCTGGCCAAACTATGCACGTCCTCGGGCGGCCAGACAGGTTCTTCTAGCCAAAGCAGGCCATCGTTTGCTAGCGATTGCGCCATCTCGCGGGCTTTAACCGGTAGCCAAGCGCAATTCACATCCAGCATGATTTTGGCGTTTTCGGCACCCGGTGCCTGGATAGCCGCCAACGTTGCTTCGCGCGTGACCTCGTGCAGTTTAATAAAGCGATAGCCTTGGCTTGCGGCTTTCGACACATTTTTAGCGACTAGCGCAGGGTCGGTATAGCAAAGCAAGCTTGCATAGGTATCAAGTTCTTTACGCGCGGGCCCGCCTAGCAACTGCCAGACGGGTTGTTTGGCGCGCTTGCCAGCCAAGTCCCACAGCGCGATTTCAATCCCAGAAAAACCATAGACAAATGAGCCGTTGCGTCCCAGCAGGTGCGTGCCGTGTAATACCGAGCGGGTGAGTCCGTTGATGT
>JABMMM010000159.1 GCA_013205565.1 Alcaligenaceae bacterium | reverse complement strand
GGGATGCCAGAGATAAACGTGTCGTAGTTATCAAACGTCGTCGCATACTCAAGGTCGCCGCTGTTTGAAATGCCTTCCAAGTAACCCCACACGTGCCACGCGATCAAAGGTAATAACCACACGGCGCGGCCTTTGTCGTACGCCTGTACCTTAACCAAAAAGTAGGCAATGGCAAGGTAGGCAGCAACAATTAACATCGTTGGGGCTGAGGTGAAGCCGCCAGTTTCTGCCGCTGAAGTGGTCAAGAAATAAATGGCTAAGTCAAAGATAGCAACATAGAAAAACATCTTCCAGAGCTCGGCTGGATTATCAAACGCCTTCAGTGGCGCGGCAGGCGTAATGACTTGAATCACGGGTGGCAGCGGCTCTGCCGCACGCGCGACTTGAGGTTGTGTTGTCGGCGCAGCTTGCTCAGGCGCTGCGGCCAGCGCCGTCCCACAGGCGCTACAGAACTTGGCATCATCTGCACATTTAGTGCCACAGGCTGAACAGAAGGGCATCGCTAATCTCTTTGAAAAAGGTAAAACTTACGTGTCTATACTTTAACGGAATATGGCTGTCATAGGCAGGCTTTTAAAGCGCTAATCAGACCAAAGACCACCATTCACATCCAAAATCTCACCCGTCACAAAACCCGACTCGGGCGACGCTAAGAACAAAATCGCCGAGGCGATCTCAGAGGCCTTACCCATGCGCCCCACTGGGATCAGATCCTTGAGCGTTTGCGGAAACGCGGTCGTCATCGCCGAGGCAACGGGGCCCGGCGCCACGGCATTCACCGTGATGCCAAACGTTGCCAGCTCTTTTGCTAAATAAGACGTCATGATGTGCACACCCGCCTTAGACACCCCATACGCCACGTTACCGGCACGGTCTTGCTCTTTTGGGTCGAGCCACGGACGAGGGTTGCCACCATTTTTACCAAGCACCGAGCCAATGTTAATTATGCGACCGAGCTTCTGTTGCTTCATCACCGGGATCACAGCCTGGCAGCACAAGAAGGTGCCCTTCAAGTTGATGTCGATCACACGATCCCACTCTTGCTCAGTGATGTTTTGAGCACTACCCACTGACACAACGCCAGCAACGTTGACCAAGATATCCAGACGGCCGTGACGCTGCACGACACCCTGTACACAGTACGCGACGTCAGACGCATCGGTCACGTTCAATGCAACGTGTTCAATGCCACCGCCTGTTTCAGTCGCACCTAAACGATTGGGCAGATCCGCTGCCACAACCTGACAACCTGAGGCAGCGAGTGCTTCAGAAACGGCTGCACCGATACCGCCTGCACCGCCGGTCACTAAGGCTACCCGCCCTGACAAAAATTGTGCTGCGTACATAGAAATATTCCTAGTGTGGATCAAGCGCGACTCATCGTAACGATTGCTGGCGGAGAGCGAACGCTGCCAACTGCAATGACTTCTATCATGAAGCAATCATTGCGCGCCGCAAAGATTGTTATTGGCGATCGGCAATATTGTTAGCCGCCAGGCGGCCAAACACCAACCCTTTCAAAACTGAGGTCGCGCCGGTGTAATTGGTGTAATACATCCCAATCACTTCGCCCGCAGCGTACAAATTGGGGATTGCATAACCATCGGTATCGAGCACCTGCCCTTGTGGATCGACCTTTAATCCACCAAAGGTAAACACGTTGGCCGAGATAATTGGATAGGCCATGAACGGGCCGCGATCAAGCGGCAAAGACCAATTGCTTTTGGCCGGCAGCAAACCTTGCGTGGCCATACCGTCGACTTTTAAGGGATCGTAGTTGCCCGTTTTAGGGCACGCCGCGTTGTACTGGGCGACAGTGTCTTTCAAGGTTTGCGGATGAATATCCAACTTTGCAGCAAGCCCCTCGATTGTGTCAGCCTCAATCGCGGGCTGATCACTACGAATCGCCAGACGATAGTTGGGGATATCTTTCATGCGTTGATCAAGAATAACGTACGACAAGCCTTCTTCTTGTTCATAGATACGGCGCGTAATGCGCTCGTACCAGGCATCGACGGTGCCCGGTGCCTCGTTCACAAAGCGCTTACCAGCTTTGTTTACCAAGATCCCGTACGGAAAAATAAACACCGAAGGCTCAGACACACCTGAGCGCGGATCGATGGGTTCAGCGTGATAGCTACCAAAATCCCCCGACGGGGCCGCGCCAATATCGAGCGCCATCTCAATGCCTTCGCCGCGATTGAAATACGCCCCCTTACAAATAGGGCGCAAATACACCGAGCGTGGGCCGATGTATTTTGACTGCAACGCCGGGTTGCCTTCAAAGCCACCGCAGGCCAACACCACCTTACCGTGAAACCGCACGCTCTGCGTGCCTTTTTGTTGCGCAAACAAACCCGTCACAACACCGTCATCATTTAATAACAAACGCCGCGCGGTGGTGTAATAAAAAAATGTCACGCCAAGTTTTTCAGCTTGCGCAGCGAGTGCGTCGACTAGGGCTGCACCCCCACCGACTGGCAACAAGCGCGGTTGCGTAGCAGTCAAGAATTGCGTGGGTAAAAAATCAAACTTCACGCCTACACCTTGTAACCATTTAATCGTAGGCGGCACTTGCTCGGCAAAGTTTCCGATCACTTCGGTATCGGGGATCGCCAACGTACGCGTCGCGTGCGACCAGTTCTCGCGACCCGTTGCCATCTCGGCCATCAAGTCGGGCTCAGGATACAAACCCAGGTTATCGGCCAAATGCGTTTCAAAATCATCGGTGACTTGATCTAAGGCTTTCATCCGAAAATACGCTTCGGTGTAACGACTTTGACCGCCGCGGTCTTCGCGCGAGGCGCGCTCGAGTACTGCAACCTTTAAACCGCGCTCAGCGGCGGTCACGGCGGCAGATAAGCCTGCGACACCGCAACCCGCTACAACTACATCAAAGGTGTGATCCATTTTGTGCTCCTGTCTGTATTTGTTTATTCTTTGTAGTGATTTGTTCACTGGGTTGTGCGCTGGATGCCCGATCAACTTTCTAGACATCTCGCGTCAAGAAACACGTGTCACACCCCCGGCAGGCGCTTATCCAAACCATAAAACGCAAAGACCTCTTTGACGCGGTCGATTTCTGGTAAGCGATGGTAGTAGCCAGTACGGCTTGGCTTGGTGCCGCACAGGCGACGCAAATCTACCATCATCTCGGCGTGCTTGACCCAGGTGCCCAACGAATCCATGATGGTGACGCCATCCACCTCGGTCACACCGTTACGCGCCAGCAACACATTGAGCGGCGCCTCGCCCGGGATGATCACATCAGCACCTTGCGCAATCAATTTACGTGCTGCGGTTTTAAATTTTTCGATTAACTCGGTTGGATCCGAAAACCCTTTCAACACATCATTAAACGTAAAGCCCACCGGTGCCGCACCGGCAAAGCGCGCGGCCAAGCCATAGCTTTCGGCGTTTTGTGCAAGCAGCTCGTTGAAGTCTTCGATAAACACCAAGACACCAAACTTGCGGCCCAACAAACAGGCTGTGAACATGGCCGACTCGCCGTACCCAATCACCGGGATATCAATCAAAGCGCGAATCTCGCGCAGTGCGGGGTCTGGCAAGGTGCTCACTGCGTAAGCG
>JABMMM010000158.1 GCA_013205565.1 Alcaligenaceae bacterium | reverse complement strand
GTCCTGCACACTAACCTCGGCCGTGCCGTGATGCCCCCCGAAGTCATAGACGCCATGGCAAGTGCTGCAGCAGAGCCTTGCGCCCTCGAGTACGATTTGGGCGAGGGCAAACGCGGCGACCGTGACGAACTCGTTGAAGAGTTGCTGTGTGAGCTCACGAGTGCCGAGGCGGCTACAGTCGTCAATAACAATGCCGCGGCGGTATTTTTGCTGCTGCACGCTTTGTCTAATCGCAAACAGACCATCGTCTCGCGCGGCGAACTGATTGAAATCGGCGGGGCGTTTAGAATTCCTGACATCATGAAGCGCGCAGGCGCCAAGCTGATTGAGGTCGGCACCACGAATCGAACGCACCCTAGAGATTTTGCTGAGGCGATCAACCCCAAAACAGCTTTGCTGATGAAGGTACACACGAGTAACTATGTGGTGCAAGGCTTTACCGCTGAAGTACCCGAAGCTGATCTGGCGCGCATCGCGCATGAGCGACAGTTGCCCTTTGTCGTCGACCTAGGCTCAGGCACCTTGATTGATTTGGCGCGTTACGGTTTGCCCAGCGAGCCAACGCCCCGACAAGCGCTTGAGGCGGGCGCCGATCTTGTTACTTTCAGTTGCGATAAGTTGCTTGGGGGTCCGCAGGCCGGCATTTTGGTCGGACGTCGTGATTTGATTCAAAAGATCAAAAAAAATCCACTCAAGCGCGTTTTGCGTGTCGGCAAAGTAACGCTTGCCGGGCTCGAGGCGGTGTTGCGACTCTATCGCAACCCTGAGACTTTGCCTCAACGCTTAACGGTGTTGCAATTGTTGACGCGCCCCGAAAGTGAGATGCAAGCGCAAGCCCTGCGCCTGATGCCGCAGGTGCAAGCAGGCTTACTGACCTGCGGACTCACCCTACACACACGATCGGTCAAGTCACAGATCGGCTCGGGTTCGCTACCGGTTGAGCGCTTGCCCTCGGTGGCGTTAGCCATCGAGGCCAACACTAAGGCTCACGAAAAGACTGTGGTGTGTTTTGAGCGTTTGCTACGCGCTTCGCCCACGGCCGTGATTGGCCGACTTTCAGAAAAATCCTTGCTGCTAGATTTACGTTGTTTAACGATTGATAAAGAGCAGGTTTTTGTCGCGCATTTGTTAGCCGCAGTCGCGAGTTTGGTGGCTGTACCTTGAAGGTCGACTGCAGCGTGACGTTTTTTTCTGGGTCCAGGTAATGATCATCGGCACCGCCGGCCATATCGATCATGGGAAAACCTCGTTAGTCAAGGCGTTGACGGGGATCGATGCCGATCGGCTGCCTGAAGAGAAAGCCCGGGGGATGACCATCGAGTTGGGTTTTGCTTACACCCCGAATGAGGCCAAAGAAATCATTGGTTTCGTCGATGTGCCGGGCCACGAAAAATTTGTACACACGATGGCTGCCGGTGCAGTTGGCATGGATCACGGTTTACTTGTGGTGGCCGCAGACGACGGCATCATGCCTCAGACCCGCGAACACCTTAGAATTTTAGATTTATTGGGCGTAGCCGGCCTGACGCTTGCGATCACAAAAGCTGACATGGTCGATGAAGCGCGCGCGCAACACGTGCGGGCCGAAGCTTTGAACTATGTGGGGCAGACGCGTTTCGGTCAGGTCGATTCTCATGTGGTGTCAACCCGTCAAGGTGTGGGTGTTGCCGCGCTTAAACAGGCGCTCTTGACGCTTGCTGTGACACAACCTCTTGAGCATGCTGCGCACTTTCGGTTGGCGATTGACCGCGTGTTTGTCGTCAAAGGCATTGGCGTAGCGGTGACTGGTGCTGTGCTTGCAGGGCAGGTGCAGGTGGGCGACAGCTTGCACCTGGCGGGCGCCGCACTCGAGGTGCGCGTCAGGTCGATTCACGCACAAAATCAAGGTGCTGAACTTGCTACCGTAGGTCAGCGTTGTGGATTGGTGCTGACCGGCGCAGAACTCAGTCAGGTGCGGCGCGGTGACTGGCTGCTCGCACCGCAATTCACCGTACAAACTTCGCGTATTGATTGCCTGTTAAGCGTTCCCAACGATGTCGAGCGTTCGCTAAAAGACGGCGAACGCGTGCTCTTGCATCACGGTTGTGAACACTTGACCGCGCGTTTGATTTTGTTAGAAAAAAGCGAGCTTCTGCCGGGCGAGCAAGGCTTCGCGCAGTGTGTGCTTGAACGTGCTTTGCCTTTTTGCTGGCATGACCGCCTGGTGTTGCGCGACGGCAGCGCACGCGTGACTCTGGCGGGTGCCTTAGTGCTCGATATCTCGCCGCCTGTGCGGGCACGCAAGACGCCCGAACGCCTTGAGCTGCTGCGCCTGCTTTGCCAGACGAATTCGGGCGAGGTGCTTGATGCCTTGTTGCGGACTTCGCTGACGCCACTCGCGCTTGAGCATTGGGCGCTCGCGATGAATCGTCAGCCGCAACAATTGCTGCAAAATTTGCAAGAACCCCTCGCGCTGAGGCTAAAGGTTGCACAGGTCGAATTGGTGCTGGGCGCTCGCGCGCAGACAGCCTTGGTGCAGGTCACGCAGGACTGTCTGCAGACGTTTCATGCTGCAGAGCCCGACGAACCGGGTGTCTCACTTGAGAGGCTGCGGCGCATGGCGGTGCCTTTTTTAGACGCCGCGATGTTCAAGGCGTGGGCGCAACACCAAATCGAGGCGGGTGCGCTCGCTTTAACCGGCAGTTTTGTACATCGCCCTGAGCACCGCATCACTTTAAGCGCAGTCGAGCAGAGCTTGTGGCAAAAAATCTTGCCAAAAATGTTAGAGCAACACTTTGATGCGCCGTGGGTACGCGACTTAGCCTTGAGTGTTGCCGCAAACGAAGACAGCTTGAGGACCTTGCTAAAAAAACAGGCTCGCACCTCGTTGGTGGTGCAGTTGGTCAAAGATTTGTTTTATCCGTATGCCACCATGGTGGCGCTGGCCAACTTGTTACGTGCACTGATACAAGAGCACGGTGCGGTCAGTGTGGTGCAGTTTCGGGATGCTGCGGGGCTCGGGCGCAAGCGGGCCATTCAAATACTTGAAGCCTTTGATCGGATTGGTTTGACCCGCCGGCTTGTCACTGGCGCTCGTCATTCGCAGTTAGCCGAAAAGGATCATCGTATTTTGCGTAATCCAGCGCTCTTTGTCGAATAACTATACTGTTGAGGCAAAGATCGACGTCATTGCAGATAGGTCAGGCAGTTGGTATAAAGCGGCAACTAGACCGCTCAGGTAGTGATAAAGTGCAACAAACAGGAAGAGTCACGCTCTCGGGTGGGACGTCCGGACTTCAAATCCGGGAGGGGCTGTCGTACAGTCCTTGGTGGGTTCGACTCCCATACTCTTCCGCCAATTTTGATAGGGCATTGACACTGTGGCTGAGATTCGTGGCTGTGAGTTCCCAGATGACCTAATGTACGACGCTGAGCTTAACGTTTGGTTTCGCGACTCGGGTGGTGGGCAGTTTGAGGCAGGCCTCACAGCGTTTGGGCTCGCCTTAGTCGGAGACTTATACATGTTCAATCCTCGGCCAGTCGGCCGCGAGATCGAGGCAACTAAAGCGTTTGCCTTAGTTGAGGTTGCGAAAACGGTTTTGTCAGTGCGCACGCCCTTTGCTTGCGTGGTCGCTGAAATCAACACACCTCTTGAGATTACTCCCTTTAAAGTCAATCGCAGCCCTTACCTGAACTGGTTAGTGCGACTCGAACCTGAAGATTCAGTGCAGGCGCGCAGCGTGTTGCTCAGTGGGGCCGCGGTCGCCGTGCGCGCGCACGAGCTAATGGATTTGCACGCGATGGTGTCTTTTGCTGACTTTCAGCGTCCGCTTGGCTCGTCATGAGTG
>JABMMM010000157.1 GCA_013205565.1 Alcaligenaceae bacterium | reverse complement strand
GTCGCGATCACTGCGTATTGCGTCGGCGGCTGAAATGTTCGGTTAATTTGCTGCGCAACACTCGGATCGTTTTTGAAGGGGTGCTGCCCACCAATACGCTGCACAATTTGTATCTTTTGGGACTCAAACCGTTTAAAAACTGCAGCCAGTTTCGCTTGCGCCAGCACCGCGCTGCATGACTGCCCGCCGCGCTCTTGCCCGATGACCCAATAGCCACCCTGTTTAAACAAAAAATCCAAACCTCCCGCGCTCTCACTACCGCTTGCCGTGTTTGCGGCTGTCTGACCCTGATTTAAATAGCCTCCCAAAATCTTTACCCGCTCAGCCGTACGCGCATTGGCACAGTCTTGTGCCTGAATCGCTGCCCGAATCCCTTCTTCGCCCGGCTTTTTGCAATCGGTCTTTGTTTTGAGCCAAGCACGCTGCTCGGTGCGCAATTGCGTTTTTTTATCCTCTGGCCAGGTCGACATCAGTTGCTTATATTGCGCATTGAGCGTCTTATCCAGCGTTGCGTAGTTCGCGTCTAAGCAATCCAGAAAATCTGGGCCGTCTGCCATCGAAAACCTAGAACAATCTTGCAGCGCTTGCGCATGCACGGGCGCAGACAGCGCAATCAACGAAAGCACAGCAACACCTAGAAATTTCAAAATTGTGGTCATGATCTTATTCAAGATGTTGTCTTTAATCCTTCAATATAATTCAAAAATTGGCAATTAATGGCTCAGCCTCCTTTTATTTCATCACTGTCACATTCATTCTAACCATACGCCCGCTAGACTTATGCCGCGTTATCTACTAAAAAAGTAGACTTCACTTTTAACGTCATTATTTGGTCGCAATATGTCACAAGAAAAAGGTCTGGCCGGCGGTTCGCTTGGCACGTTTGAATCCGCCGTGATGGGGGTGGCGGGCTCAGCACCTGCTTTTAGCGTCGCAGTCACCACCGCGGTCATCGTCGCCTCTGTGGGCGTCCTGTCAGTAGGAAGCGTGTTTTATTGCGGGCTGATTATGTTTGGCATTTTGTTTGCGTTTATTAATCTTAACAAAATGAAGCCGCATGCGGGTGCAACCTATGCCTGGGTGGGCGCAGTGTTTGGACCGAGCTGGGGGTTTTTTGCCGGCTGGGGCCTTCTTGTGGCCTCAGTCATTTTTATGGTGTCTGCGACTATTCCGGCGGCCACCTCAACACTCAAAATACTGTCCGTACTCGATTTTGTCAACGAGAGCACAATTGAAAATACCGCTTGGGTCACCGCCTTTGCAGCCCTCTGGTTGACGTTGGTCACGGTTGTTGTCAGCAAAGGCATCAAGCACGCCAGCTACGCGCAATTACTTTTAACTGTCATTGAATCAAGCATCGTGCTGGCACTGATCGTCGGCGCCTTCATTGAATACGGCGCCAAGCCCGCTCACGCACCCTCGTTTTCTTGGATATCACCCTTATCTTTTACTTTAGAGACCTTTGCAACCGGTGCCCTGACCGCCATCTTTTTTTACTGGGGCTGGGACGTCACCATGAATTTAGGTGAAGAGACCAAAGGCGGGACTCCGTTGCCCTCGAGCAAAGGTGCGTTTTGGTCGATGGTAAATTTAATGCTGTTTTACGTCATCATCGTGATCGTGGTGTTAATTGTGCTGACTGACGAAGAAATCGCGCAAGCCAATACCAATGTTCTGTATGCCATTGCCGACAAGTTGTTTCCACAACCTTGGGGCTACCTGGCTGTGCTCTCAACGATTCTTTCAACCATCGGCACAATCGAAACTCAGATCTTGCAATTTAGTCGCACGTTATTCGCGATGTCGCGAGACCGAGTCTTGCACGCACGCTACAGCAAAATCCATCCTGAGTGGCAAACGCCTTGGGTTGCCACGCTTGTGATTTGGCTGCTTGGCGTCATCTTATTGTTTGCCTCGTCTTATCTCCCTTCAGTCAAAGATATTTTAGACAAGTCTGTCTCCGCAATTGGCTTTCAAATTTGCTTTTACATGAGCCTGGCCGGTTTTGCCTGTGCCTGGCATTACCGTACGCTTTTAAGAGGTAATTTCAGCACGACGCTGACCCATATTTGGTGGCCCCTATTTAGCGCCGCGTTTATGGTTTTTATTGCCCTATTAAGTGCTGTCTCATTTGATCTGCTGACAAACCTAATCGGGATGGGAG
>JABMMM010000156.1 GCA_013205565.1 Alcaligenaceae bacterium | reverse complement strand
GATGCTGGTCGTGCCGTGCCCGCGTTGTCGTTGTACGTCACCGCCAACCCGCTCACCGGCGAGGTTCTCGCCCACGAGAGCAGGCTTGAGCGTGTGGCCGTGCGCGAAAACCTGCGCCACAATCAGCTTGACGAGATATTTACTGAAGACGCACTGGCCGATACGACCCAAGTGTTGCCCTACAACGACTGGATGCGTCCGTTATGGCAACTGGCGTTGCAACTGGCCAACCAACGCGAACAGGTGCGCGGCAAACCCGAAAACAATAATCGCATCGAGTACAGTTTTTATATCGATGGCGACGCCAACGATCCCGCTACGCCAGTCCGTATTTTGCCCCGCCAGCGCAACGCGCCGCTTGACCGGTTAGTCGCTGAATACATGATCCTGGCCAACAGCACCTGGGGCGGCCTGCTGGCCACCTGCGGGCTGCCAGGCATTTATCGCTCGCAGCAGACCGGACGCGTTCGCATGAGCACGCAGGCTTTGCCGCACGAAGCCATCGGCGTGCCGCAGTACGCCTGGTGCACTTCGCCGCTGCGACGCTATGTGGATTTGGTGAATCAATGGCAATTGATTGCAGCGATTGAGCATGGCGTCTCGGCGCCCCTGGTTGCACCATTTAAACCTCGTGATGCGGATCTGTTTGCCATTATCGGGGCGTTTGAAGCACAGTATTTAGCCTGGAACGATTTTCAGAACAGCATGGAACGTTTCTGGTGCTTGCGTTGGCTGCAACAACAGCAGATCACGACTTGCACAGCAACGGTCATAAAAGAAGACTTGATCCGACTCAATCACGCACCCCTGGTGACGCGACTGGCCGGTCTGCCCCAACTTGGGCGCGGTCAACAAATCGAGTTGCAAATCACCGGTGCGGATGAACTTGCGCTTGAGCTCGAAGCTCGCTACCTGAGCGTACTGGACGCCGTCGTCGAGGCCTCTGACGTGGCTGACGAGCCCGAGCCCTTGAGTGTGACAGTCGACAGTGCCCTGCCAGACACCGTTGCAATGCCCGTCGCCGAGAGTTCTAATACCGTGACGACCCACCCGCCTCCTCTTGCGTAAGGTCTGCGTTGAATACTTTGCCGCACCGACACGATGCACTGACATCCCTTGAGCCCTCAGGCGCGGGAGTCGGTTCGCCTCAGTTTTTGCGCTGGGCAATTTTTCTGTCGCTCGTGTTTCACGTTGCGCTACTGGCCTGGCAGCGGCAAACGGTCGCGCCCCCGCAAGCGCCTGTCTCAGAGCTTGAAATCGTGATGATGAACGCCAGCACGGAAAGCACCCCCGTCAAAGCGCAGGTGCTGGCGCAAGTCAATGTCGATGGTGGCGGCCAGGCAACCCGCGGGGTGGCCTCAAGCGAAATGCCATACGTTGGCGAGGCACCCGAAGCGGTTGTGCTTGAACGTCTGGTCAAGCAACGCTTGCAGCTCGAAGCTGAGCAACAACAATTACTGACGCAATTAAAAGCCGCGCAACAGGTCGCCGACGGCCGCCCAACCGAGCAGTTTTTAAAAGATGCTCAACAACCCGGACAAGACGAACACGATCAAGAGCAAGTCCTGCTAAATAACTCGCTGACTGCATTAGCAGAGCAAGTACAACAGTACAATCAGCGCCCCCGTAAGCTCTTTGATGCGCCATCCGCACAACAGGCACACTTCGCCGAATATATCAACCAGTGGCGCCAGCGCATCGAGCAAATCGGCACCCAACAGTATCCAACCGGCACCGACGGCAAGGCCTACGGCTCAGTGCAAGCCAGTCTGACGATTCGTTCAGACGGCGTACTCACCGATATCAATATTGACCGACCGTCAGACAAGGCCCTGCTGAATCTGGCGGTGCGGCGTATCGCGCAACTCGCCTCACCCTTTGCACCGTTTCCTAGCGAGATGGCTAAACAAGTCGATCAGATTGTGCTGACCCGCACCTGGCATTTTGTCGACGGAACCCTACAGGCGCGTCAACCATGACCACAACCTCGTCCACACCCGCCACCGTTTCTAGCGCGACCAACCACCCCACGCGCTGCGCGGTACTTGGCAACCCGGTGTCGCACAGCCGGTCGCCGGCGATTCACCAACAGTTCGCGCTGCAAACAAAAATTGCCTTACTCTACGAGCGCATCGCTCCCGCCGTGGATCAGTTCGAACCGACCGTCACTGCTTTTTTTAAAGCGGGCGGCAGAGGGTTGAACGTCACCGTACCCTTCAAACTCGAAGCCTGGCAGCTTGCACGGGCAAACTTAAGTGTGCGGGCGCAATTGGCGCAGGCTGTGAATACGCTTTGGCTCGAAGGTGGCGCCTTGCATGGTTGCAACACCGACGGTATTGGTCTGGTCACAGACTTGCAACGCTTGGCCTTGCCCTTAAAAGACGCCCGCATCTTGATGATCGGCGCGGGGGGTGCGGCGCGCGGCGTGCTAGGACCTTTGCTTGAGGCAGGCTGCGCGCACTTGCACATTGTTAACCGCACGCCTGCGCGCGCGCACGCGCTCGTGAACCAGTGGCCAGATCTCCACGCGGTGCAAACCAAACGACTGACAGCTGGCAGTCTGAGCGAGGCCGCTAGCACCCGAGGTTGGGATTTAGTTTTGAATGCGAGCGCCAGCAGCCTGAGCGAGGCGGCGCCTGAGGTGCCCTCTGGGCTCTACGCGGCGGGCGGTTGCGCCTACGACTTGATGTATGCCGCTCGGCCTACCGCTTTCATGGTTCAAGCCCAGGCCGACCAGGCGCAACATACGCACGACGGGTTGGGGATGCTCGTCGAGCAAGCCGCCGAAAGTTTTTATCTCTGGCATGGCGTACGACCCGAAACCGCTCCGGTATTACGCTTGATTCGCGCAGAGCTTGACGCCTCGCGCGAGGCATTACACTAGCACCATGCGCACTGCCCGTCGTTACCTCGCCCGCGAAATTTATCGATCCACCTCGGTGGTACTGCTTGCCTTGCTTGGCTTATTCATGTTTTTTACACTCGTCGACGAGCTCGATAGTGTCAGCGCCAAATTCCCTCTGACCGCCCTGTTTTATTTACAGGCGCTTTCCATCCCCACTCGACTCTACGACCTGCTCCCCATTGGCTTACTGATTGGTGCGATCTTGGCGCTTGCTGGCTTGGCGCAACGCAACGAACTCGTGATTTTGCGGGTGTCTGGCGTCAGCGGCATGGGTTTGTTAAAAATGCTGTGGCTCATCTCGATCCCCCTCGTGTTGGGGGCTACGGTCCTTTCAGAGCTCATCACCCCGATTGCCGAGATCAAAAGCAGTGAGGCTAATTTGCTGATGCGCGGTCGCGTCGAGGGCGGGCGCCTGGCAAGTGGCTATTGGTTTAAAGAGCCAACCGAAGGGGGCGGCACGCGCGTGATTAATATCGGCCGCCTGCTCGCCTCGGGTAACGCCGCAGACCTGCGGCTGTATGAGTTCCCTGACGGCACAGCACTGTCCTTGATGTCAACGGCAGAGTCAGGACGGTTTGTTGACGGGCAATTACTCATGCAAAATGTCACCGAGACGCGCATCTCGCCTGAAACTAGAGCCGTACTCGCCGACGCCAAAGTCTCGGAACGTCCAGTCGTAGTCAAAGAAAAAATCGTGTCACGCCAGGTCCAAACGACGCTCACTGCCGAGCGCTTAGTTGCTCGCATCCTGACGCCCGAACGCATGACGCTTAAAGCCTTACACGACTACATTCAGTACCTTGAACGCAATCAATTGCAATCCGATCGTCAAGTAGTTGCGGTCTGGCGTAAACTCGCCTATCCGTTTACCTTGGTTGTGATGCTAACGATCGCAGCACCTATTGGGTTTATGCAAACACGGCGCGGCGGGGTAGGCGCAAAAGTTTTTTTAGGTATTCTGATTGGCACTGGCTTCTTTATGATCAACCAACTGGCACTCAATGTTGGCTTGCTTTATAAGTGGCCGCCAGTTGTCACCGCTTTGCTGCCAAATATCATGGCGATACTACTGGCGCTGACTGCAATTTTCGCGATGGAACACCGTAACGCCATTATCAGCAAAACCTTCGGTGTCTGGCTAGGACGAAAATCTGTCGTATGAGCATGCACAGCATCTGGATGGTTGGCGATATACAGGGCTGCTGTTCTTCACTTGACAAACTCTTAGCGCACCCAGAAATTGCCCAAGAACCGTTGGCACGGTTTTGGTTCGCAGGCGATCTCGTGAACCGGGGTTCGCAGTCGTTGGCGACCTTACGACGTTTGATGACGCTTGAAGAACGCAGCATCGCCATCTTAGGCAATCACGATCTGCATTTGCTGGCAGTCGCTGCGGGAGTGCGGCGCCTCGGTAAAAACGACACGTTGCATGAGGTGCTTCAAGCCCCAGATGTCGAGGAATTGATCAACTGGTTGCGCTGGCGTCCGTTGGCCCACTTCGAGTTCGGTCACCTCTTGGTACACGCTGGCGTACTTCCTAAGTGGGATGTGTCTAAAACGCTTTCGCTTGCCAGCGAAGTTGAGCAAGCCCTGCGCAGCCCGAACTGGAAAAAAAACTTACAGAAAATGTATGGCAACGACCCCGATCACTGGAAAGAGGGTCATACCGGAAGCAAGCGTCTGCGCGTCATCATCAATGCCCTCACTCGCATGCGCTTGTGCACGACCAACGGGCATATGCTGCTCGCACTTAAAACTGCGCCTGAACAGCGAGGCGAGGGCTTGATGCCCTGGTTTGAAATTCCTAAACGTGCCACGCAAGACGTGACCGTCGTCTTTGGTCATTGGTCGACGCTGAAGCTCATGTTGCGCGAGAACGCGATTTGCTTAGATACTGGTTGCGTCTGGGGCGGCGAACTCACCGCGGTTCGTCTGCAAGACCGTCGCATCGTACAAATTGTCTGCCCGCAAAGCCTTGTGCCGGGTGGCAATTAATTTTAGCTAAACCACTCAAGCATGATCGAATTCGTTTGCTCAGCCGCCTCATACTGCACCCAGTGACCAATCTCAGGCAGGATGATTCCTTTGCGGTTGGCGTGAGGCTCAATCATGTTTGTCATCATGTATTCGGGGTCGCATGTAATGTCGTGAGCCCCCCACAGAATCAAAGTTTTACCGTTGTAATCATCAAGCGCGGGTCCAAGCAGGCCACGCCCAGAAATCCCGCGGCTACGAAACCGTGTTTGCACGCACGAATAAGTATGAATGTCGAGCGCAAACGCATCAATCGCCTCGTCGGCATACAGCATGTGCGCCCATAAATTAAAACGCATCGCCTCGCGTAACTCTTCGTCGGTCACCGCTCGCTTCCAGTTCACTAACTCGCCGCGTTCGCGTCTTGGCCCGCCGTGACCGCCGGGCCCGAGCAGGGCTAAACTTTTAACCGGCGCTCCTTGCGCTGCCAGGTTCGCCGACACCAAACCACCAAACGAAAAGCCCGCAAGCTGGAACGGCGTATTGGCACCCAACAACTGGGCGATGCTCTGTGCCGTGACGGCGATCATGTCACCAAACTCGCCAAAATGCGGATCGCTCGAATCGCCATACCCTGGTAAATCGACCACAAACACCGCGAATTTTTGCGCCAACGCATCAATATTACGCGCCCAATGCATCCAACTGCCATGGCCGCCATGAATCAGCAGCAGAGGTTCGCCCGAAGCGTCTCCAAACTGCCGCCAACTGACCTGATGAGCGTCCACATCAACCGAGTGGAGAACTGCACGTTGCTCGTACTGCTCAATCCAAGCCTGCGTATTGGGGTCATTCCATTGTGTCATGTCGTTGGTCTCTGTTGTTTTGCTATCGTTTTAGCCCACCGGGGGGGGTGACGCCAAGCGATTTTGTCGGTTTGGGGTCCAGTCAGTGAAAATAACACCTCGACCGAAAAAACCGCTCACCTCAAACCTCGGCTTTCGCCACCCGACAGCTAAGTCGCGATAAAATAAAAATAAATCTTGAAGCAACATAATAGCTGCCAGCCACTTAACTTTAGAAGACCCCCCTCACCATGATTATTGATGTTCACGGCCATTTCACAACAACGCCGCCGCAAGTCGCACAGTTTCGCACTGAGCAAATCGCCGAATTTGACCGTACCGGACGGGCGCCCACCACACCCCCGCCTGCGGTCACTGACGCCGAGATTCGTGACGGCATTGATAACAATCAACTTCGCATCATGCGCGAGCGTGGCATTGATCTGACGATTTTTTCACCACGCGCAGTAGGCATGGATCACCACCGCGGTAACGAAGCAACCAACGTGATCTGGGCGCGCTACAACAACGAGATTATTCATCGAGTTTGCACCCTGTACCCGACGGATTTTGTCGGCGTCTGTCAGCTTCCTCAGGCGCCCGGCGTCGCACCAGGGGCACGCGTCTTTGAAGAGCTTGACCGCTGTATCAACGAGTATGGGTTTATTGGCGCAAACATTAACCCCGATCCCACCGGCGGACACTGGAGCGACCCACCGCTCTGGGATAAAAAATGGTGGTACCCGCTTTACGAAAAGATGGTGGCGCTCAATATTCCGGCCATGATTCATGTCAGCGGCTCGTGTAACCCGCACTTTGACGCAGTGGCAACACACTACATCAATGGCGACACCACAGCGTTCGTACAGTTCATGACCTCGGATATTTTTAAAGATTTTCCGACCCTTAAATTTATTATCCCGCATGGCGGTGGCGCGGTACCCTATCATTGGGGCCGCTATCGCGGACGTGCGCAAGACATGGGCTTGCCACCCCTTGAGCAAAAAGTTTTAAACAATGTGTTCTTTGATACCTGCGTGTACCACCAGCCCGGCATCGACCTGTTGTTAAAAGTGATCCCTGCAAAAAACATTTTGTTTGCCTCTGAAACGGTTGGTGCCGTGCAGGGCATTGATCCGCTGACCAATTTTCATTTTGATGACACCAAGCGCTACATCGATGCCTCGCCTTGCGCCGATCTGCAGCAAAAACAGCAGATTTTTTCTAACAACGCGCTTGGGGTGTATCCTCGTTTGCGCGCACATCCAAGCTGTCAAAGCTGCGGTTAACCCACTCAGACGACGCAAAATCAACACGCGTCAGGTGCGCGTCAAATATTTTTTTGTCCCACCACCTTGGCGATCGCAAGGCGGGCCGAACGACCGAGTTCGGCGCGCGGTGGTGCCGATTGGGCAGCGGCCTCAAGGATAGGTGAGAGAAAATGGACTTCGATCGACAGCCCACTGCTGCTTAACACTTGCCACAAACTATTTAGCAAAGTCTGCTCACCCACGAAGGCGGCCACGGCGCTACGTTCACCATGCTGAAAATACAATAACGCTACGGGTTGAATCTGCACCGCCGCTTTGCGCGCGGGTTCAAACAGATTTGCATAAAACGGCAGCAAGTCAAACCCAGTCGACGTGGTGCCCTCAGGAAACAAGCCAACCACCTGGCCGCGCGCAAAATGCGCCTGTACCGACAGACCCACATGGTGCACCGCATGACGCGACGCACGTTCAATAAAAATCGTACCGGCCCCGGCCACCAACCAACCTAAAACGGGCCAGCTGCGGATCTCGCTTTTAGCAATAAAGGCTGTTGCCCGGACCGCATTCAAAGCAAAAATATCCAACCACGAAATGTGATTGGATACCCACAATACGGGCTGCAACAGCGCGGGGGCGCCTCGAAGCACCAAACGCACACCGCACAGCGCTAGCAAGATTCTTGACCAGTGTTTTTTTAACCAGAGTCGAACCGACAGACTCACGAACAAGTAAATCACACCGGTCATCAACAGACCGCACAATATCCACAGGCTGACCAACGTCGCCCGGAACGCGAACCGCCAGAACTTCAACCAGCAAGCTCCCAGGCGATTTGACCGCGCACAACCGTCATGCAAACCCGGCCCGGCAATTCGATGCCCAAAAAGGGTGTGTGTTGACTTTGACTCAAAAGCGCTTCGCGCGTCACCTGCCAGAAAGCGTTTGGATCGACCACACACAAATCTGCCGGTGCGCCAACACTCAACTGGCCAGCCTGCGCGGCTTGTGCGCAAGCCCCTGCCAGGACCCGCCCCGGACCACTGGTCACACGAGCAAGCGCTTGGGACAGCGGCACCTTCGCGTCGGCCGCCCACTTAAGCGTGAGCGACAGCAACAACTCGAGCCCAGTTGCCCCGGGTTCGGCTTCGGCAAACGGCAGCATCTTGCCATCATCATCCACGGGCGTGTGATCTGAGCACACGACGTCAATCGTGCCATCGGCCAGCGCAGCGCGAATCGCCTCGCGATCGCGCTGGCCACGCAAAGGCGGGTCTAGGCGAAAATTACTATCGTAATAACCAATGTCGACATCGATTAAGTGCACCTGATTGGCAGACACGTCACAGGTCACAGGCAAGCCTTCACGTTTAGCCGCACGCACCAACTCAATGCCGGCAGCAGAAGACAAGCGGCAAATATGCAAGCGTACTGCGCAGGTTCGCTGCAGCTCAAACAAGGTGTTTAACGCCACGGTTTCAGCCTGCACTGGAATACCCGGCAAGCCAAGACGCGAGGCATAGGCGCCACTTGCGGCCACACCAGAGCCCGATAACCACGGGTCTTGTGCACGCAGCCACAACATAAAATCAAAGGTGCGCGCGTATTGCATTGCGCGTAACAAGACGTTCGTGTCGACCAGGGGAACATCGGCCTGCGAAAACGCCACACAACCGGCTTCAGTTAACTCAGCCATCTCGGTGATGACCTCGCCCTTCAGACCGACGGTCATCGCACCCAAAGGATACAAATTGACCTGATCGAGTTGACGCGCGCGATGCTTGAGCATTTCGACCAGGCCCGGTTCGTCAAGCGTGGGGTCGGTATCTGGCGGCAAGACTAAGCTCGTAATACCTCCGGCAAGCGCTGCACGCATTTCGGCCTCGAGCGTGCCACGATATTCGAACCCAGGTTCGCGCAGACGTGCTGCCAAATCGACCAACCCCGGAATGACCAGTTTGTTTTTTGCGTCGATGACACGCTCGGCCTTAAAGCCAGACGGCGCCAAATCAAACGCGGCGATTTTCCCCTGACTGATAAAAACATCCGTCACGCGATCGACATCATTTGCCGGGTCGATTACCCGACCATTTTTAATCTGTAGATTCATACCGAGGCTCCTGCGACAATACTCATCACTGCCATTCGCACTGCGATGCCGAAGGTGACCTGACTTAAGATGACAGACTGCTTGCCATCCGCCACTGCTGAGTCGATTTCAACGCCACGATTCATGGGACCTGGGTGCATCACGATACAGTCTGGCTTTGCCAAGGCGAGTTTTTCTTCGGTAAGACCATAATGTTTGAAGTACTCGTGCGACGAGGGCAACAACGCGCCGCGCATGCGCTCACTTTGTAAGCGCAACATGATGACGACATCGACGCCTTTCAAACCCTCACACATGTCCGTAAACACCCGCACGCCCATCTGATCTAAGCCACTTGGCAGCAACGTCAGCGGCGCGATTGCCCGCACTTCGGCCACACCAAGCGTCGTCAAGGCATGAATATTCGAGCGTGCCACGCGCGAATGCAGCACATCGCCCACCACCGCAACCGTCAGGTTAGAAAAATCTTTTTTAAAGTGCCTGATCGTATACATGTCTAGCAGCGCTTGAGTCGGATGCGCGTGGCGCCCGTCGCCCGCATTGATCACGTGCACATGCGGCGCCACGTGTTGCGCAATCAGGTAAGGTGCACCGCTGGCCTCGTGACGCACGACAAACAGATCCGCCTGCATCGCCGATAGGTTCGCAATCGTGTCGAGTAGGGTCTCGCCCTTGGCAGCTGACGACACATTAATATTTAAATTAAAGACATCGGCCGACAGACGCTTAGCCGCGATTTCAAAAGTCGTACGGGTACGCGTTGAGCTTTCAAAAAACAGGTTGAAGACGCTTTTGCCGCGTAACAGCGGTACTTTTTTGACATCGCGATCGGCTAGCGGCACAAAGGTTTGCGCCGTATCAAGAATATGCGTCAAAATTGCACGCGGCAACCCTTCGGTCGTAATCAGATGGGTGAGTTCACCATGGCGATTCAGTTGAGGATTGCGCATCAGATCTCCTTGGGTTCGATCGTCAAGACCAGCCGATCGTCGTCTGTTTGCGCGAGTACCAGCGTACCCACTGGCGCGGGGTCAACCACGCCCCCGATAGCCGCTGCGGCGATCGGCAGTTCGCGCCCGCCACGATCAATCAAAACCGCCAGACAAATTGAGGCGGGGCGGCCATAGTCAAACAGTTCGTGCATCGCGGCGCGAATCGTACGGCCGGTATAGAGCACATCGTCGACCAGAATCAAGTGCTTATCAGTGACCGGAAACGAAATATCAGACGGTAAGACCTGGCTATGCAAGCCAATCTTGTCAAAGTCATCGCGATAAAAGCTGATATCAAGCGTGCCGTAAGGTTGCACCAACTTAAGATCGCGATGCAGTCGGGCAGCAAGCCAGGCCCCGCCAGAATGAATGCCGACAAGATGCACTTGCTGAGCCGGCAGCGCTTGCACGATTTGTCTGACTGCGCCCAAAAGCGTAGCGTAAAGAGTTTCTGCATCTGGCAGTGTCGCGGGGGTATAGGCAGGCGGCTGTTGTGACATGGGGCGGGCCTCAGGGGTGCGCATCGAAATAGCGTTGCAGAATAATAGCCGCTGCGACGGCATCGTCGGGTGCATGACCCGTTATTTCTTGGGCTTCGACGCTTGAACCTCGCTCGTCAACCAACACGACCGGAATCCCATAGCGTCCTTCGAGCTGCCGGGCGAAGCGGCGGCAGTGTTGTGATGCATACTGCTCAGAGCCGTCAGTCGCTAACGCCAGGCCGACAACAATGCGTTCAGGCCGCCAGGTGTCGATCAAGGCTGTAATGCGGGCAAAACGGCCGACTCGAGTCGGCTCAAGGATTAAATCGAGTGCACGAGCCTGCTTTAAAAGAGTATTTCCGAGGGCAACGCCTAATTTTTTGGCGCCATAATCAAAAGCCAGAAGGGTCTCTTCAGGCATGCCCCGCCGCACCCGTAAGCATAATGGGATCGATGCCCAGCAACTTTAAAGCTGCCGGGTAGCGCAATTCGGGAGGCGTAGCAAAGATGATCTCGGTGTCGGCCGCGACGTTGAGCCAGGCGTTTTGCGCCAGTTCGTTTTCAAGCTGCCCGGCGCCCCAGCCCGCATACCCAAGCGTCACCAGTATTTTTTCGGGGCCCTTGCCCGCCGCCACGTCTTGCAAGACATCGCGCGAGGTGGTGAGTGCCAACCCACCGAGCTGAATGCTTGAGCTGTACTCGCCTCGCGGCGTGTGCAATACAAAACCTCGATCGGTTTGCACCGGGCCGCCAAAAAACACGGGTTTGGACTGAAAGGGATCGATTTCGAGCTTGAGATCGATTTTTTCGAACAGACTATTCAACGACAGATCAGTCGGACGATTGATCACAAGCCCTAACGCACCTTTGGGGCCATGTTCGCAGACATAAATCACGGTTCCGGCCAATTCGCCGCCAACCATCCCCGGCATCGCCATCAAAAACTGATTTGACAGGTCTAGCACGAAGTCTGGCGGGCTTAGTGCGGGATTTTTGAAGTCTTGCGTCATTGCGCGGCACCTTTTAGGCAAGTATTATTTAGACTTCCATCATTTCAAAATCTTCTTTGCGTGCACCGCACTCTGGACAAACCCAATTGGGGGGCACGTCTTCCCACTTGGTTCCTGCGGCAATACCTTCTTCGGGCAAACCGGTTTCTTCATCATAAATCCAACCACAAATTAAACACATCCAGGTACGCATAGCTCTCTCTTGGGTAACGCCCGATGACTTAGCGACAATCGCCGGGCAAAATCGGTTGTTCTCATACAATGGGGTCAATCTTACCGAAACCAACCACTCGGTGTCTGTTTATTACCTGCCCATTTGACATGAATCCATCAAATTCGACTCCGATTGTTCTAATTTTTGGCCCTTTTGACCCGACCGGCTCTGACGGGCTGCCCGCCGATGCGATCACCTGTGCTGCGCTCGGTGGCCATGCCTTAAGCACCCTCACCGCCATCACGATTCAAGACAGTGCCCAGACCGAGACGGTTTTGCCCTGTCCGCCCGAGCAAATCGATGATCAGGCGCGTTGCTTGCTTGAAGATATTCCCGTGCTGGCGATCAAAGTTGGGCAATTATCCTCCATCGAGTCTGCCAGCGCCGTGGCGCAGATCGCTGCCGACTACAGCCAAGTGCCACTCGTACTGCATCTGGGCCAACAAGAGATCGATACTGAAGAACCCTCCGAAGACGAAGACGATGTTCAGGACCTGATTCAGGCTGTGGTCGAGCTCTTAGTGCCCCAGGCGCACGTGGTAGTGGTTGATGGCAAACGTCTGGCGCAGTGGGTCAACGAGGATGTGCTCGAGGCCTCGGGGCAGTCTGCCGAGCCACAGGCCTTACGCGCCCTGGGTGCAAACTGGGTGTTGGTGATCGGCAATCAGCAGCGCCCCGGGCACCAGGTCAATATTTTGGTGGGTCCAAAAAATGAAACCATTTCATGGCCCTGGGTTGCCCCACCCGAGCGCTTGCGAGACTCTGGCGGCCTGATTGCAGCCGCTCTGGCGAGCCTATTGGCGCAAGGCCTTGAAGTGCCCGATGCAGCGCAGCAAGCCTGTTCGCACGCAATACGTGCGCTGTCGCAATCTTTTCAACCCGGCATGGGCAACAAAATTGCCCGTCGCCTGGTTATGGGAGCTTGACCAATGACTGAAAAACACGTCCCTCCCCGAGCGCTCCGATTCACCCCAGGGCTCTATGGCGTCACACCCGAATGGAACGACGCCAGCAAACTTGAAGCCGCGGTACGTGCGGCGGCGCGGGGCGGTATGCGTGCGCTGCAGTTTCGGCACAAATCGACTGATCGCGGCCTGCGCAAAGAATTAGCGCAGGGCCTAGCCACACTGTGTCGCGAACTAGGCGTCACGTTTTTTATCAATGATGACTGGCGTCTGGCCCTTGAGTTGCGTACGGATGGCGTTCACCTGGGGCAGCACGACGACTCACCCGAGCGGGTGCGCGCTGAGATTGGCCCCGTCATGTTGTTAGGCGTCTCGTGTTACGCCAGCCCGCAGCTCGCGCAACAATTGCTGCAATACGATGTCGCTTATGTGGCGTTCGGCGCGATGTATTCGTCGCAGACCAAGCCTCTGGCACCGCCCGCAACACTGACGGTTTTGCGCGACGGGCGTTTATTGTGCGAGCGCTATGCCGCTCCGCGCCCGGCTGTCGTCGCAATAGGCGGTATCGGCCCGCAACACGCGCATACCTTAGCGCAAGCCGGCGCCGACTCGATCGCTGTCATCGGCAGTTTGTTTATGGCCCCCGACATCGAAGCCGCGGCGCGCGAACTGTCCGAACCTTTTTCTTCACTTCTTTAAGCGGATCTTTTCTCATGTCTCGCAACGTTGAACTCTTTGAACGCGCCTGCCGTAGCATCCCGGGTGGCGTGAACTCACCTGTACGCGCGTTTCGCTCGGTGGGTGGCACGCCGCGTTTTGTGGCGCGCGCCCTCGGCCCTTATTTTTGGGATGCTGACGACAAACGTTACATTGATTACATCGGCTCTTGGGGCCCCGCCATCTTGGGTCACGCTCACCCCGAAGTCGTCAAGGCCGTGCAAGAGGCCGCTGTGCATGGCCTGTCGTTTGGCGCGCCGACCGAGGCTGAAATTGAAATCGCCGAAATGCTGATTGCACGACTGCCTTCATTCGAACAGGTGCGTCTGGTCAGCTCAGGTACCGAAGCCACCATGACGGCAATTCGCCTGGCACGTGGCGCAACAGGCCGCAACAAGATCATCAAATTCGAAGGTTGTTATCACGGTCACGCCGACAGTTTGCTGGTCAAAGCGGGTTCTGGACTACTCACTTTTGGACACCCAACGTCGGCTGGCGTACCACCCGAATTTGTCGCGCACACCCTCGTGCTCGATTACAACGATAGCGCCGGCGTGAAAGCTGCGTTCGCCGCCCACGGCAAAGACATTGCCTGCATCATTGTCGAACCGATCGCTGGCAATATGAATCTGATCAAACCGATCGCGGGGTTTCTTGAAACGCTGCGCAGTGAATGTACCGCGCACGGTGCGCTACTAATTTTTGATGAAGTGATGACAGGCTTTCGCGTGGGCCCGCAAGGGGTACAAGGCTTGACTGGCGTCACGCCTGACATCACAACTCTGGCCAAGGTCATTGGTGGGGGTATGCCAATTGGCGCCTTCGGCGCGAGCGCCGAGATCATGAAAAACATCGCTCCTCTGGGGGGGGTGTATCAAGCCGGCACCTTGTCGGGCAACCCTGTCGCCGTAGCGGCTGGTATCACAACACTTAAGCTATTGGCCAAACCTGGCTTCTATGAGGGCCTTGGCGCCCGTACGCACGCACTGACCGAGGGCTTGACCGCCGCGGCACGCATGCACGGTATCCCCTTTTGTGCAGATGCAGTCGGCGGTATGTTTGGCATCTATTTTTCAAACACTGTACCGACTACGCTCGCAGAAATTTCTGCCAGCAATATCGAAATGTTTAAAGTTTTTTTTCACGCCATGCTTGACGAAGGCGTGTACTTCGCGCCCTCGGCTTACGAAGCGGGCTTCGTTTCGGCCACGCATACCGATGAGGTGATTGCGGACACGGTCGCAGCAGCGCAGCGGGTGTTTGCCAAACTCGCGTGAAGAGAGCTGCCGACCGGCACACCCCCAAACGCTTACACCCCAAGGTAACGTGCCCAGACGGCACGGTCGGCGTTTAGCTCGGCGGAGTTGCCTTGCCAGACCACCCGACCTCGCTCAAGAATCACGTGGCGATCGGCAAGTTTAAGTAAACGTTCAAGATACTTATCAATCACCAGAATCGTTTGGCCTTCTTGGCGTAAACGCGCCAGGCACCGCCAGATTTCTTCGCGTACCAAAGGAGCCAAGCCCTCGGTCGCTTCATCAAGCACCAACAAGCGAGGGTTAGTCACCAAGGCGCGGCCAATCGCCAGCATCTGCTGCTCGCCGCCCGACAACTGATTGCCCATATTGCCCGCTCGCTCGCGCAAACGCGGAAACATCTCGAACACGCGCTCGGCATCCCATTGCCGCACGCCAACCGCGTTACGTTGCGCGGCAAAAGCCGTCAGGTGCTCACGCACCGTCAAATTCGGAAAGCACTGGCGCCCCTCGGGCACAATCGCCAACCCCAGGCGCGCAATACGATCGGTTGACCAGGCGCTGATCTCTTGCCCATCGACCTGTAGCGAGCCCGCTCTTAGCGGCACTTGCCCAAACAGGGTGCGCACCAAGGTGGATTTTCCCATGCCGTTGCGACCTAACAGCGCCACCACTTCACCGGCGGCAATTTCTAGCGAGACATCAAAAAGTACCTGACTCAAGCCATAGCCGCTTTGAATGTTTTTGATGCTTAGCATTCGGCACCCTCATCACCCAAATAGGCTTGCCTGACGGTCTTGTTTTCACGAATCTCAAGAGGCGTGCCCGTGGCGATTATCCGGCCAGAGACCAAGACTGAAATTCGATCAGCCAAGCGAAAGACCGCTTGCATGTCGTGCTCGACCAGAAGCATCGCCGCGCGGCCGCGCAACGACTCAATCAATTCAATCAAGCGCAAGGTCTCATCTGGCCCCATGCCCGCCATCGGCTCATCCAAAAGCAGTACCGAAGGGCCTGCCGCCCAGGCTAGGGCAAATTCAAGCTTGCGTTGCTCGCCATGAGGTAACGTGCCTGCGGGCAACGCCCAAAGTGAAGCTTCGATTGAGCACTCTTGCGCCAGCGCTTGTGCGGCTTCGCGCAAAGCGCGGTCGCGTGTACGTGCGCGCAGAAAACTAAAATGCCCCCCCTGACGAGCTTGCACCGCCAAAAGCAAATTTTCAAATACCGAGCTCGTTTGGAAAATATTCGTCACTTGATAAGAGCGAGATAGACCCGCCGCCACGCGTTGCTGCAAGGATGCTCGAGTGACCGTGCGTCCATTAATCGACAGGCTTCCGCTATCGGCGCGCACCGCACCCGACAAGACATTAATCAGGGTAGATTTACCCGCGCCGTTCGGGCCAATCAACGCATGAATTTCGCCCGGTTGTACGGTTAACGACACCTGATCGCAAGCCTGCAGGGCGCCATAGCGCTTAGAGAGTTCTTTTGCCATCAGCGCCGGAACCCGCTCAGACGACGTCATCCTGTGGCCTCGCTCGGTGTCCGTGCCTTGTCTGTTGAGGTTTGCCCAGAGAAAACGCCCGCCAGCCCGCGGGGCGCAAACAAGACAATCACCAACAACAAAACACCGAGCGGCAAATGCCAATAGTCGGTATACAGTCGCAAAAACTCTTCAAGCACAAGCATGACCGCGGCGCCCATCACGCCGCCAAATCGCAGGCCGATACCGCCCACAATCACCATGATGATGAAGTTGGCCGACGCCGTCCAATGCATCAAACTCGGAGACACAAACAAGTTATGGTTGGCCAGCAAAGCACCTGCCAGACCCGCCAACGCCCCCGCAAACACAAAGGCCACCAACTTAATACGCAGCACCGGATATCCCAGCGCGTGCATGCGCGTTTCGTTCTCGCGGATGCCTTGTAAGGCCTGACCAAAGCGGGCCTTCGTCATGCAATGCATAAGCCATAAGCAAGCGGCGACAAGGCCCAAGACCAAATAATAAAACTGAGTATCGTTGGCCAAACTCAAACCAGGTAGCGTTGAGGGAGCGGACAGATTGATGCCGTCTTCTCCACCGTATTGACGCAAGGAAATAAAAATATAAAAGACCATTTGCGCAAAGGCAAGCGTGATCATAATGAAGTACACGCCACGCGTACGCAGCGAGATTGCGCCGATCAATAACGCCAACGTGCCCGCCACTAAGACAGCTGCGGGCCAGGCAAGCAGCGCTGAGCTCACGCCCTGCGCCGACAAAATCGCCACCACATAAGCACCCGCGCCAAAAAAAGCCGCATGACCCAGGGCAACCATCCCGCCATAGCCCAAAATGAAATTCAAACTGCTGGCGGCAAGAGCATAAATCAACACGCGTCGTACAAACGATACGTAAAATTCAAGATCTAGCGCCGGGGCAAACATAGGAAATAGCACAAGCAAAACCAGACACAAAAGAGGCAACCCAGACAGCAACCTGCGCGAGTCGTTTAAAGGTTCTGTCATTAGCCACGCGCCGGAAACAGACCCGCCGGTCTAAATACCAAGACGATCGCCATCAACAGATAAATCGCGATCGCAGCCAGCGTTGGGCCTACGCTTGAGGCCACCGCGGGTGAAAAAAACATTTTCAATAGCGTCGGTAAGAAGGCTCTGCCAGCCGTATCGACAAAACCGACCAGCAAGGCCGCGACAAACGCGCCTCGTATCGAACCAATGCCGCCAATGACGATACACACTAAAACTAAGATCAAAATTTGCTCGCCCATGCCCGCCTGAATGGCCGTTAACGGCCCCAGCAGTGCCCCCGCCAAAGCCGCCAAGACCGCGCCTAAGACGAACACCCCTAAAAATAAAAGCGGCACACGTACGCCCATCAAGGTTGCCATCTGGCGGTTCGAGGCACCCGCGCGCACCAGGACACCCGCACGCGTGCGGGTCACGAACAAATAGAGGCCAAGCGCAACAGCCAGCCCGACTGCAATGATCAGTAAACGATAGGCAGGGTAGAGCAGGTCGGGGAACAGTTGCACGGGGCCAGCCAAACCTGCCGGCATATTCATCATGAGCGGGGCCGGGCCCCAGAGCATTTTGACCACGTCATTAGCGATCAAAATGACCGCAAAAGTACCAAGCACTTGCGCCAGATGATCGCGCGTGACGAGTCTGCGCACTAGCACCCGTTCAAGCACAAGGCCTACCAGTCCGGTCACAACCGCAGCCGTGAGCACCGCGGCCACAAACGACCCCGTCACTTGCATCGTTTGCGCAGCCACATAGGCCCCCGCCATATAAAGCGAGCCATGCGCCACGTTCAATATATCTAAAATACCAAAGACCAGCGTCAGGCCCGCTGCAATCAAAAACAGCATCAAGCCAAACTGCAGCCCGTTTAGCAGTTGCTCAGCAATCAGCGTGCCGCTCACCGAAGCACCGCTTGCTGAGCCGCGCGACTTACTTCTTGCATTCGCCCACGTAGACGTCTTGATACGAGTCAAACACTTTACCCACTAGCTTGTTGGTCAAACGACCATCGGCACCTTTCTCGACCACGCGAACATACAAAGCCTGAATCGGAAAATTATTCACGCCATACTTAAATACGCCACGCACCGACGAAAAGTCGGCCTTTTTCAGCGCGGCGATCACCGCAGCACGATCAGCCACTTTGCCACCGACAGCTTTAACCGCTGCGTCAATCGACATGATTGTGTCGTAAGCCTGCGCGGCATACACGGTAGGATTGCGGTTGGGGTACTCTTTACGAAACGCTTGGACAAATTGTTTGTTCTGAGCGTTGTCTAAGTCGTGCGCCCACTGCGCGGTGTTGAGCATACCAATCATGGGCTCGCCCACCGCCTGAATCACATCTTCATCGGCCGAAAACCCTGGGCCCACAAGCTTGATGCTTTGGTTTAAGCCGGCAGACACAAATTGCTTAATAAAGTTAATCCCCATGCCACCCGGCAAAAAGATGTAGATCGCGTCGGGCTTGGTATCGCGAATTTGCGCGAGTTCGGCGGCATAGTCGATTTGACCGAGCTTGGTGTATACCTCTTGATTTGGCGCAAGTTTGTAACCACGCTTAAACCCATTCAGGGCATCTTTGCCAGCCGGATAATCAGGCGCCAGGATGACCATTTTTTTAAAGCCACTGTCAGCCGCGACTTTGCCTGCCGCCTCGTGAAAAGCGTCATTCTGATAAGACACGCCAAACCAATACTCGTTGCACTGAGCGCCCGCAAACTGGCTAGGGCCCGGATTATTTGACAGGTAGGGCACTTTGGCAGCAAAGACCGCTGGGCCAACGGCTAACGCGACGTTTGAACCGATCGGGCCTGTAAAAAAATCAATTTTGTCGCGCTGAAGATAGCGGGTGACCAACTGCCGCGCCTGGTCAGGGTTGCCGCCCATATCGGTCTGAATAAACTCGGCCGGTTGACCGCCAAGCTTGCCCCCGAGTTGCTTAATCGCAAGATTAAAGCCGTCGCGCGCCTCGGCGCCTAACGCGGCAAACGGGCCCGACAAATCATTGGCGATTCCGACCTTAATGGGGGTTTGCGCAAGCACGATCGCTGGCAGCAATAACGCCGCTGCTAATAGGTGTTTAAACAGACGCATGAGAAGCCTCCTGGGCAGACTGACAAATAGTATTAAATAGTAGCAGGTTGCTACTGTTTTGCCACCTGCGGGTTTTACGGTCAAAATAGACCTCTTTATTGTGCCTGGTACGAATCATCGGCGGGAATCTCGCGTCAAAGACACCTTTCGTTAAGGGCACCTTTCTTTATAGGCACCACTCGTTATAGGCCCAATGCCAAATGCCTCTTTCAAATGCCTCACCCCCCTCTGCGGCCGAGCGGGCCGAGTTAGACCTGCAATACAACGCCCGGGCGACTGTGCCTGACATTGCACCGATGTTGCGCGACTATGCTGAGCTCAGTGCCACGGCGCGGGCGACCCTGCCCTGCGCACTCAATGTGCCTTACGGTGAGCACCCCGACGAAACTCTGGATATTTTTTTTGCGAAGGGTCAGGCGCAGGCGCCCGTCTTGATCTACCTGCACGGCGGCTACTGGAGGCTGCTCTCTAAAGACGACTCAAGCTTTATGGCTCCTGCTCTGTGCGCTGCGGGCATGACGGTGGTCGCTGTCAATTACTCGCTGGCCCCGGGGGCCAGCCTGAGCCGCATCGTGGATCAAACGCGCCGGGCAGTCACTTGGATACAACGCCACAGCGCGCAAATCCACGGCGACGGTCAAAAACTGATTGTTGCCGGCAGCTCGGCCGGCGGGCATCTTGCAGCAATGATCTTGGCCCGTGGCTGGCAAGAACAATATGGTTTTGACGCCCAAGGCCTCAAAGCTGCCATCTTGCTGAGTGGCCTGTTCGACCTAACCCCTTTGGTGCACACCCACATCAACGACTGGATGCACCTGAGCCCAGACCAAGCGCGGCGCAATAGCCCTCTGTTTGCGCTACCCGACAGCGGAACGCCGCTCTTGATGAGCTATGGCAGCAACGAAACCGCCGCTTTCAAGCAGCAAACACGAGATTTTTTAGCCGCTTGGCGGGCAAAAGGGTTTGCAGGCGAATACCTTGCCATGCCGGGCACGAATCACTTTGACTTAGTGCTGCACTTAAACCAACCGGAGAGCCCGTTGGTGCACGCCTTGTTGCGCTTGGCGGGCTTGAACGGTGCGTCGGGTACCGACGCCTAAGCACCGACCTGACCGCAACCTCGCGCAGCGGCCTGTTGCCCCTGCCTGGGCCCAAAAAAAGCGATAATCACGCATCTTTTACTTTTTAACCCACACACGCCATGGCCGTTAATCTGCATATTCCGTCTGAAGACGCTGTTTACCCTGTAGCCGGTATCGAAATCGGCGTCACGCAGGCCGGCATTCGCAAAGCCGACCGACGTGATCTCACTGTGTTTCACTTAAGCGAAGGCACCAGCGTCGGGGGCGTATTCACCCGCAATCGTTTCTGCGCCGCGCCTGTGCTGGTCTGTCAAGCACATTTAAAAAGCGCTCTGGGCATTCGCGCGTTGGTTATCAACACGGGTAACGCGAACGCAGGCACCGGCGAGCCTGGCTTAAAAGCCGCGCAGCAAACCTGTGAGGCGCTTGCGGCCTTACTCGACTTGGACAGCGCTCAGATTTTGCCCTTTTCAACCGGCGTCATTCTTGAACCCTTGCCCGTAGACCGCCTCAAAGCCGGACTCCCGGGCGCGCTGAAAGATTTAAAGACCAACAACTGGGTGTCGGCGGCGCACGGCATCATGACGACCGACACGCTGCCAAAAATTTACTCGCAGCGCCTGAGCCTGGGTGGCAAAACAATTACCATCACAGGCATTAGCAAAGGCGCCGGAATGATACGGCCCAACATGGCCACCATGCTGAGCTATCTGGCGACCGACGCGGGCCTTGCCCAACCGCTGATGACACAACTGTCGCGTGAACTCGCCGAGCTGTCGTTTAACCGCATCACCGTCGATGGCGACACCTCGACCAATGATTCTTTTATTGTCATGGCCACCGGCAAAAGTGGCCTGTTGATCGACAGCGCGGCGCATCCGCACTATGCAGCCCTCAAGGCTGCCCTAGCTGTTGCTGCACTTGACCTCGCCCAAAAAATCGTGCGCGACGCCGAAGGCGCCACTAAATTTATGACCATTCAAGTTGAACAAGCCAAAACCGTCGACGAGGCCTTGTTAGTTGCCTATGCGGTCGCGCACTCACCTTTAGTCAAAACGGCTTTCTTTGCCAGCGATCCAAACCTGGGGCGTATTCTGGCCGCGATTGGCTATGCCGGCATTTTGGATTTAGATGTGCGGGGCGTCAAACTCTGGCTAGGCGACGTGTTGGTTGCCGACAAAGGCGAACGCAATCCTGACTACCAAGAGGCAGACGGCCAGCGCGTCATGAAAGAGCCCGAAATCCTCGTGCGCATCGCGCTTGGTCGGGGCACCATCACACAAACCGTTTATACCTGCGACTTCTCGCACGAATACGTCAGCATCAACGCAGATTACAGATCCTAATGAGCCACTCAACCTCGACAGACGGCGCGGCAAGCGCCGAACTACTCGCACGCGCTTTGCGTGTTTTAGCGCAACTTGAAGCCTGGCTGCCACCCACCCCGCCAGCAACCGACTGGAAGGCGCTGGCGTTTCGTTGGCGCAAGCGTGGCGCCTCACATGGCTGGCTGGATGCGATCGCTCACGTGTCGCTGGTCAATGCGGCTGACCTGCAACATATTGAACGTCAAAAAAATATTATCGCTCGCAATACCCGTCATTTTATTGAAGGCAAACCCGCCAACAACGTGCTAATGACAGGCGCCCGAGGCACCGGCAAAAGCTCGCTGGTTAAAGCCATGCTGACAAGTTATGGCTCGCAGGGTCTGCGTTTAATCGAAGTCGATAAAAGCGACTTGGCCGACTTGGCTGATATCGTTGATCTGGTCGCCGATCGCCCCGAAAAATTTATCGTGTTTTGTGATGACTTATCGTTTGAAGAAGGCGAATCCGGCTATAAGGCCCTAAAGTCGGTGCTCGATGGTTCGGCCGCCTCGGCCGGTACAAACGTACTGATTTACGCCACGTCAAACCGTCGTCATCTGATGCCTGAATACATGAGCGAAAACCTACAGGCTAAGCATCAGGCCGACGGCGAAGTCCATCCCGGCGAAACCGTCGAAGAGAAAATCTCTTTGTCTGAACGCTTTGGCCTATGGCTGTCTTTCTATCCTTTTAAGCAAGACGATTATCTTGACATTGTGTCGCACTGGTTGCGCACGCTGGGCTGCTCAGAATCCAGCATCACTGAGGCACGCACCGAAGCTTTGCAATGGGCGCTTGAACGCGGCTCGCGTTCTGGCCGAGTGGCCTGGCACTTTGCGCGCGACTGGTCTGCGCGCTATGCCTGACAAAATCATCGACGTCGCAGTAGGCGTGTTGCTGCGCGCCGACGGCACCGTGTTACTGGGTAATCGGCCCGCAGACAAACCCTGGCCGGGCTGGTGGGAGCTCCCGGGTGGCAAACTCGAACCGGGCGAAACAGTCTTGCAAGCGCTCACGCGCGAGTTGCACGAAGAACTGGGCATACAAGTCACAGCGGCAACCCCTTGGGTCACTTATGTCCACAAATATCCCACCACGACCGTGCGCCTTGCCTTTTGCCGCGTCACAGACTGGCGAGGCGAGCCCAAAGGCCTAGAAGGGCAAGCGCTACGCTGGGTGACTTTGCAAAAGGCGCACGAGGTCGCACAACTGCTGCCGGCTACCTATCCGCCTTTGCGCTGGTTGCAGTTGCCTGAGGTGTATGCAATTTCATCGGTCGGCGCGTCAGAGCACTTAAGCGCGTTTTTACAACGCCTGGATCAAGGCTTAGACAAAGGCTTGCGCTTGCTGCAATGGCGCGAACCCGGTTGGCCCGGCGGCGCGCACGCCAACGATCTGCACGAGGCCTTGCTGGTCGTGTTGGCACGCTGTCGCGCAGCAGGCGCGCGCGTGGTGGTCAATAGCGTCCACCCTGCACACTGGTGGGCACAGGCCGACGGTGTGCATTTACGTGCGAGCGATGCCGCAAACTTAACGGCTCGCCCGGCTCTGGCTCAAAGTTCACTGGTCGGAGTCTCTGCCCACAACCACGCAGAGCTTACCCAAGCTCGCCTGCTAGAGGCGGATTTTGCCGTCGTGGGACCCGTCTTGCCAACCCCCTCGCACCCACACGCACTAGGCTTGGGTTGGGTCGGCTTTGCCGAACTCAACGCGCAGGCAGGTCTGCCCGTCTATGCCGTAGGCGGACAATCAGTCGCAACCCTTGCCCAAGCGCAGGCAGTTGGTGGGCACGGTTTCGCTGGGATTCGCAGTTGGGTTGCCTGAGTCGTCTAAGCGTTTAAGATCTTGCGCCGACCAGCCGCCGCCCAAGGCCGAAATTAAACGCAAACTTGCGCCAAACCGATTACCCACCAGAGTAATGTAGGTACGCTCATTATTCAGCGCGGTCGTTTCAAGCACTGCGACGCTTAAGTAATCGATCAAGCCTTGATCATATTGGTTGCGAGCCAGCCTGAGAGACAACCTCGCCGACTCGACCGCAAGCCGTTGCACCACTTCTTCTTGTTCAAAGACTCGCAATTGCACCATGGCATTTTCAACCTCTTGCAAGGCCGTCAATACCGTTTGCCGGTAGATCGCGGTTTGCACATCAAACTGTGCGCGCGCCTGAGCGATTTGCGCCTGACGCGCACCACCATCAAAAATCAACGCCGCCAGCTGCGGTCCGAGTGACCAAAACTGCGCGGGTGCGCTAAACCACTGCGTAAAATCGTTGCCGCGAAAACCCGTATTCGCGTTCAACGTCAAACTCGGAAACCAAGCCGCCGTGGCAACGCCGATTAACGCATTGGCTGAGGCCGTGCGCCGCTCGGCCCCTGCCACATCGGGGCGCCGCTCGAGCAGCTCTGAGGGCAAACCGACCGGCACCTGAGGTGGTATCAGCGGCACCGCTTGAGCAGCAATCGAAAACGTCGAGGGCGCGCGACCTAGCAAAACAGCCACTGCATTTTCAGAAATCGCGCGCTGTTGCTCCAGATCAATTAACTGTGCGCGGGTGCTTTCGAACTGCGTGCGCGCCACCGCCACATCCGACTGCCCCGAAATACCCGCCTGATAACGATTTTGCGTCAGCTTCCAGGCGCGCTCGTACGCCTGAACAGTTGCTGCGAGCAAGCGCCTTTGTTCGTCTAAGACGCGCACCTGCAAATAGCTTAACGCCATCGCAGTTTGTGCCGTCAACCTCGCACCCGAGACGTCCGCCGCAAGCGCGAGTTCAGTCGCGTCGGTTGATTCGATGTTTCGGCGCACGCTGCCCCAAATGTCGAGCTGCCAGACGGCAAGCGCATTAGCGCTGTAGGTGCTGATCGACGTACTGTTCACCACCCCACTGGGACCCGTGGCCGAACCGCCGGCCCGCGTAGCGCCACCCGTGGCTGACAGCGTTGGTAACAATGGCGCACGCGCACCCTGCGTGAGTGCGACGGCCTGACGAAACCGCGCCTCTGCTTGCGCGATGTTTTGGTTGGCAACATTGAGTTGTTGCATCAATTGATTCAGCGTTGCGTCTTCGTACATCAGCCACCAGTCGGTGCGCGGCGCGGCGGCAAGCTGCGGCTGGGCAAGCTTCCAGCCAGGGGTCTCTTTAAACTGTACGCCGACCTCAATCGCCGGACGCACATAGCCGGGCCCGACCATACAGGCGCTCAGGAGGCTTGCGCAACCTAGACCTGCCGCAGCACGCGCCAGGCGAACACACCACAGTTGAGCAGAACGAAAACAAGTCATCATGTTTGAGTACCAGTAGGCAACACGACCGGTTTTGAACCAGACCAAGGTCTGCTCGCTAACCATACCCGCAACCGATCAAGGTACAAGTAAACCACGGGCGTCGTATACAGCGTCAGTAACTGGCTAACAAGCAAGCCACCTAAAATTGTGATGCCAAGCGGCTGGCGCATTTCAACACCTGCCCCAGAAGCGAACACTAAAGGCATGGCACCAAAAATTGCCGCACAGGTCGTCATTAAAATCGGTCTAAAGCGCGTCATACAGGCTTGGTGTATCGCCTGCGCCGCCGACAGCCCTAGTTTACGCTGCGCCTCAAGCGCAAAATCCACCATCATGATCGCGTTCTTTTTGACGATACCGATCAACAAAAAAACACCAATTAACGCAATCAGCGTGAACTCAGTTTTGAGCAACAAAAGCGCCAATAACGCGCCTACGCCTGCTGAGGGCAAGGTCGATAAAATTGTGATGGGATGAATCGTACTCTCGTACAAAATACCCAACACAATATACATGGTAACTAACGCTCCCAAAATCAACCACGGTTGATTAGCGAGGGCGCTTTGCAAAGCCTTAGCCGTGCCCTGAAAGCCAGCCTGAATTTTTTCGCTTGGCAAATTGATCCCAGCAATCGCCTGATCGATTGCAGCATTGGCTTGCCCAAGCGATACGCCGGGCGCGACATCAAACGAAATCGTATCGGCTGCTGACAAGCCCTGATGCCTGACGCTAAGCGGCGCATTATTGATTTCGAATTTGGCGACTGCCATCAAGGGCACGCGCTGACCCGTTTGGCTGAGCACATAGACGTCGCGTAACGACTCAGGGTCTTGTGCGTAGCGCGGCGCCACATTCATCACCACTCGGTACTGATTGCGTTCGCCGTACATAATCGACACCTGACGTTGACTAAACGAATTGTTCAGCACATTCGAAATACTCGCCATCGGCACACCTAGTCGCTGTGCCGCATCGCGATCAATGCTCAAGGTCACCTGCCGTCCACGATCCTCAACATCGGTATCGACATCAATTAACTCGGGCAACTCAGCAAGAGCCTTCTGCACCCGAGGCATCCACTCTTTAAGATCTTCAAGATCGCTGGCCATGAGCGTGTACTGAAAGGCAGAACTACTTTGACGTCCGCCGATCCTAATATCTTGTTGCGCCACTAAAAACAAACGTGCGCCGGGGATGCCTGACAGTTGCGGGCGCAACCGCGCAATCACTTCTCTGACAGAGAGTTTTCTTTCAGCGAAAGGCTTAAGTTGAACGGCCAAAAAACTACTGTTGCTGCCACCTCTTCCGCTCGCGTACGCTGTCACCGTATTAATCGCAGGATCGCGCAACAACACCTGTCTGAAGCGATCAAGCTTTGGCTTCATCGATTCAAACGAGGTGCCATCATCGGTCGAAAAAAAACCTAACATCATGCCAGTATCTTGTTGCGGGAAAAATCCCTTTGGCACGATGCTGTACAAATAAAAATTCAACCCGACCGTTGCTGCCAATAACAACATCATCAAACGGCCATGGCGCAGCGCCCAGTACAAAGAGCTTCCATACCCCTTGACGGTTAGCTCAACGCCGGCCTGAACGCCCCGCGCAAAGAACGTTAGCCCCCGACTCACGTGACGTCCGAGCGCACCAAGAAAGCCACCCACTGCAGCGGTCGCAGGCGCGTCAGCCGCTGCGTTCGCTGCACGCGGGCGACGCAACAAGTGCGCGGCCATCATGGGCGTCAGCGTAAGCGAAACCAACATTGAGATTAGTATCGCCGCCGAAAGTGTGACCGCGAATTCACGGAATAAGCGCCCCGGCAAGCCCCCCATCAGCAGAATGGGAATAAACACCGCGATCAGAGAAATACTCATCGACAACACAGTAAAGCCGACCTCGCGGGTTCCACGAAAGGCGGCACGTTGCACCGACTCGCCACGTTCAATATGACGCATAATATTTTCAACCACAACGATCGCGTCATCGACCACAAAGCCGGTCGCGACAATCAGCGCCATCAACGACATCGTATTTAACGAATAGTCGCACAAATACATCACGCCAAAGGTGCCAATCAAGGACACTGGCACGGCAACTGTCGGAATCACGGCCGCACGCCAGTTACGCAAAAATACCAACACCACCATCATGACCAGCCCAATGGCGATCAGTAATGTTTTTTCAGCTTCGTACACAGACGCGCGGATGCTTGGCGTTCGATCTTGTGCGACCGAAACCGTCACATCGGCTGGTAACATCGCGCGCAGCACAGGCAGGTCTGCGCGAATCTGATCCACGGTCTGAATAATATTGGCCTTGGCTTGACTGCGCACCAATACCAAAATCGCCTGCTTAGTATTAAAGTATCCAATGTTGAACGCGTCTTCAACCGCGTCTTCCACTTGTGCCACGTCAGACAATCGCAGTGGCGCACCATTACGCCAGGCAACGATGAGTGGGCGATACTGCTCGGCCTTCCAGAGTTGATCGTTAGCCGTAATTTGCCAGCGATCGTGTTCGTTTTCGAGCAGGCCTTTGGGGCGGGTTGAGTTAGCCGAGGCGATCGCCAGACGCACGGCCTCGAGCGATACACCCGCCTGCGTTAACGCATCTGGGTTGATATCAATGCGTACCGCCGGCAACGAACTGCCGCCAATTTGCACCTCGCCCACGCCCTCGACTTGCGAAAGCTTTTGCTGCACAATCGTTGAGGCAATGTCATACAACTGCCCCTGTGATAACGAATCAGATGTGAGCGCGAGCGTCATAATCGGCGCTGAGGCGGGATTGGCTTTATTGTAAGACGGGTTGCTGCGCAAACCACTAGGCATCAGCGCGCGTGCCGCGTTGATCGCACCCTGCACGTCAGTGGCCGCGCTATTAATGTCGCGGCTCAAATCAAACTGCAGCGTGATCCGCGTTTGACCTGTGGTGCTTCGCGAGGTCATTTCAGACACGCCGGCAATCGTGCCAAGCGAGCGCTCAAGCGGCGTCGCAACAGTGGCCGCCATGACTTCGGGGCTTGCGCCCGGCATCTGCGCACGCACGCCAATCACCGGAAACTCGATTTGAGGTAACGGCGCAATCGGCAGCAAACTATGCGCAAGCCAACCCGCCAACACAACGCCTAGCCACAGTAAAACCGTTGCCACCGGGCGGACAATAAACGGGCCAGATAAACTCATGTGGGGTGATCCTGACTGCTGACACCGCCTCGCCACTTGCTTAACAGTCGGTCAAAAAACAAATAAATCACCGGCGTCGTAAACAACGTCAACACTTGACTGACCAATAAGCCGCCCACCATCACCAAACCAAGAGGCTGGCGCAACTCGGCGCCGGTACCGCTTGACAGCATTAACGGGACCGCACCAAACAAAGCCGCCAGCGTGGTCATCAAAATCGGTCTGAATCGCAATAGGGCAGCCTGTTCAATCGCCTGACGCGCGGGCATTTTGTGTTTGCGCTCAGCCTCAAGAGCAAAGTCAATCATCATGATTGCATTTTTTTTCACGATGCCGATCAATAAAATGATGCCGATGATACCGATCATATCTAGGTCACGACCGGTGAGCGTGAGTGCCAGCAAAGCACCGATCGCAGCCGAGGGCAAGGTCGAGAGAATGGTGATCGGGTGGATGAAGCTTTCGTACAAAATGCCCAGCACAATGTACATCGTAATGATCGCGGCCAAAATTAAAAAGAGCGTGCTCGAAAGTGACGCCTCAAAGGCGCGCGCCGCACCTTGAAATTCGGCCTGAATGCCAAGGGGCATTCCGATATCGCGCCGGGCTTGGGTCACCGTCTTCACCGCTGCTGACAGCGAAGCCCCGGGTGCGAGATTAAACGACACCGTTACCGAAGGAAACTGGTCAAGACGATTGAGTACGAGCGCCGTGCGCCCCTCGCTGACCTTGACCAAATTCGTCAAAGCAATAGGCTTACCCTCAGCGGTCTTAACGTAGATCGAGCCTAACGCGGACGGATCGCGACGAAACTGAGGCGCCGTTTCGAGCACGACGCGGTACTGATTTGACTGCGTAAAGATGGTTGAAATTTGTCGCTGGCCGAAGGCATCGTATAAAGCCTCGTCGATGGCTGCGGCCGTTACCCCCACGCGGGCGGCAGCATCGCGATCAATGTTTATCAAGACATTGAGGCCGTCGTTTTGCATATCATCGGTCACATCGACCAATACTTTTTGCGCACGTAAGCGTTCAACGAGCACAGGCACCCATTGCGCCAATAGCGCTGGGTCTACGCTCTCGAGAGTAAGTTGGTATTGGGTGCGACTGACCCGATCTTCAACCGTTAAGTCTTGGACAGGTTGCAGATAAAACTGCAAACCAGGCACAACGCTTAATCGCTCTTGTAGGCGTCGCATCACCACAGACGCCTGTTCGGCGCGCAGGTCGTGCGGGCGTAACGCCACCTGCATTCGGCCCGTATTCACGGATTCATTCACACCATCGACCCCGATAAATGAGGCGACCGTCGCGACGGCGGGATCTTGTAAGATAACTTTTACAGCTTCTTGCTGGCGTTGCGCCATCGCTGCAAACGCAAGATTTTGCGGGGCTTGCGTCACAATCTGCAACAGGCCCGTATCTTGTGCCGGAAAAAATCCCTTCGGGATCGCCACATACAAAGCTGCCGTCAGTAAAAACGTGCCAAGCGCCACAAACAAGGTGAGCGTCTGATGCTTAAACACCACCTGCAACAAGCGGGCGTAGCTTGCGATCAAAGCCTCAATTTTTTGACTGGTATAGCGGGCAAACGCGCCGCCACTTTGCGGATTACCCGCGCGCAACAGTCGCGCGCACATCATCGGCGTCAGTGTCAAAGAGATCAAGAGTGACAACAAAATTGCCACGGCCAGTGTCACCGCAAATTCTCTAAAAAGACGGCCCACTACCTCGGTCATAAACAGCAGCGGAATCAACACGGCGATCAACGAGATCGTAAGCGAAACCAAAGTAAAGCCGATTTGCGCCGCGCCCTTGAGCGCCGCCTGCAGCGGGGAATCACCGCGCTCAAGATAGCGTGCGATATTTTCAATCATCACGATGGCGTCGTCGACCACAAAGCCAGTCGCGATCGTCAAGGCCATCAGCGTCAGGTTGTTGATGCTAAACCCGATTAAGTACATGACACCAAACGTCCCTACTAGCGACAGCGGCACCACAATGCTAGGGATTAAGGTCGCCGTCAGCGTACGCAAAAATACAAAGGTCACCAAAACCACCAAGCCAATTGCGACCAACAGTTCAACCTGAACATCATGCACCGACTCGCGGATCGTTTGCGTGCGATCCGACATCACCTTAACGTCGAGGTTTGCCGGCAAGGCCACACGCAGCTGTGGAAGTAATTTTTGGATACGATCGACCACTTCGATCACGTTCGCACCCGGCTGGCGCTGCACGTTCAGCAAGATGGCGGGGTCGGCATCGGCCCACGCCGCTAAGCGGGCGTCTTCGGCTTCGGTGACCGCGACCGCGACATCCGAGAGCCTCAGTGGTGCTTCGTTGCGATACGCTACGACTAAATTCATATATTCAAGCGGCGTTTTTAACTGGTCGTTGGCGTTAATCGTGGTCGAACGCACCGAGCCATCTAATGTCCCCTTAGGCTGGTTGACATTTGCGCCGACAACGGTCGTTCGCACATCGGCGAGCGTCAGCCCATAGGCGGCCAAGGCTTGCGGGTTGACCTGAATACGTAACGACGGGCGCTGACCGCCCGCCACTGTTACCAACCCAACCCCAGCCACTTGCGAAATCTTTTGCGCCATGCGTGTATCCACCAGATCGCGGATGAGTGGCAGAGGCACCGTGGGCGAAGTGATCGCCAGCGTCAACACGGCAGCGTCAGCAGGGTTGACCTTGTTATAGATCGGCGGCGCCGGCAAATCGCGCGGCAGCAAATTGCTGGCGGCGTTGATCGCAGCCTGCACCTGTTGCTCGGCCACCACAAGCGGCAGAGATAACGCAAACTGCAGGGTAATCGTCGAGGAGCCCGTCGAGCTACTTGAAGACATTTGCCGCAAGCCTGGCATCTGCCCAAATTGTCGTTCAAGCGGAGAAGTCACCAGCGCAGCGATGACGTCAGGGCTTGCACCGGGATAAAAGGTTGTCGTTTGAATCGTTGGGTAATCCACCTCGGGCAGCGACGAAACCGGCAGCCAGCGATACGCGATCAGCCCAGACAAAAGCAGCGCCACCATGGCCAGCGTAGTGGCCACTGGTCGAACGATGAACGCGCGCGACAAATTCACGGCCGGGGCGGCGCAGCCGAAGTGCCCGCCCGACCCGCGCCAGCAGGGCCCGCGCCCGGCGTGCCTGAGGCACCTGAGGCACCTGAGGCACCCGTAGCAGCGCCCGAGGCAGGCGCGCCAATAATTCGGACTTTCGCGCCCGCGCGCAAGCGGTCGGTACCCTCGAGCACAACCCGCTCGTCAACTTTTACGCCTTCAGTAATTGCCACGCGATCGCCGCTGCGTGCGCCTACTTTTACCGCGCGCAGCGCGGCGGTGTCATCGGGCAAAATCACATACACAAAAGCACCCTGATTGCCCTGTTGCAAGGCCCCTGCCGGTATCGTTAGCGCGTCTTTTACGGTGCTGACCTTCATGCGGATATTCACAAACTGATTTGGAAACAACGCATCGGTTGCGTTCGTAAAGCGCGCCTTTAACTTGACGGTCCCAGTTGTCACGTCGATTTGATTGTCGATGGTCACGAGCTCGCCCTGCGCAAGGCGAAGCTGATCAGACCGGTCGTAGGCCTCGACCGAAAGTGTTTTGCCCGCAGCCAAAGGCTCGCGCACAGCCGGCAAATCGTTTTCGGCCAGCGTAAACAACACGGTAATGGGCTGAGTTTGGGTGATCACCACCAAACCAAGCGGGTCGTTGGCGTTGATCAAATTGCCCGCATCGACTCGCCGCAAGCCTAGACGGCCCGCGATCGGCGCCGTGATGCGCGTGTAATCGAGTTGCAAGCGGGCGTTGTTTACTGCAGCCTGATCGCTTTTAAGCTGACCTTCAAACTTACTGACTAACGCCAACTGCGTATCAAGCATTTGCGGCGCAATCGAGTCTTGCTTGCGCAAGGTTTGATAACGCTGTAAGTCGCGCTTAGCGTTTTGGTATTGGGCTTCGTTTTGTTGCTGCTGACCCAGTGCCTGATCAAGCGCCACCTCAAACGAACGCGGGTCGATCTTGGCCAGGAGCTGATCTTCGGTGACTTGCTCACCCTCTTTAAACAGTACCTGGATCAATTCGCCCTGCACTCGGCTGCGCACCGTGACCGTATTAAACGCCGTCACCGTACCAAGCCCACGTAGATACAGATCCAGGTTTTGCACCCGCGCGACCTCTGTCTTAACCGGCACCGTGGGTGTAAAGCCGGCAGGTGGTCCTTTTTTCTCGGTCGTGGTGACACCAGGCATCAGCCACCACACCACAAGCGCCAAGAGCAATACGCTAAGGATCCAAACAAGCGGCGACCGAAACAAGGGCCGCGTTGACAAGCTTTCAGACATTCAGGGGTTCCAGGCGGCCCTAAAGGGCGCAAAGGGTCATTTTAAAAGCGACATCTTTTGTCACGGCTTGGGGTCGCTGAGTGCCCTGCTGCGCCGAGTAACGGATCCACACCATGTATCTGTTGGCACTGATTTCAGGAAACACCTTTGCTGACTCATCGACCCAGACACGTAACATCTGATAGGTTTTACCCGCCAGCATTTGCTGGTAAGCACCTTGAGGCGCGACGGCCTGCACCGCCTCGCCAGACTCGCGCAAGAGGCGCAGGACAATTGCGATGCCAATATGCACTGGCATCAGTGTTGAGATCCAACTTTGAAGATCTGTCTGGCGAGACTCATTGGGCGAATTTTGCCAGGCATGAAACGAAGGCATATCAACCTGCGTGCCACCGCCGGGCACCACAAGCCGACCCCGCAAACTCGTGAGCCATTCGTTTTCACGCAACGCCTGACCCGTGCGGCCGCCCGCATTTAAGTTGCGGACTGCTTTTTCAATTTCCGCCAGCATATCGGCAAGGGTTTTGGCATTCACCCCTGGGTGATCTTTCAGCCCGTTGAGCGCTGTGCGCTGTCTTTCAAGGTCTTGTATGACGCTGCCTTTGATGTCAGTGCGTTCTGTCGCGTCTAGTAAATCAAATAACGAAGTCAAGGCAACCTGATGGTGCCGCGGATCACTTAAGCCGGCAAAAAATATCATTCGATCAAATAACGACTCAAGACGCAAAAGCGTCCGTACACGTTCATTGAAAGGATATTCAAAGATAATCACGTTATTGAGCTGAGGTCACATTAAGTAAAGTTAAGCTGCCGTCTGGTACCTAAGTGGACGCACTAAGCTTCAGAGTGCAAGGTTACACCAGCCTTGATGCAACACCAATACTTGTTTTTCAAGCGCGGCTAACGACACAGACCTTGAATTATCAATCACGTCGTCGGCAACCGCTAAGCGCTGCTCGCGGGTCGCCTGAGCCTTCAGGATGCGCTGAACGGTCTCTGGGGCGAGGCCACTGCGCGACTGTACGCGTTCAAGCTGAGTCGCCTGATCACAATCCACCACGCACAGACGGTCGATTTGCTGGCGCCAGCGACCCGATTCAACCAAAAGCGGCACCACGAATACGACATAAAGACCTGTGGCTTTGGCAGCCTCTTGGCGTGCGGCCTGGGCAATCAAGGGATGCAAAATGCCCTCGAGTTCGACCCGTCTCGCAGGGTCTGCAAACACTAACTCGCGCATTTGCGCGCGGTTCAGTGCACCCGAGGACTCAAGAACTGCTGAGCCGAAGACTTGGCGAATCGGCTCAATCGCCTGCCCACCCGGGGCCGTCAGGCTGTGCGCAATCAGGTCAGTATCGATCACCGCAGCCCCCCAGCTGGCCAGCAGATTGGCCACTTGAGTTTTGCCTGAACCAATCCCCCCTGTGAGGCCTAATTTAAATGTCGACTTCAGCATACGCACCTCAAAGACTATTTTGCGTACAAAATAGCATGACGATACCGCCCAAGGCTAAGTAAGGGCCAAACGCTAAGGATTCAGAGCACGGGCGACGGCTGCTAAGGGTGCCCGAACATGCCACCACGCATGTCACCAAACAAGCCACGCAGGAGGCGACCAAAAGCGCCCAGGGCAGCGCCTCGATCCCCAGCCAGGCTCCGGTTGCGGCCGCCAGTTTGAAGTCGCCAAAGCCGATCCCATCGCGCCCAGTGCACCCTCGAAACACAGCCCATATCAGCCACAGCACCGCATAGCCGGCGGCGGCACCAGCCACCGCGTCATGCAGAGCAATCCAGCCACCCAACCACTGAAACAACAAGCCGGCCCACAAAAGGGGCAGGGTCAGTGCATCAGGTAGCAGATGCGTTTGCGCATCGATGCGCGCTAAAACCTGCAAACCAGCGCAATATATCGCCGCTGCCAAGGCAAACCACCCAAGCCCCCAATTTAGAAGCACCAGAACAGGGCTTAGGCACAGGCCACCCACCAAGAGGCGATCTAAGCGTCGCTTGGCTGCAACTGAGCAGGCTGGCAGATTGGACGCTAAGCGGCCGGCTACCCCCCATTGTTTAAGCAGGCGGCAGCGCAGTCTGCGCGCCCAAGCCAGCAAAACCACCGCGCTCAGGGCACCTGCGGGCAAGCCCACTGTCAGGGCCAGCAGCAATCTTTCACTCATATGATCTGACGTAAAAGAAGCTGTGCAGGGAACAAGCCAAATGCGTAGAATGCATACAATCCTCGAAGTCTCTTGAATTAGGAAGTTCCGATCATGTTTCTAAATACAGGGCGCTGCGCCCAGCACACGTTAAAGTTTCAGTCTTCTTGGGTACTTTTGTTAGCGTTTGGGCTCGGCGGCTGTGCGCAAATGCAGCAGGCCGGCTACTACAATCCCCCGCCTGCCAGCACCACAACCGATGCGATTGCGCAAGGCGAAGGCATCTATAACAACCAAACCCTGCGGGCCCCAAATCAAATCCAAATTGGCCTGCAACAACCCGGCGTTCAAAGCCGTTCTGTCGCCTCGCCAATCCCAAGCCCTGTCGTGGCCGCCGCAAAGCCCGCCCCAGCTAATCCGGCGCTGGTTGCTGGCACCAATGTCAGTACAGGTGCCTCAGCCGTCGCCAACAGCAACGCTTCACCTGACGCGCCCCCAGTCTTGGGTGCCGATACCAATGCGGCAAGCGCAGCGGCGCCTACCGAAACTCTGCAAGCCATGCTCATTCCAGAACCACAAAGCTTTGCCGGCACCTTGCCCTGCTTTCACCCCGAAATGAAGTGTTCGGCTCAGCGGATCACCATTACGCTTGCTCCGAACGGACGCTGGCGCGCTCGCGCGGCCTACCTTGAACAAACCAGCAAAAGCGGTGCCGTGCAAACTGATCAGGGTTGCTGGCGCGCCTCTTCGCAGGCTGTTCCGCGCGTAATCTTGCTCAACAATCAAGGCAACGTACGTGCCGAACTCGCGATGACCTCAGGCAATGCATTACGCCTGGTTTCAATGAACGGCGCAGCGGCCAACTTGACCTATAACCTCACGCGTCAGCCTGACCTCGACCCGATTGACGAACTTAAAGGCAAGCCCGCACCAAGCTGCCCCTAAGCTTCAGTCCTCAGCGGCTACCCGGCCAAAGCTTTTAAGCGCTGGGCGTCTTAAGTGCTAAGGGTCTTAAGCGCTGAGCGTCTTTGCAACTGAGAGTCTCAAGTGCTTTAAAACCTGGGCGCTAAGGGGCTCAAGGTTTTTTTTGGGGAAGCCAGCCAAGAGCGGGGGGCTCTTCTGATTTTGACTCATTACGCTGTAGCGACGTAGCGATCGGCTCGGGTTCGGGGCTTGTGCAAACAGTCCGCGCTAACTGTACAGCGTTACGTACACCCATCTTGTGAAAGATTCGCGCCCGGTGCGCCTCGACCGTGCGCATCGAAATACCAAGCTCACTTGCGATTAGCTTATTGGACTTGCCCTCGGCGACCGGATGAATGACATCGCGCTCGCGCGCCGTGAGCACCTTCCAGCCAGCGCCTGCTCTGTTTTCTGAATATTTCATACTGCCTCCGTGTCAACACGAAGCGCAGTCTGTCATACCTGAATCCACACAGCTAGCTGTCAAATCTGACAGGCGGATTAACCCTAGGTCGCGCGCGACTCACAACTCGAGATTGTCGATCAGGCGCGTGGCGCCTAACTTGGCAGCCGCTAGCACCACAAGTGGTTCGCCAGCAGCCAGATCGTCGGGCGTGGGTTTGTTCAAATCGCGTTGACGACGAATCGCGATGTAATCGACCTCCCAGCCACGCGCTTGCAGCAGGTTTGAAGCCTCTTGCCCAAGCTTGAGGGTATCGCGCTCGCCCGTCTGCAACTGGCGCTGCACCGCCTGTAAGGCCGCATAAAGTTGTGGCGCCTCGGCACGTTCGTGAGGCTGCAGATACACGTTGCGAGAAGACAGCGCCAAACCATCGTCGGCGCGTACGGTTTCGTGTGCCAGGATTTCGACAGGGAGCTGAAACTGACGGCACATATTGCGTATGACCATGAGCTGCTGATAATCTTTTTTTCCAAAGACCGCCACACCGGGCTGCACACAGGAAAATAGTTTTAAAACGACCGTACTGACGCCGCCAAAAAAACCAGGACGGTATTCACCTTCAAGGATGTCGCCAAGCTCTTGCGGGGGCTGAACGCGATAGTTTTGAGGCTCAGGGTAGAGCTCACGCTCGTCGGGGGCAAACAAGACATACACATCCCGGTCACGTTGCAGTTTTTTAATGTCGTCTTGCAAGGTTCGAGGATACCTTTCAAAGTCTTCGCCCGGTGCAAACTGCAAGCGGTTAACGAAAATACTGGCGACAACGGGGTCGCCGTGCTGACGCGCTAATTTCATTAACGCCAAATGGCCTTCGTGCAAATTGCCCATGGTGGGCACAAAGGCAACGCGTAACTGGCCGCGCAATTGGTCACGCAGTTCTTGGATAGTGTGGACAACCTTCAATTCTTAGTCTCCGAGACCGGGCAGTGGTTGCCTAAACGGCAGCGCTTGTATACGCCAGTCTGACATAAATCGGGGCGTAGGGCTCAGCTTGCGTGATCTCTAGAAGATTCTCACGCGCGAGTTCGAGTAACGCCAAAAAATGCACAACTACGACTGCAATCGGGGCACCTTCCGAGATACGTTCCATGAATAAGGCGCTGAATTCGATGAAGCGTACACCATTAAGCCTACGCAAAATATGCGTCATATGATCGCGCACAGACAACTGCTCACGCGTGATGTGATGGTGCGCGTTTAGTTTTGCGCGTTTCAGGATATCGATCCAGGCTTGGCGCAAGTCTTCCACACTGACCTCGGGCAAGGCGCGCTCGAGGCGCAAATCTGCAAACCCCTGCGCACGCTGAAAATCGCGCCCAAGCTGCGGCAAGGCATTAAGATTTTGAGCCGCGAGCTTCATGCGCTCGTATTCAAGCAGGCGCCGCACGAGTTCGGCGCGCGGGTCTTGGGCCTCTTGTCCGGTATCGGTCTTTTTAACCGGCAACAGCATGCGCGCTTTGATCTCAATAAGCATTGCTGCCATCAGCAGATATTCGGCTGCAAGCTCAAGGTTGTGCATCCGGATCTGGTCAACGTACGACAAATACTGTCGCGTCACCTCGGCCATCGGAATATCAAGCACGTTGAAGTTTTGCTTGCGTATCAAATACAGCAAGAGATCGAGCGGACCCTGGAAGGTTTCGAGAAATACCTCGAGCGCATCGGGTGGAATATAAAGATCGGTTGGCAACGAAAACAGGGGTTCGCCATACAGACGGGCAAGTGCCACCGCATCGAGTACATCAGGCGTCGTGTCGATCGAGGGCGTGACCAGCGCCTTCAGGCTAGCGCTCGAAACTTGAGTCGCGGCCATAAAAACTAGTTATTTTGATATACGTAAGGGCTTTGACGCACGTGTGCTTGTTTAAAGCCCTCTGCAAGTTCAGGATCTTGTGGTTTATCCCACAGGCGGGCGCGCCCATCGCGCTGGCGTTGCTCGACGTCTTTGTGCGTCGCTTTATAAGCCTGAAGAAACTGGGTGATTTCTGAGGTGTAGTTCTCGGCCATGGCGTTTTGATAAATAATTGAACGAACGCTTAGTGTACTGTAGAGCCTGACCTGTCACGCTAAGTGCTTTTAACCCCTTCGCCCGCCGCCCAAACTGCCAAGATGTCGATGACCTCGCCTGGGTTGAACCACCCAGAAAACGCCTGCTCGCCCCCACCAAACCCGGCCAAACCCGAACGGATGCTGCCTTTTATCGTGGGTTGCGCCCTGCTGATGCAGATGCTCGACTCAACCGTAGTTACCACTGCCTTACCCACAATGGCCGTCGATCTGGGCGCCGACCCTGTGCGCTTGAATATTGCCATCACCGCCTACTTACTCGCTGTTGCAGTGTTTGTGCCAATCAGCGGTTGGGCCGCCGACCGGTATGGTGCCAGACGCGTCTTTATTGCCGCGATTGCCTTGTTTACCCTCAGTTCGCTGACCTGTGCGCTGTCTGACACGCTCACCGAACTGGTCTGGTCGCGTATCGTGCAAGGGATTGGCGGGGCCATGATGGTGCCCGTTGGACGCATTATTCTGCTGCGCACGATTCCAAAAAACGAATTGCTCAAAGCCATGGCTTTTTTATCAATGCCCGCTTTGATCGGCCCCATGGCGGGTCCGCCGCTCGGTGGCTTTTTAGTGACTTACGCCTCGTGGCACTGGATTTTTTTGATCAATTTACCCATCGGCATCTTGGGCATCTGGATGGTTCTGCGGTTTGTGCCTGAGTTGCCAAAAGATCAGCAAGCGCACCCGCTTGACTGGCTTGGTTTTTTGCTTAGCGCCCTGTGCATGGCGACCTTGGTGGGCGGCTTTGAATCCCTGGGCCAAGGCGGACCCCCACTTTGGGTGTCGGCCGCGTTCATCGCGACGGGGCTGCTGTCGGGCGTGCTGTACTACTGGCACTCGCAGCACCACCCCGAGCCAATTCTAGATTTGTCGTTACTTAAAATTCAAACCTTCAGAGTGTCAACGGTTGCCGGCAATCTTTGCCGCTTTGGCGTGGGTGCGGTGCCCTACTTGCTGGCGTTGATGCTGCAGATTGGCTTTGGGCTCAGCGCGCTGTCAGCCGGGCTCATTACCTTTGCCGGTGCAGTGGGTGCGATGGCCATGAAAATCGCGGCGCCGCGTATTCTTGACCGCTGGGGCTATCGACGCGTCTTAACCGTCAACGCCGTTTTTACCGGCCTAAGCCTTGCAAGCTGCGCTTTTTTTACAGCCTCTACGCCCGCGGTGGTGATGATCGGTGTCCTGCTGTTTGGTGGATTTTTTAGGTCGCTGCAATTTACAGCGATCAACACGCTGGCCTACGCAGATATTTCTCAGGCCAGTATGAGCCGCGCCAGCAGCTTTGCGGCGATGGGCCAACAGCTAGGAGTCAGTTTAGGTGTGGGCGTCGCCGCAGAGACGCTTCACCTGAGCATGCTCTGGAGAGGCTCAGACACCCTGATCGCCGCCGATGTTGTCGTGGGTTTTTTGGTCATTGGCGCGCTTTGCGCATTACCGAGCTTTTCTTTTTGGCGTCTATCGCCACAAGCTGGCGAAACCTTGCGCCAGAGCCGTTCGGCTCAGTCGCGCGCGGGTTAGCGTTCAGTTTGCCTTCGCGCCCGAGAGCTTGACCACCTCTTGATACTTAAGCCGTTCTTGCGCAACAAAGGCGGCAAATTGTGCAGGCGAAAGCACCGCGGCCTCGGAGCCCATCGTTTTTAAACGCTCTTTGACCTCGGGCTCGAGCAGCGCCGTCGCGTAAGCAGCATGCAGTTTGGCAATCGTCGCAGCAGGCGTGCCCGCCGTGGCGAACACACCAAACCACGTGCCCAGATCAAAAGCTTGAACCCCCGCCTCTTGCATCGTGGGCAGCTCGGGTAAAAGCCCCGAACGCACGGGCGTTGTCACAGCAAGCGCTTTCACTTTTTTCTCTCGAATCAAATTGGCCGCCGCGGCCAGATTATCAAACATGAGCGCCGATTGCCCCGAGAGCAAGGCTAACTGGGCGGGTGCCGCGCCCTGATACGGGATATGCACCATCTCGGCTCCGGCGCGAACGCTAAGCAGGGCCCCAGCCAAATGACCGGCACTTCCCGAGCCACCCGAGCCGTAATTCAATTGACCCGGATTTTTTTTCGCGTACGCGATCAATTCCTGCACAGTTTGAATATTATTTTTTGTTGCAAAATCAAGATTCAGCAGCAACACATTGGGCACCGAGCCCACTAGAGCAATTGGCGCAAAATCTTTAACCGAGTCATACGCAAGCGAGGCAAAAAGCCATGGGTTGATCGCATGCGTTGCCACCGCCCCCATCACCAACGTGTAGCCATCGGGTTGCGCCTTCGCGATTAAATCTGCTCCAATATTGCCGCCCGCACCCGGTTTGTTTTCAACCACAACAGGCTGACCCAAGCTGATTTTCACTTTTTCAGCTAAGACGCGCGCCATCACATCAAGTGGCCCGCCGGGCGGATAGGGGACGATAAACCGCAAGGGTTTAGTCGGAAACTCATTTGACGACGGGCTGCTCGCAGTAGACCCTGTTTGCGCCAAACCGTCAGTCCCCGCGAGGCCGGACAGCCCTATTAAGAGCACGGCACTCAGCAAACTAAAGCGCACGCGCGCGGGACGAATTAAACCGGTGAAGCGAAGCAACTGCGTCAGGCAAGTCAAAGTCAGCATAGTTTTCTCACAATCAGGTTTGCCCAACTGTGCCAGAGAGACTCAACGAGCAGCAGGCAGGCGCGCACGGGACTTTCGGTATCAAAAGCTCAGTGAATAATTTGACTCAAAAATAGTTTGGTACGATCGTTTTGCGGGTGATCAAAGAAAGCGTCAGGTGTATTTTGTTCAATGATTTCACCTTGATCCATAAAGATCACACGGTCGGCCACCCTGCGGGCGAAGCCCATCTCGTGCGACACCACCACCATGGTCATCCCGGTATCTTCCGCCAAATTCACCATCACCTCAAGCACCTCTTTGACCATTTCAGGATCAAGCGCTGAAGTCGGCTCATCAAACAACATCACTTTCGGATCCATACACAGCGAACGCGCGATCGCCACGCGCTGCTGTTGGCCTCCAGATAATTGCCCCGGAAATTTGGCCGCCTGCTCGGCGATTCGCACGCGTTCGAGGTATTGCATCGCACGCGCCTCAGCCTGAGCCTTGGGTGTCTTTAGCACCCAAATCGGCCCAAGCGTTAAGTTTTCGAGCACTGTTAAGTGAGGAAACAAATTGAAATGCTGAAACACCATGCCGACATCGCGACGAATTGCCTCAACCTGGCGAATATCGTTAGTGATTTCGGTACCATCAATTACGATTTGCCCCTGCTGGTGCTCTTCAAGACGATTAATACACCGGATCAGCGTCGATTTGCCTGAGCCCGACGGCCCGCAGATCACAATGCGTTCGCCTCGCGCAACCTCTAAGTCAATGTTGCGTAACACGTGAAATTTTCCAAACCACTTGTTGACGGCTGTCATGCGGATGATGGCGTCAGCCATACACGATCTCCAATAAGACGCGCCTGGGGGCAGGCGACTGGCGACAAATCTCTAGCGCTGATGCTCGGTGCTTAATCGCGTTTCAAGCGACTGGCTGTATTTAGACATCGAATAGCAAAAGATAAAATAAATTGCAGAAATAAATACGTAAATTTCGATACTGAAACCGCGCCACGCCTGATCAACCAGCGACGCCTTAGCCGCCTGTGTTAAGTCAAAGAGACCAATAATGACCACCAGCGAGGTATCTTTAAACAGCGCAATAAACAGACCAACGAGCGGTGGAATCACGATCTTAAGCGCCTGGGGCAAAACAATCAGCCGCATCTGCTGCCAATAGGTCAGGCCCAGCGAGTTAGCCCCTTCGAACTGGCCTTTAGGGATCGCCTGCAGTCCGCCTCGGATGGTTTCTGCCATGTAGGCTGCGGCAAATAAGATAATCGCGACTTGCGCACGCAACAACTTATCGATTGTCAGGCCTTCAGGCAAAAATAGCGGTAGCATGACGGCCGACATGAACAACAGGCTAATTAAAGGCACGCCTCGAATCAGTTCAATATAAACGACACAAAGCGTTCGAATCGCAGGCATCTCAGAGCGACGTCCCAAAGCCAAGACAATACCCAGCGGAAACGCAAAGGCGATACCAAAAGTTGACAACATCAGTGTCAGAGGCAAACCACCCCAGCGACTGTTTTCTACGTGGGTCAACCCTAAAATACCGCCCCACATCAGCACGGCAGCGCCACCGAGTGCCACGAGCCAGAACAGCAGCAACGAAAGGTTCCAAAACCGGCGCACACCGCTCAAAACAATGACGCCCAACAGCAGCAACGTTGCCAACAAAGGGCGCCATTGTTCTTCGTAAGGATAGACGCCAAACAATATCAAACGGTGTTTTTCTAAGACGAAGGCCCAACAGGCACCCGTCACGTTGCGGCACTCTTGGGCGCTCTTGGCCGAGATAGTGGAGCTCAGGAAAAACCAGTCAATCATCCCAGGAAGCGTTGCGAACAGCAGCCAAACTGAGAGCAGCGTGAGCAGGATATTAAATGGCGAAGAAAATAATTGGGTGCGCAGCCAAGAGGTGATGGCGCTTAGCGACCACACGCTCGGGGCTGAAGCTTGCTTGACAACGTTAGGAGAGGCGCTCATCGTTATCTTTCTACCAGTGCGATGCGCTTGTTGTACCAGTTCATCAATAACGAGATTGACAAGCTTACCGTCAAATAGGCAGCCATAATCATCAAGATACCTTCAATCGCTTGGCCCGTCTGATTCAATGTCGTGTTGATCACTGACACCAGATCAGGATAGCCAATCGCAACAGCAAGCGAACTATTTTTAGTGATATTGAGATACTGGCTCGTCATTGGAGGAATAATCACTCGCAAGGCCTGGGGTAACACGACCAAACGCAGTACCAAGCCACTTTTAATGCCTAAGGCGCCGGCAGCCTCCCATTGACCACGGTGCACCGACTCGATACCCGAGCGCACCACCTCGGCGATAAAAGCCGAGGTGTAAATCACCAAACCAAACAACAAGGCCGCGAATTCTGGGCTGATTGTCATGCCGCCTGCAAAGTTAAACCCCTTGAGTTCAGGGATTTCGAGGCTCAAGGAAGATCCACTTACCCACCAAACAAGCGCTGGCACCACAAGCAACAAACCAAACACGGCCCAACCCGTTGCAAAAAGCTGTCCAGTTTGCTCTTGACGGCGGCGCGCCCACTTCACGAGCACTATTGACGCGACAATAGCGATGAACAAGCCCGCCAGCAACCACAGCAGTCCCTCGCCCTGAACCGTCGGCATCTCGATGCCGCGATTCGAGACAAAAACACCTGGCAAAGGATGATGGGCGCGCCTTGGGCCCGGCATCGTTTCAATGATAATGGTGTACCAAAAAAATAATTGCAATAGCAAAGGAATGTTACGCATGACTTCGACATACACGCTTGAGACTTTGCGAATTAGCCAGTTCTTTGACAGCCTGGCGATTCCAATGATGGTCCCCAACAGCGTGGCCAGAACGATACCGACCAAAGCCACGCGCAGCGTGTTTAGCAGGCCTACGGTGATCGCGCGTTGATAGGTATCGGCGGGGGTAAAGCTGATGACGCTCTCGCCGATGGCAAAACCCGCTTCTCGGGTCAGAAAACCAAAACCAGTCGAGATATTTCGTACAGACAAGTTGTGCAGCGTGTTGTGCACCAGATACCAACCTGCACCACCCACAATCGCGACCGCGATAAGTTGGTAAACCACAGAGCGAAGGGTCGGATTATTCCAGTTCAAGCGCTTTTTGGGCGCTTGAGTCGATGCTACAGTTTTGATATTCATCAGCTGCAAAGGTAATTACCAAGTAAGTACCTGGTAACTACCATTCAAGATTGAAACGTTACGCTTAACGGATTGGCCAAGCGTAAAGGATGCCGCCTTTCGTCCACTGCTGATTCAGGCCGCGCTCAAGTTTCAGGGGAGTATCTTTGCCGATGTTACGCTCGAAGCTTTCGCCGTAATTACCGACTGCTTTGATGATGTTGTAAGCCCACTTTTCGTCAACGCCAAGGTTCTTACCCATACCAGGCGTGACACCCAAAATGCGCTGAACGTTCGGATTGGTGCTTTTGAGCATCTCATCAAGATTTTTTTGAGTCACGCCATACTCTTCAGCCTCGACCATTGCGAAAAAAGTCCAGCGCACCACGTTGAGCCACTGCTCGTCGCCTTGACGCACTAAAGGACCAAGCGGCTCTTTAGAGAAATCTTCGGGCAAGATCACATACAGATCGGGCTTAGCCTGCGATGAGCGCGAAGATGCTAAGCCAGATTTGTCGGTCGTGTACGCATCGCAACGGCCAGAAACAAACGCACCGACCACCTCGTCGAGCTTTTCAATCACTACAGGTTTAAACGACAGCTTGTTTGCTCGAAACCAATCAGCCAGATTGAGTTCAGTTGTGGTGCCAGGCTGAACGCAAATCGTGGCGCCGTTCAATTCTTTGGCACTTTTGATCCCACTGTCTTTGCGCACCATAATGCCTTGGCTGTCATAAAAATTGACGCCTACGCCCATCAAGCCTAGCGACGTATCGCGCGTCATGGTTTGTGTGGTGTTACGCACCAACACATCGACCTCACCAGACTGCAGGGCTGTGAACCGTTGCTGCGCGGTCAGAGGTGTAACTTTAAATTTGCTTGGATCGCCAAACATTGCGGCCGCAAAGGCCTTGCACATGTCGATATCTAAGCCTGACCAAACGCCTTTGCTGTCGGGTGCACCAAAGCCGGACAAACCGGTATTGGTACCGCACTGCACAAAGCCTTTCTTTTTGACGCTATCAAAAGTGGCACCCGCCTGGGCCACGGTACTCGCCGCAAGAAGCGCGGCGCCAAAAGCAGCTAATTTAAGAAATTTCATGGATAAATCTCCGAATGACAAAAAGAGGGCAGCAGCCAAACGGGCGCGCTGCGGGGACCGATACCTGCAAGCTACCGATAGTAGCCGCACGCTCAGACTCACTGTATGGGGGAAATCCCTTGGCGTCAATCCTTAGGCACACGAGCAGAGTTACTATTCAGGTCTATATGCGGTGAGCCATGATCGAATTTCAGCACGTTTTCAAATCCTACGGCCAAGGCCGTAACATTTTGGCTGACCTGAGCTTCAGGGTGTCGGCCGGAGAGTTCGTTTACGTGGCGGGCCCCTCGGGTGCTGGCAAATCGACTCTGCTCAAGCTAATCGGCGGTCTTGAACCGCCTAGTCGTGGCTCGATCCAAGTCAACGGACACCGACTCGACCGGCTTTCAGCTCGGGCACGCCCGTATCTTAGGCGCGCAGTAGGCGTCATTTTACAAGACACCCATCTGCTCTACGACCGCAGTGCCATAGACAATGTCCTGCTTCCCCTTGCGGTCACAGGCCTTGCCCCCAGTCTGGCTCGAGCGCGCGCACGAGCCGCCCTCGAAAAAGTCGGGCTGTCTTCAAAAGAAGATATTCATCCAATCGAACTTTCGGGTGGCGAACAGCAGCGACTCGCGATTGCTCGGGCCATCGTTAACCGCCCAGCGATTTTGATTGCTGACGAGCCGACTGCCAGTCTCGATCTCGACAGTGCACGGCGCATTATGGAAGTATTCAAAGACTTTAACCGCGTCGGGGTAACCACGGTCATTGCCTCACATGACGACACCTTGATGGCTAGCTACGCCACGCGCGCCTTTAAAGTCGAGCCAGGCAAGTTCGCCGACTCAGCTTCGCAGCGAGCACCCACTTACACGCAGAATGCAGTCATGGATAAAAGTCAGCCTCCTACCCTGCGAGCCACACGGGGCGAGGTGCTTCGGTGAAAAGCCTCTTACGCCAACACCGCTATGCCCTGGCCGTTACCCTCAGACGCCTGGCCGCGGCACCTCTGTCCTCTTTAACAAACCTGTTGGTGATCTCGCTTGCCCTGTCGTTGCCCTTGCTAGGGGCCTCGCTACTTGTGTCGATGCAACCGGTTGCCCGTCAGGTGTCTGTCACCCCAGAACTCACGATTTTTTTAAAAATCGATGCCCCCGCTGCCGCTGCCGAACAAATCGCCAAGCGAGTGCGCCAAGAGCACGCGGCGCTGGTAGCGGGCGTGCGCGTCGTAAGCAAAGACCGAGCGCTAAACGACCTGCGCGGTAACCCCGCCTGGGAACAAGCGCTCAAGGTCCTGCCCGGAAACCCGCTGCCCGATGCCGTCGTAGTGAGCTTGACTGCAAACGATCAACTTGCCCAACTCGCCGATCAACTCGCGCAAGGCTGGCGTAAATGGCCCGGCGTTGAGCTCGTGCAGCTCGACACGGCGTGGGTGCAGCGTCTTGAAGCCTTATTACGTGCTGGCCGCATCGGCTTGCTACTGCTGGCGCTGAGCGTCGCGCTCGTGGTGCTTGCAACCGTTTTTAATACTGTTCGCATGCAAGCAATGTCTCAGCGTGAAGAGATCGGTGTGGCGCGCTTGGTAGGGGCCACCGAGTCCTTTGTACGCAGGCCGTTTTTATATTTAGGCTCGCTCACTTGTAGTCTTGCCGCGCTGCTTGGTATCGGCATTGCCCGCTTAGCGTTGATTCCGCTAAACGACGCGCTCGCGAGCCTCGCGCGCAGTTATGACACAGAATTTGCGCTGACCTTGCCTCCAGCAGAGTTGTTAGCCGCCGCGGTAGTATCTGTCGCCATTTTGGGTGCGCTCTCGGCCCGCTGGTCCGTGCAACGCAATACCCAGTTTTAAGCCGCCTAGGCCATGCTACTGCCACCGTTCACGCTGATGGTCTGTCCCGTTACATAACTCGAAAGATCTTCGCTCGCTAAAAACAACAGCACGCCAGCGCACTCTTCGGGCCGACCCAGACGCCCCATCGGAATTAATTTTTTTAGTTTTGCCTGCAGGTCGTCTTGACTCGTGACAGAGCGGCTTGCATGCGCCGCATGGATAGGCGTGTCAATCACCCCCGGCGCAAGCGCATTGACTCGAATCCCTTCGCGCACAACCTCGCGGGCCAGCCCTTTGGTGTAAGTGGCAATGTAGGACTTTGACGCAGCATACAAACCAGCGCCACGGGTCCCACCCGTTTGCGCTGCCTGCGACGTGATGTTGATAATGCTGCCCCCGCCTTGTGACCGCATATGCGGAATCACCTCTCGACACAGCACCATCATTGAACGCGCATTGAAATGAAAGATTTCATCAATCGCCGCATCGCTCGCTTCAGACAAAGCGATGCGGCGCATCATGCCGCCCACATTGTTGATCAGCACGTCGATACGACCGAAGCGCGCGTGCACGGCCTGCACCAATTGAACTAACTGCGCCGAATCCATCACATCGCAGCAAAAGGCCTCGGCGCTTGAGCCCGCCGCTTGTATCTGTGCCACCACTGACAAAGCGGCGGCTTGCTGCGACCGGTAATGCACCGCTACGCGCGCGCCATAGCGACCAAACGCTAAAGCGGCAGCAGCCCCAATGCCCGAACTCGCACCGGTAATCAGCACGACTTTGTTTTTCAAGTCATTCATCGTTGTCGTTGTGAGGCGTCGTCATTTGGGACCGAGGCTTTCGGCCTGGTAGCTATCGCCTTTCTTTTTGAGTCTGGCGCGGCCGGCTTCAAATAGCCAATCACGTCCTGGTGCCGCCGCGAACAGGGTCTGCGTGTAAGCATGCGCTGGCGCTAAAAAAATATCAGCCGTTCGACCGGTTTCAACGATCTCACCTTTTGACATGACCGCGACCCGGTCGCAAACCTGCGCCGCCACGCGCAAGTCGTGGGTAATAAATAGCATGGCCAAATTCAACTGCTCACGCACTTCGTCTAACAAACCGAGCACTTGCGCTTGCACTGAGACATCGAGGGCAGACACCGCTTCATCGGCGATCAAAATCTCAGGCTTCATCGCCAAAGAGCGCGCAATACAAATCCGTTGGCGCTGACCCCCCGAAAACTCATGCGGAAACCGTTGCAGCATTGTTGGCTCAAGTCGCACGAGCTCCATTAACTCGCTGGCATGTCTCCAAGCCTCTTGGCGTGTAGCACCATAATTCATTGGCCCCTCAATAATCGAGTCGCCAACGGTGCGACGAGGGTTAAGTGAGCGATAAGGATCCTGAAAGACGATCTGCACACACTTTCGTAAAGGTCGCATTTGCCGATTCGACAGCGGTGCAATGTCTTGCCCATGCTGAAAAATCGAGCCGCTTGTGGTCGTAATCAATTTTGCCACGCAACGCGCGACGGTAGATTTTCCTGAGCCTGATTCACCCACAATGCCGAGTGTCTCGCCGCGGCGCAGTTCAAGCGCGACTTGGCTGACCGCCGGCGTGCGACTGTTGGGATAGGTTTTGACCAATCTCTCAGTGCGCAAGATCACCTCGCCTCGCACCGATGCCTCGCGCACGCGTGGCGTCATACTGGGCACGGCAGCAATCAACATTTGAGTGTATAGATGCTCGGGATGCTCTAGCACTTGCTGTTTCTGGCCAAATTCAACCAACTCGCCTTGGCGCAGTACCGCCACTCGGTCAGCAACCTCGGCCACCACACCAAAGTCGTGCGTGATGAATAATACGCCGGTGCCGTTTTCGCGCTGTAAAGTTCGAATCAATGCCAGAATCTGAGCCTGTGTGGTGACATCAAGTGCCGTGGTGGGCTCGTCAGCAATCAATAACAGCGGCTTTAAGACCAGAGCCATCGCGATCATGATGCGCTGGCGCTGGCCGCCCGACAATTGATGCGGATACGAACGCAGCATTCTGAGCGGGTCAGGAAGCCCGACCTGCTGAATCATATCGAGCACGCGCGCCTGGCGCTCTGAGGCCGTCAGCGCCGTGTGTGTACGCAAGACTTCATCGATTTGCTCGCCACACGAAAAAACCGGGTTCAACGCCGTCATGGGCTCTTGAAAGATCATCGACATGGTGGTGCAGCGCAACTGCCGCAGTCGCGCTGGTGCCATCGTCAAGACATCCTCACCCTGCAACAAAATCTTGCCTGCGGTTGGCACCAAGGCCTTAGCCTGTAAGCCCATCACTGTATGTGCGATGGCAGATTTTCCTGAACCAGACTCGCCGACTAAGCAAACGATTTCACCCGGGTTGACCGTCAGGCTGACCTGTGCGACCGCATGGGCACGATCTGCACCGCGCGGCAATGAAATGTCTAACGCTTGTATTTCAAGCACGGGCTGCGTCATAAGCGTTTTCTCATACGTGGATCAAGCAAGTCACGCAAGCCATCGCCAAACAGATTGACCGCTAGCACCGTCACGGCTAAGAACACACCTGGAAAGAAAATATTGTGTGGCAACAGGACAAACATGGCCCGGCCTTCTGCCATGATGTTGCCCCACGTCGGCGTTTCAGGAGAAATGCCAACGCCCAGAAAGCTCAGCACCGCCTCAACCAAAATGGCGTGCGCAGCGATATAAGTGGTTTGTACGATCAGCGGTGCAATCGTATTAGGCAGGATATGCCGAACCAGCAATACGGGTGTGGGCGTCCCCACCGAAATCGCGGCTTCGACGTAAGGCTCTTCGCGCACCGACAACACCACTGAACGCACTAGCCTGACCACCCTTGGAATTTCAGTGATCACAATCGCCACAATGACCGTCGACAAGCCAGCTTTGAGCAATGCCACCATTGATAGCGCCAGTAATATCGCAGGTATCGCCATTAACCCATCCATCACCCGCATCACGATGGCGTCGACCCAGCGAAAATACCCCGCTAACAGACCTAATATCAGGCCAATGAACGCACTCATCACAGCCACCGTCGCACCAATCAGTAACGAGACGCGCGCACCATACACCACACGGCTATAGATATCGCGACCCAGGGAATCTGTGCCCATCAAATGAACAAATTTAATTTTATTACCGTCGTCATCGCGCAGGGTCGACTCATAGCCCGGCAATTTGTTACGCACGCTGGGGTTAATCTCATCTGGGCTCATGGTGTGCAGAAACGGCGCCGCCAACCCGATGAATAACACGCACAACAAAATCGCAGCACCAACCATCACGCTTGGACTTCGCACGAGCGAGCGCCAGATCGACACGCGACCCGACGACGTATTGCCGGCGCTCAATACCGTATCCTCGGATCAAACAAGGTGTAAGACAGGTCAATCAATAAGTTAACCATCACTGACGTTAATGAAAACAACAGGACAAGGGCTTGGACCGTCGGAAAGTCACGCGCCAGCACTGCGTCAACCGTGAGGCGACCCAGACCTGGAATACTAAACACACTTTCGGTGACCACTACACCCCCAATTAACAAAGCGATGCCGATCCCGATCACCGTCACAATGGGGACTGCAGCGTTACGCAAAGCATGGCGCATCAGCACGATCTTGTTCGTCAATCCTTTTGCATGTGCAGTACGAATGTAATCTTCGCCCAACACCTCTTGCACGCTTGTGCGGGTGATGCGCGCGATTAGCGCACAATACACGGCCGACAACGCAAAGCAAGGCAACAATAACTTTTGCAACCAACCCCAAAAGCCCTCAGACAAGCGCTGATACCCTTGCACAGGCAACCAACTGAGCTCGATCGAAAACACATACATCAAGAGATAACCGACCACAAAAACGGGTATCGAGAACCCCAGCACCGCCAAGCCCATCACGAGCCGATCGATCCAGGTTCCGGTGTAATAGGCCGCCAACACGCCAAGCGGCACCGCAATCATTACAGACAAAATGATGGTGCATAGCGCAAGCGACAGCGTGGGCTCAAGTCGGTCGAGAATAAGTTCGGAGACTTGCTTTTTAAAGAAAAACGATTCGCCCAAGTTGCCTGTCGACACTTTTGTCAGCCAAACGCCAAATTGCACGAGCACGGGTTGATCCAAACCAAGCTTGACGCGGATGTCTTGAATTTCCTCAGTGGTGGCGTTATCGCCCGCAATAATGGCGGCTGGATCGGCTGCGCTTAAACGCAACATCAAAAACACCAGCACGACCACGATCGCCATGACTGGCACGGTGGCAAAGACACGTTTTGAAATGTAACGAAACACGGCTCAGCAGTCTGTCACTTGCCGGTTTTCGTGATATTCCAGAACACTGGCGCGGGGGCTTTGGTCAAGCCATTTAAGCTTTTGCGCGCCACCATAGGTTGGTACCACTGCCCCAAGGGAATATAGACCGGATACTCGATCGCTCGTAGTTGTACTGCTTCAGCAAGCGCGAGTTGTTTGGTGAGATCCGTTTCGCGCGAGAATTCATTGCGCAACTTTTCAATCTGGGCATCACACGGCCAACCAAACGTCGTCTTTTCACATGCAGCATTCAGGTAACTTGATTCAAGCGGATTGAGTACATTGTTGGTGGAAGTGATGGAGAGGTTCCACCCGCCTTTTGCCACCGGATCTTTTTTGGAGCGACGAACAACGACTGACTGCCAGTCCATCGACTGCATATCCACTTTAAAGCCTGCCTTTTCAAGCAAAGACTTTGCAACCGGCGCCAGATTGGCATAAACATGGCGGTCGGTTGAATGCAATAGCACAATGGGTGTGCCGTCATAGCCAGATTCTTTTACCAATTCACGTGCTTTTTTGAAGTTCGATTCAAGCAAGTTTTCCATGCCCTTGGTCGTACCGAATGGAGTACCGCAAAAGAACATTGATTTACACACTTTGTAGTAATCAGGGTCACCAATCACAGCCTTCAAGAAGTCTTCTTGATTAAAGGCATACCAAATTGCCTGGCGCGCCTTGGCGTTATCAAAGGGTTTGTTCAGAGAATTAAACCTAAACACATACTGATTACCCAAAGAGCTCCAATCACTGAACTGAATATTGGCGTTCTTTTTTAGCAACGGCAGCAAGTCGTGCGAGGGCTGTTCGATGATGTCAATTTCGCCGGCCAAGAGCGCGCTCACAGCAGTTTGCTGATCTGCGATCGCAAGACACTCAACACGATCAACTTTCACGTCTTTGCCGCCCGCCATGGCAGACGGCGGTTCGGCACGTGGCTTGTATTGCGCAAATTTTTCGTAAACTACTTTACTGCCTGGCTTCCATTCGTTGGTTTTAAACACAAACGGACCCGAACCAATATATTCAGAAATTTGCTCTTGCGGGCTTGTATCGGCCACCCGCTTAGGCATCATAAACGCCGTACCAGACGCACGACTTAAGCCAAGCATGACCGCCGCTGTAGGTTCTTTTAAATTAATTTTGAAAGTCTTTTGATCAACCGCCACAAAGTCTTTGACACGGGCCATCATCGCTTGCCCCACCACATCGCGTGCAGCCCAGCGTTTGATCGAGGCAATGCAATCCTCTGAGGTCACTGGCTTACCATCATGCCATAACAGCCCATCACGAAGGGTCATGGTGTAAACCGTTTTATCTTCGCTAAGTTGGTACGTATCGATCATTTGCGGCTGCACGACACCCTGGGCGTCGGTCGAAAACAGGGTGTCGTAAATCATATAACCATGATTACGCGTGATATACGCGGTGGTCCAAACTGGGTCGACAATTTTCAGATCAGAGTGCATCACAGCGCGCACAACCGTTTGCGCTTGCGCTTGTGCCAACGCGGTGCGCTGAGGCGCTAGGCTGCCCACGCTCGCGATCACGATCGCTACGGCCAAGCAAGTACGCCGCAATGTTTTTATGCTCATGGTAGAAGTCTCCGAAAGTTATTATTTTTTTTACAGCACACCTAGCTCTTTTTACAGTACCCCTGAGCTTTTTACAACACCCCTTTTTACAACACCCCTTGTTCGATCAAGTCTTGTATCTCTGAATCCGAATAGCCTAACATCTGCTTTAAGACATGCACGTTATCTTCACCATAGCCGGGGGCACCCCGATCAATGACGCCCCCCGCATACGCGGGTGTTGCGCTCATTTTGACCGGAAACTCATTGACAGGCCAGCGTCCAATTTTGGTGCCGGTTACTTCAGTCAACCACTGGAGTTCTTTTAACTGAGGATCAGTGTCGTAACGATCTGCTGCCGTCTGGCACACACCAGCTGGTACCCCAGCGCCCTGCAGGCGCGCCATGCACTCGCTGGCATCTTGAGTCAACGCCCAAGCACTGATTTTTTCATCTAGCGCATCTTGATTTTGCAGACGCAAGGCCAAGGTACTAAAGCGTAAATCCCATTGCAACTCGGTCAGGCCAGTCTGGCTCACCAGCGCGTTCCATTCAACGTCATCAAAACACGCGATTGCTAACCAACGGTCGTCGCCAGCACAACGATAAGCCCCGTGAGGTGCTGCTGGCTTATAGGGTGAGCGGTTACCGTAACGCGTCCATTCGTTACCGTTCGCAGACCAATCGAGCACCGCGGTCGCTGTTTGATAAATGCCGGCTTCGCACTGCGAAGCATCAATCCACTGACCCTCTCCGGTTCGATTGCGGTGATAAAGCGCGCCAAGCGTCGCCAGTGCAAAGCCATAGGCGCCAATCCAATCCAAATACGAATACCCCCAACCAGCGGGCATTGCCGGATCAGAGCGGCCAGACATTTCTGTCGTGCCCGCAAACGAAGCTGCTACGGGGCCAACGGTGCGAAAGCGACCATACTTACCAATACCGCCCATGCCCGATTGCTGTACGTAAATAATGTCAGACTTGATCGACTTAAGCACCTCGTAACCTAAACCCAAACGCTCAAGTACCCCAGGAGAAAAGCCTTCAGCAACAACATCTGACTGACGCGCTAGATCTTTAGCAATCGCCAGACCCTTAGGGTGACGGATATTCAACGACATGCCACGCTTGCCGGCATTTTTATTATTGAACTGTCCGCCCATGTCTGAGTCAGTAACACCAAGCAAAGGCGCGGTCGCGACCTCACGTGCAGCGCGGCCACCCACGGGCGACATCGCAGCAAGCCTGGTATCTGGATTTTCTTTCCATTCGACCTTGATACTTTCGGCGCCCAACGCAGCAAGAATGCGTGTACCACCGGCCGAAGCCAGAAACCAAGAGAAATCAAGAATCTTGATGCCCTGTAAAGCGAAGGGTGCACCACGCGCAGAAATATTTTTGACTGTTGGGGTGTACTTAAATAGTTGAGCACGGCCATGTACCTGCGACCCAGTTGATCCCGGCGTCTGAGACCCAGTTGGCGACGGAGCCTGCGCACCGGCCTTCAAGGCATCGGTATTTTTAGGCGCACTCAGCAACGCACTTAACTCGGCGTTATGTTGCCCCAACAACGGAGCACGCTTGCCGGCCTGCCAGGCGGTCGCAGTACTCAACCATTTACTGGTCGGGTAACGCAAGGCACGACCAAGCTCGGGGTGATCGATATCGGTAAACGAATGACGCATCAACCAATGCTCATCCAATGCGTTTTCATGCGGCTTGCGCACCGGCGCCCACAATAAACCAGCGTCTTGTGCTTCGCGCCAGGGCAAATCTTTATAGTCATACGAACCGACGAAATCACGAATGACTTCAAGCATACGCACCGTTTCAGCATCCATCCCCGCAGAACCAGGCGTGCTGCGCGCCTTAAGGTCAGCAGTCGCTGACGGCGCTTGTAAGTCAGCCGCCTTGCCATAACGATCTAAGAAAGGCACCAGCTTGGCTTTATCGCGCGCCGACACACCCCAGGTCATGTTCCAGCGCTTGTCTTTGGTCGCACTGACGTTGGGGATCGGGGTTGGTTTCTCAACCGCATGGCGGGCTGTCTGGCGATAAAGTGGCGCGCGGCGCATCACCCACGACATCACATCAAGCTCGGTATTTTTTGCAACGGCTTCGTGCACCGCGCACGATAGATCTTGCCCCGTGCCCGTTGACTGGCGCGTAATCAACGCAGCGACCACCGCGGCTGTCATTTGTTCGGCGGCGATATGGTACGCATGCCACACTTGCGGCGCGACAGGTGGATGCTCATAATGCCCCTCAGCGTTACGGTCATAGCCGCAGCACATCATCACGCCGCCTAGCGCCAAATGGATCAGATCTGAGCCCTTAAAATCTTTCCAGGGGCCGCTATCACCAAAGGGCGTGATACGCGCGGTGATTAGTGTAGGGAATAATGTGTTCAACGACTGCGAGGGCTTCAGTTTTGACAAAAACTGCCCGCAGGTGCTATCTAAAAAAATATCCGCAGTGCCCAACAGCTGTAAACATGCCGCCTGACCTTCTGCAGTATCAAGATCAAGTTGTATCGATTTTTTACCGCGGTTGTAAGCGCAAAAGAAAATCGAACTCTCAGGATCAGCCTGCTCGCCCAGGTACGGACCAATACTTCGAGTTGGGCTTCCGCCAACCGGTTCGATCTTGATGACTTCAGCGCCTAGTCCGGCCAACAACAATCCACAATACTCGCCCAACTCATCGGCAACCTCAATGACGCGCAAGCCCGCCAACATTCCGGGCTTATCTTGTGGATTAGCGAATAACTCTGCGGCATTGAAAGGCGACTGCGACATAACGTGGTCCTCTGCTTTGTCTCAAGGCAAGCAACCCTAAAAGAGAAGCCGGACCTTGTTTCTATTTATTTTGATTGCTAGCATCATGCCCCACAAAATGGGTATCATGCAACAGCGCCGTATGTTTTATCTCGGTGTCGGCCACTGATGCACCTAGACCTCAGAGCTTTAACGCCAAAGGATTTCGTTGTGAATGAACTACATGCGCTAAAAAATAAAATCGCGGTCGTTGGAATCGGGAACACGGCCTATGGCGACTTTCCGTTAATCAGCGATTACGGCCTGGGTGCGCAAGCGTTTAAATCTGCGATCTCAGATTGTGGACTCAACAAAGACGAGATTGACGGCTTGCTGGTGTGTCGTGTGCCGTCGTATGCGCGCATGGGTGAAGTGCTTGGCCTAAACCCACGCTGGACAATGACCCTGCCCGGGCACGGTCGTATGTCAGGCATGTCGATCATCGAGGCTATGTTGGCGCTCGAAACCGGTGCCGCAAAATACGTCGCCCTGATCTATACCAACATCGGTCGCTCACGCCGCGTGAACTATGGCGGCGAAGACGCCTCAAGTTTCTGGAACCCATGGGGGTTTACGTCGCCCGGTGCCGCACACGCCATGATGTTTCGTATGCACATGGCCAAGTACGGCACGACCACGCGTCAACTCTCTGAAGTGTCGGTGGCCTTTCGCAAGCACGCGTTACTAAACCCTAACGCCGTCATGAAAAAACCGATCACCTCTGACGACCACGCAAGCGCCAGACGCATCACCGAACCCTTAGGCCTGCTTGATTACTGCCTGATCAACGACGGCGCCGTCTGCATGATTTTAACGACCGCCGATCGTGCCAAAGATCTCGCCAAACCGCCCGTCATGATTTCAGGTATCGGCGCCCGCGACGCCTTCGAACGCAGCGCGATTTCAAATTTTGATCAAGAGTTTTGGTACAACGAAATCAAAGACGCCGGCACCCAAGCCTTCGAAATGGCCGGCGTCACGCACGACGATGTCGATGCACTGATGTGTTACGACAACTTTAGCCCCACCGTACTGTTTAGCCTTGAAGGCCTTGGCTATTGCGGCCAGGGCGAGTCAGGCGCCTACGTGCAAGGCGGTACCCTGCAACTTGGCAATAAGCTACCCACCAACACCGATGGTGGACATCTCTCAAACTCGTACATGCAAGGCTGGGGTTTAAACGTCGAAGCCGTGCGCCAAATTCGCGGTGAATGCGGCGCTCGACAAGTTGCCGATTGCAACGTTGTGCAATACATCGCCTCGACTCCTTGCACCCGTTCAATCATCTACACAAAAGGCTAAATCATGACGACCCAAACCTATGACAAGCCCTTGCCGATTATTGACGAACTCAGCAAACCCTTCTGGGATCACGCGCTTGAGCACCGCTTGTCAGTACAAGCCTGCACCCACTGCCGCCACCTACAGTTTCCGCCCAGCCCCGTCTGCCCTAAATGCCTGTCAGACGAACAAGAATGGCTCGTCGTCAGCGGCCAAGCCACCCTCTTATCTTGGGTGAAGTTTCACCGCGCCTACTGGGACGGTTTCATGCAAGACATTCCCTACGACGCCTGCCTGGTGCAACTAAAAGAAGGCCCGATCATGGTGAGCAATTTCAGCGGCCCCACCCCCGCCAACGTACACGTTGGCATGCCCCTAAAAGTCACCTTCGAACACGTCACCCCAGAAGTCGCCCTAAGCCGCTTCACCCCAGCTTGAATCAACCTAGGCAATCCACAACCCCCAGCACTTTGAACACCTAGGCAATCCACAAACTCAAGCACTTTGAACAACCCGAAGCCGCGTATTTTTTGCTCAGCCAAAAAATCACCGGTTCGGGGCGGGCAAAGTGCGGGCGAAGGCAAAGGATCTCAGCCATCCACCCAAGCACTGAAAGCACTCAAGCAGCCCGACTCCCCCCCGCCCCAGCCCCAGCCGCCTCAAACTCACCCAGCAACCTCGCACGGTCAGCCTCAGACCGCAGCAACGCAGCCTCTTTCACATGCCCATATCCACGAATGTCTTCAGGTACCCCAGCCACCTCAACCGCCTTCTCCAGAGATCCCCGCGAAAGCTTACCCAACATACCCAACACCGTCTCACGATACTCACCAATCAACGCCCGTTCAGCGCGCCGTTCAGCCGTATACCCAAACACATCCATCCAAGTACCGCGCAACCCTTTGAGCTTTGCCAGCAACCTGAACGCCACCAACATCCGAGGCCCAAACTTAGCTTTTATCAAATGCCCCTTATCGTCGCGCTTAGCAAACAGTGGTGGCGCCAGATGAAAGTGCACAGACCAATCCCCCTCAAACTGCTCGTCCAGCGCGCGTAAAAATTCGCCATCGGTGTAAAGCCGGGCAACTTCATACTCATCTTTATACGCCATCAGCTTAAACAGATAACGCGCAACCACCAGCGTCAAGCGCTGCGTACCGCAAGCCTGCATTTCAGCGTCCGACACCCGATTCACAAACGCGACATACTCTGACGCATAAGCCTCGTTTTGATACTCGCGTAAAAACGCCGCCCGATGCTCACGCAACTGTTCAAACTCAGAGCCCGAGCGTTTGAACTCAACGATGGTCGCACCGTGCGCGTTAGGATTTAACGCCTGCTGGGCGCCTCCTAAAAGCCGAGCAATCAGTTGCGGTTCGTGCGCGACACGACGCCCCCAGTTAAACGCCTCAAGGTTCTTCTTCACCTGTACAGCGTTTAAAACAATCGCTTGTTCAAGCGAGCGATGATGCAAAGGAATCCAAGCTTTTTGGTAGGCAAATCCCATCAAAAGCGGATTGGCATACACCGCATCACCCAAGAGCTTCACCGCAAGCTCTGAGGCATCGACGCTATCGATTCGTCCCTCGCCACAGGCTAGCTCAAGTTCTTGACGTAACTCATGGGCAGCGAGCGTCCAGTTCGGATTGCCAATGAAGGCTGCCGTTGGGGCGACATCGGCGTTTAACAACATCCGTGTGTGCCCGGGCCGCATGCGCGCCACCGCCTCAGCGCTTGAACCCACCACCAGATCCGCGCCCAACACCAAATCGGCCTGACCCATCGCGATGCGGGTGTTCAAAATATCCGCGGCAGTCGGAGCGATGATGGCGTGTGAAAACACCGCACCCCCCTTTTGCGCCAAGCCTGCCATATCAAGAACCGAACCAGCTTTACCTTCAAGATGGGCCGCCATACCAAGCAACTGACCAATCGTGACAACGCCCGTTCCGCCAACGCCCGCAACAAAGATGCCATACGAGCGGTCGAGCGCAACTAAAGCCGGATCGGGTAAAGCCAAGGCCTGCACCTCGGTGGCCTCAAGCAGCTTTGGCTTGCGTAACTGGCCGCCCTCAACCGTCACCAAGCTCGGGCAAAAGCCCTTCAAACAGGAGAAGTCTTTGTTACAACTCGATTGATTAATCACACGTTTTCGACCCAGCTCTGTTTCGAGTGGTTCGATCGATAGACAATTAGATTGTGTCGAACAATCGCCACAACCCTCGCAAACACGCGGGTTGATCACGACACGGCGTGCCGGGTCAGGATAAGCATTGCGCTTGCGGCGGCGGCGCTTTTCAGTGGCGCACGTCTGGTCATAAATCAGCGCAGAGGTGCCCGAGAGCTCACGCAACTCTTTTTGAACACGCTCAAGTTCATCTCGATGCACGACCTCTACACCTGGGGGCAAACTGCTTCGTTGCGAATATTTTTCTGGCTCATCGGTAACCACGACTAGCCTGACCACACCCTCAGCCAACACCTGCGCGGCCATCATTGGCACTGTGATTTGCCCACCGACAGGCTGACCACCTGTCATCGCGACCGCATCATTAAATAAAATTTTGTAGGTGATATTGACCTGCGCCGTGACTGCCGCACGGATCGCCAACAGGCCCGAGTGAAAATATGTGCCGTCACCTAAATTAACGAAGACATGCTTTTCAGTGGTGAACGGCGCCTGCCCGATCCACGGTGCACCTTCGCCACCCATTTGCGTGAACACATGCGTGCTGCGATCCATCCACAGCGCCATATAGTGGCAACCAATGCCAGCCATCGCGCGCGAACCCTCGGGCACGCGCGTCGACGTGTTATGTGGACACCCCGAGCAAAACCACGGCTTGCGCTCAGCCACCACCCGTGGACGAGCGAGTTCGCGCTCGCGAGCTGCAATAAACGCCAGACGAGCCTCGATCTGCGCGCGCACCTGCGCAGGCAACTCAAGGCGTAACAGACGCGTGGCGATCGCGCGCGCCACCATCGATGGCGAAAACTCATAGTGGGCAGGCAACAACCACGGGCTTTGCGGTACACCCCATTCGCCACCGTCTTTATCGTCAAACTTGCCAACCACACGCGGAATCTTTTTACCCCGTCCGATCCAGCCGAACAGTTCTTCTTTGACTTGGTATTCAAGCATTTGGCGTTTTTCTTCGACCACCAAAATCTCGTCGAGATTTTCCGCAAAGCTCAGTAAGCCTGTCGACTCAAGCGGCCAGACCATCCCCACTTTAAACAGACGCAAACCAATTTGCTGGCATACCTCAGGCGTCAGGCCCAGATCGAGCAAGGCTTGTGTCGTGTCGAGGTAGGCCTTACCCGAAGTGATGATGCCAAAGCGCGCTTGCTCGTCGGGCACCGACCAAAGCTGCCGATTCAAACCATTGGCGCGGGCAAAGGCCAGCGCAGCGTATAACTTTTGATCCAACAATCGCGCCTCTTGAGCGAGCGGCGTGTCGCCCAAGCGAATATTCAAGCCCCCCGCAGGTAAGACAAAATCTTCAGGAATGTTGATCTGAACACGCTCGGGGTCGACATCCACCGAGGCTGAGACCTCAACGATGTCCGTGATGCATTTCATCCCCACCCACAAACCTGCATACCGACTCATTGCCCAACCCAGCACGCCATAATCAAGAATCTCTTGCACGCTCGCCGGAAACAAAACCGGAATTCCACAGGCTTTTAAAATATGATCGCTTTGATGGGGCAGCGTCGAAGACTTTGCAGAGTGGTCGTCACCAGCCACAACCAAGACGCCACCCAAGGGCGAAGTCCCCGCCGCATTCGCGTGTTTAAAGACATCGCCGCAACGATCTACCCCGGGCCCTTTGCCGTACCACAAGCCAAAAACGCCCTCGTACTGCGCGCCCTCAAACAGATTGACTTGCTGAGAGCCCCAAACCGAAGTCGCAGCAAGGTCTTCGTTGACGCCGGGCTGAAACACGATGTGGTGTTGCTTCAGACGCTCCGCGGCTTTCCAAAGATTTTGATCGAAGCCGCCTAAGGGCGAACCGCGATAGCCAGAAATGAAGCCGGCGGTATTCAAGCCAGCGCTCTGGTCACGCACGCGCTGATTCATCGGCAAGCGCACAAGCGCATGGATCCCACTGAGCCAGGCACGGCCCGCAGATAGGTCGTACTTATCGTCTAGTTTGACGGCGTTTAAGGCTTGCAACTGCTGGTCTGAAAACGGGGCATTCATTTGTCTGGACTCCTTTTGAGTAGTATGGCCCGTGCCGGCTGACTCCGATCTCTCTTTTGAAGCGACTTGGTCAACCACGGGTTAATCATTTAAGCCTCAGGGCGCACTCGTGAAAGCTCACGCTGACTCTGTTGTAACCCCGTCTGCGCGTTGCGGCAAGTGCTGTCTGACGCAGGCATAATACAAACGTCTGCGACCACGCGAAGCAAGCATTGTCTGCTTGGCGCCGAATCGTCTAGTTTTACGCAAAAAATATGAAAATTGCCCCTCGCTTGGTTGTCTGGCAACGCGAACATGGTCGCCACGGACTACCCTGGCAACACACCCGCGACCCCTACCGGGTGTGGCTTTCTGAAATTATGCTGCAACAGACACAAGTCAGCGCAGTGCGCGACTACTATCAACGCTTTTTAGCCAAGTTTCCAACCGTCAGCGCGCTTGCCCAGGCGCCTACGAGCGAAGTCATGGTGCAGTGGGCCGGCTTAGGGTATTACGCGCGGGCACGCAATCTGCATGCCTGTGCCAAACAAGTGATGCAAGACTGGGGCGGCGTATTTCCGACCCAGGCGGCGGGTTTGATGACGCTACCAGGCATTGGACCCTCGACCGCCGCTGCGATTGCCGCGTTTTGTTATGGCGAACGTGTCGCAATACTCGACGGCAATGTTAAACGCGTCTTAGCGCGACTCTTTGCGATCGAAGGCGACCCAACCACACGACCCATTGAAGTGCAGTTGTGGGCGCACGCGCACGAACAAGTGCCTTCGGCAAAGGCTTGCACGCAAGACACGGAATTTATGTCCGCCTACACGCAGGGTCTGATGGATCTTGGTGCTTTAGTTTGCACACGCGGGCGCCCACAGTGCGAGGCCTGCCCGCTAAAAAAAGACTGCCGCGCCCGGCTGGAAGGTCGGTGTGACGAACTCCCGTGGCCGCGAACGCGCAAAGTCTTGCCCGAGCGTACCGTCACGATGTTGATCCCGCATCGACTGGGCCACATCTGGTTAGAACAACGCCCAACGACTGGCATCTGGGGCGGCCTCTGGAGCCTGCCCGAGTGTGCGCAAGACCTGGAAGTCAAGCTCGCTTGTCAGCAACTTGGCCTGACCGTCAAAAAATCTGAAACACTCGCTCACTTTTTACACGTCTTTACGCATTATCGGCTGACTGTGCGACCCGAGTTGGTGTTGGTTGAGCACACCACAACAACACCCCACACCCAAATACCAATAGCTGACAAACAGTGCCTAACCGGTCAGCCAAGCGCCAGCACCGGACAATGGGTCGCGCTCTCTGAGCTTGCGCAGCGAGGTTTGCCAGCGCCCGTACGCAAGTTGCTCGAAGGCCTGCTAGCCAACGGACAACTTGTTTGACAACATCACAGAGGTAGGACGCGCAAACAGTGCGCCAAGGGGGCAAGAAGGGGCAAGAAGGGGCCAAGGGTTCAGGCCTGAGGTGGTCGGTACTTACTAATACTCATTAAGATGCCGCACGCGATCCCAATCGTCAATAAGGCGGTACCGCCGTAACTGAGCAGCGGCAAGGGCACCCCAACCACCGGCAAAATTCCGGTCACCATTCCGATATTTACGAAGACATAAATGAACAGCACCATCGACAAGGAGCTAGCCAGCAACCGCTGGCCCTGACTCGGCGCGCGCCAGGCAATTGCCAGGCCACGCCAGATTAACAGCAGGTACAAGACCAGCAAGGTCACGCCACCATACAAACCAAACTCTTCTGCGAACACAGCAAAAATAAAGTCGGTTGTCCGCTCAGGGATAAAATCCAAATGGGTTTGTGTGCCATTCATATACCCCTTGCCATAGACGCCACCCGACCCAACCGCAATAGTCGATTGAATCGTATGAAACCCCTTGCCTAAGGGATCAGTGCTTGGATCAAGCAAGGTACAGATGCGATGTTTTTGATACTCGTGCAACATCACCCACTTAAAGTCATCGGCGCACAACTTGTCTTGCTGCAGGTAAACAGAACCGAGGCCAAGCGCACTGACGACCATCACTGGTATCAAAAGCTTGAACGATAAACCCGCAAAAAAAATCACAAAAAACCCCGCACTAAACACCAAAATGGCCGTACCTAAATCAGGCTGCTTGACGATGAGCAAAAATGGCACAAGCAAGAACACACTCGCCGCGCATAAATCCAAAAACTTCATCGAGCCTTCACGCTTACTAAAATACCAGGCCAACATTAAAGGCAAGGCTATTTTCATCATCTCAGAGGGTTGAATGCGAGTGATTCCAATATTGAGCCAGCGGGTCGCGCCTTTGCTGGTATCACCCACAAAAAGTACAGCAAAAAGTAAAACGATGCCCACCACGTAGAACGGCACAGCAAGTTTTAAAATAAATTGTGGTGGCGTAACAGCAACAACCCATAACGCCGCAAGAGCGATATAAAAATTCCGCACCTGATCCGAAAAGCGCGTGTCTATGCTGCCAACGGCCGAGTGCATGACCACCAGACCAACGGTCGCCAGCAACAACAAAATCAACATCAGCGGCCAGTCAATAGATGTCAGGCAACGAAAGAGCGCTTTGAAAATTATTTTCAAGGGGCCGCCCTTTGCGTCGACGCCGCGCGCAGCAACCAGGCATCAAACACTTTGCGCACAATCGGTGCTGCAACACTGCCTCCCCAACCCGCATTTTCAACAATGACTGCGATCGCAATTTTTGGTTGATTTGCGGGGGCGAAAGCCATAAACAAAGAGTGATCACGCAGGCGCTCGTCAATTGCGCTACTTTGATACTTTGCGCCGCGCAAACTATAGACCTGCGCCGTACCGGTTTTACCGGCGGTGGTGTAAGGCGCGCCCACAAAGGCTGCAGCCGCAGTCCCCGAGACAGTCACTTCGGCTAACGCACGTTTGACGACCTGCAGATTTTCTTTTTTTAGTGCAATCTTTTGGGCCGCTTCAGCGACCGTTAAGAATTGCTCGTCGGTGCGCGAATCTTTAATCGCGCGCACCAGATGAGGCTTCATATAAACACCATCATTGGCCAGTACCGCCGTCGCTTGCGCGAGCTGCATCAGCGTAAACGAGTTATAGCCTTGGCCTACCGCAATTGAAATCGTCTCTCCGGCGTACCAGCGCTGCTGGTCGCGATTTTTGTACGCCCCGCGCTTCCAGTCGGTCGAGGGCAAGACGCCACGCCGTTCGCCCTCGATATCGATACCCGTTATTTGCCCGAAGCCAAAGGGCTTCATGAAATCGTGCAGATTATTGACACCGATCTCGGGTCCGAGAGAATAAAAATAAGTATCAGATGACACGACCAAGGCGCGATGCATGTCGAGCGTACCAAACGCGGTAGAGCCCGAGTTTCTAAACCGCTGGCCTCCAAACTCAAAATAACCAGGGTCTGAAATTAAGTCGGTTGCGCGACGTTTATTGAGTTCGAGTGCGGCCAACGCTACGAACGGTTTGTACGTTGACCCGATTGGATAGGTGCCATAAACAGGTCGGTTAATCAGCGGATGATCGGGCGACTCATTTAACAGGCGCCAACTTTCAGAGTCGATTCCGTCAATGAACAAATTCGGATCAAAAGAGGGTTGCGACACAAAGGCAAGTACATCGCCGGTTGCCGGCTCAATCGCCACGAGCGCACCACGTAAATCTTTGAACGCCTCTTCGGCCAGCCGTTGTAAACCCATATCTAAAGACAAGACCAGGTTAGCGCCTGGGGTCGGATCCACGCGACGCAACACTCGAACCGGTTTGCCCCGTGAAGTCACTTCGCGCTCTTCGAAACCGGGCTTGCCAAGCAACGCCGTCTCGTAGGTTTTTTCAAGTCCTTTTTTACCGATAATATCTGTGCCCCGGTAGTTGCCCAGTTCACCACGCGTCTCGAGCGAAGCAAGGTCGCCCTCAGAGATCCGACCGACATAACCGACCACGTGGCCGGCAGCCTTGCCTTGCGGGTATTCGCGTACCCACCGCGCGCGAAGCTGTACCCCCGCGAACCTCAAAGCATTCGCCGAAAAAAATGCCGCCTCGGTTTCGTTTAAATTGTTACGCAAGACGATGCTTGCATACTTACCGGATTCAGCCACACGCCTTTTGAATCTGCGCTGATCGGCTGCGCTGATAAATACAATCGGCGTGAGCGCGTCAAACATAGCTTCGATATTACCCGCCCGCGCCGGAACCACTTCAAGCGTGTAGCTCAAGTAATTTCGCGCCAAGACCTCACCGTTGCGATCGACGATTTCACCCCGCCTTGGCGCAATCGGCACCACGGCGAGACGATTACTGTCGGCACGTGCCGACAGACCTTCGTGACGCTCTACCTGCAGCACCCAAAAGCGCACTGACAATAAGCCAAAGCAAAAAAATGCGAACAGCCCCGCGACGACCAGCCGGAGTATGAGCTGGCTTTTTGGCAGGTGATCGTTTTTCTTAAAATCGAACATAAGCGTTTAACATCAATCTGGGTGCGTCTGGACGTCTTGCAAACGGTGCTGGGGCAAGAGCAATAGCCAAGCCACCAAGGGCCACAAGGCCGTTGTCACCACGACCGCCAACAGCCAAGACCACCCAGGCCAGGCGCTCACCAAAAATGCGCCAAGCAAAACGCCCACCGCTTTAATAAGAATGAACAGTGGCAATAAATGCAAGGCTTGGCTCAGCAGACCAAACCGCAACAGGCGCCGATGAATCGACTGTGCGCCGAACACCATCAGGGTATAGGTCACTGCCTGCAGACCAAGCGGGCCGACGTCGTGCACATCCATCAGCAAGCCAAACATAAAGGCAGTAAACAGTCCGACGCGGCGAGCATCATGCAACGACCAAAATACCAACACCAGCAGCAGCAAGTCAGGCGCTAAAGGCCAGAGCCGCCAGGGCAGCAGTGAGAGCAGCCAGATGCCGAACAAGGTTATCCAGACAAAGGGCAGGCTGGTCGTGTGCTCAATCGGATTGGGCCCGACGGGACGCGGCAAGGGAACCGGCGGGGCGTAAACACCAGAGCGTGCCTGCCGCATCGCGCTACTTCGACTTTGGCGCGTCACGCAGCGCCTCTGCACCTGAGGCTGGCTTCTGAGTGCCAAGCGTCAGGTTGGGTTCAAGAGGAACCTGCAACACCAAAAATTGTCGGTATCGCTCGGGGTGTGAGGAAGGCAACGCCTCGGCGCGTGCAAAGCCCGAAGCCGAACTGCGTTGCACCTGATCGATTCGTCCAACCGACAACCCTGGCGGAAACACGCCCCCTACACCACTGGTGACGAGTAGGTCGCCTTCGCGCAGGTCGGCATCAGAAGAAAAGTAACGCACTTCAACCTTACCTGGCGTGGTCGAACCAAAGGCGATTAACCGCAAGCCATTGCGCAACACTTGCACCGGAATCGAGATAATCTCATCGGTGAGCATGGCTGCTTCTGAGGACATCGGCGAAACACGGGTGATTTGCCCGACCACTCCGCCTTCGTCGAGAATTGGCATCCCCGTTGCAATACCCGCACGTGCCCCTTTGTTAAAGACCAGGCGGCGGCTAAAGGCATTGGCTGGTTCGTACAAGACCTCGACGACCACAGACGGATGCTCGGCCGCTTTTTCAAACACCCCCAAGAGACGACGCAACTGCGCGTTTTCAGCGCCGAGCAGTGCCGCGTTGGTGGTGACTTGCGCCAACTCAATCCGTTGTTTTTGCAGCGCTTCGGTTTCAGACTTGATCAGCGCAGCTGCGTCAAAAAAATCATGGCTTAACGCAATAACATCGCGCGGAAACATGACAAGCCGCTCGAAAGGATAAAGCGTAGCAGAAAGCGCCTGACGTACCGGGTTGGTCGTTTTATACGTGGCGTCTGTAAACAGCAAGGCAAACGCCACCATCAACAGCAAAGTCAGCTTGACTTCAGCGGCCGGGCCGCGCCGAAAGAGTCGAAGAGTCACGGGTCGTTGCATGATAGCTTTGTACTCAACCGTTCAACGAGTTGACGCTCTTTGGGCTGGGTAGGAGGGAGTTTTGCGCGGGTCAGCCTTTGACGCCACACCGCCCGTCTGTGCGCAGCACAACTAGTCGTCGATAAAAATAGCGCCGAGTTTTTCGAGGTGCTCAAGTGCGTCGCCGCAACCACGCACCACGCAAGTCAAGGGGTCATCGGCCACAATGACAGGTAAGCCGGTTTCTTCTTGCAGCAAACGGTCAAGGTCTCGCAGCAACGCGCCACCGCCCGTCAACGAGATGCCTTTGTCAGTGATATCTGCCCCCAATTCAGGCGGTGTGTTTTCAAGTGCAATCTTGACGGCGGATACGATTTGGTTGAGCGGATCGGTCAGGGACTCGAGGATTTCGTTTGACGAAACGGTGAAGCTGCGCGGCACGCCTTCAGCCAAATTGCGACCTTTGACCTCGATCTCGCGTACCTCAGACCCCGGGAAAGCCGAACCAATTTGTTTTTTGATGTGCTCGGCGGTGGGTTCGCCAATCAGCATGCCGTAATTGCGCCGAATGTAATTAACGATTGCTTCGTCGAATTTATCGCCGCCCACTCGCACTGAACCCTTGTAAACCATACCGCCCAACGAGATGACGGCCACTTCTGTTGTGCCCCCACCAATGTCAACCACCATCGAACCGCTGGCGTCTGAAACATTGAGCCCAGCACCAATGGCTGCGGCCATGGGTTCTTCGATCAAATAAACCTGACTGGCGCCAGCGCCCAAGGCAGATTCGCGAATCGCGCGACGCTCGACCTGGGTCGAGCCGCAAGGCACGCACACGATAATGCGCGGGCTAGGCGCAAACATGTTTCGCGGATGGACCATGCGGATGAACTGCTTGAGCATTTGCTCGGTGACCGTAAAGTCGGCGATGACGCCGTCTTTCATGGGCCGGATCGCTTGGATGTTGCCCGGCACACGGCCCAGCATCTGTTTGGCCTCGCGACCCACTGCCTGAATGATTTTTTTGCCGCCGGGACCACCCTCGTGGCGAATTGCAACCACTGAAGGCTCGTCGAGCACGATGCCCTTGCCGCGAACATAAATGAGAGTGTTGGCGGTACCAAGATCGATCGCCATATCACTTGAAAAATAATTACGCAGGAATCCGAACATGAGAGCCCAGCCAAAATAAAAGTTGACGCACGCAACATGCCGTGAATAGCCTGTCATCATAACTTATAATTCCTTTGGATCGGCAAAACAAGCTTCCGTCAAGCTCGCAAACCTACGAGGCAAGACGTACCCTGACAAAACCGGTTTGCTCACGCTTCGTTCAGAGGCCTTTGAAAGCTTCTGACCTTAAAAAGCCAAGCGACGGACACGCGCCGTGCCTTTTTGCGGTTTTGACGCGACGGGCGGCCTTTTATTTTTCAAAAAGCAGCAACTTATGGCCATTACCACACAAGAAATCACTCGCATCGCCCGTCTCGCACGGCTCACCCTATCGCCCGAGCAGCGCCTGCAGGCGCAAGGCGATCTGACCAAAATTTTAGGCCTGATCCATGAACTTCAGGCGGTCGACACGCGTGGGATCGAGCCCTTAGCGCATCCGTTGTCTGCGCTGAAAGACGTTCACCTGCGGCTGCGTGATGACCTTGTGACCGAAGTGTCGTCGGTCCAGCGTCGCGAGGCGCTAATGGCCAATGCACCCGGCACGGCAGAGGGGCTGTTTTTAGTTCCAAAGGTAATCGAATAAATGAGCGTCGCCCTTCGCACGTTTCCTACCCTGACAAGCCTACAGACCGCCTTAGCGCAGGGCCAGCTCAGTGCAACCGAACTCGCGCAAGACTGTCTGAAACAAATTCATGCGCAGCAGGCGCTGAACGCTTTCGTGCACGTCGACACCGAGCTCACGCTCGCACAAGCGCGGGCGGCCGACGCCAGTCGCGCCGCCGGCACAGCCGGCCCCCTCACGGGCATTCCCATCGCGCACAAAGACGTCTTCGTCACGCAGGGCTGGCGCAGCACCGCCGGCAGCAACATGCTTAAAAATTATGTCAGCCCGTTTGACGCAACGGTGGTACAAAAGCTGCTCGAGGCCGGTTGCGTCAACCTGGGCAAACTAAATTGCGACGAATTCGCCATGGGCTCGGGCAACGAGCATTCGGCATTTGGCCCTGCCCGCAACCCCTGGGACCAGCGCTGTGTACCAGGCGGCTCGTCGGGCGGCTCGGCCGCCGCCGTCGCTGCCAGGCTAGTGTTCGCCACCACGGGCACTGACACCGGAGGCTCCGTTCGCCAGCCGGCCGCGCTGTGCGGGGTCAGTGGCATCAAACCAACCTACGGCGCGGTGTCACGCTACGGCATGATCGCCTACGGCTCAAGCTTGGACCAAGCTGGCGTCATGGCGCCAGCGGCTGCAGATCTGGTTGCCCTGCTCGACACCATGAGCGGCTTTGACGTGCGCGACGCCACCAGCACCGAACAATGCCGAGGCGTACCCAACGCACCTGGCCGTATCCAAAACGAATTTAACAAAGCGAGCGCTCACTATCTATCTCAGGCAATCTTACCGCTGAAGGGTTTACGCATTGGCGTGCCAAGCGAGTATTTTGGCTTAGGGCTTTCGCCGGAGGTCGGCGCAGCCATCGAGGCCGCCTTGGTTCAATTCGAACAACTTGGCGCGCAGCGTGTTTCGATCTCCTTACCCCGCACGCGCTTGTCAATCCCGGCCTATTACGTCATCGCCCCTGCCGAAGCCTCAAGCAACCTGTCACGTTACGACGGGGTGCGTTACGGGCATCGCACCGCGTCTTACACCGACCTCGCCGACATGACCGGTCGCTCGCGGGCCGAGGGCTTTGGCCCCGAAGTGCAACGCCGTATCCTGGTGGGCACCTATGTTCTGTCGCATGGCTATTACGACGCCTATTATTTACAAGCGCAGCGCCTGCGGCGCATGATCGCCGACGATTTTCAGGCGGCATTCGCGCAAAAATGCGATGTCATCATGGGTCCGGTGACGCCCACCGTCGCCAAGCCAATTGGTGACAATCAAGATGACCCCACGGCAGACTGGTTGGCCGACGTCTACACGCTCGGCTTGAACCTCGCCGGTCTGCCAGGCATGTCTGTTCCTTGCGGCTTTGGCAAGAGCGCGGCGGGCCATCCCCTGCCCATCGGCTTACAAATCATCGGCGACTATTTTGACGAGGGCCGCCTGTTGGCGATTGCGCATCAATATCAACTGGCCACCGATTGGCATCAACGTAGCGCGGGGCAAGGATAATGGCTTACGAAATCGTCATTGGGCTCGAAACCCACACGCAACTTTCGACGCAAACCAAAATTTTTTCAGGTAGCAGCACGCGCTATGGTGCGCAACCCAACACGCAAGCTAACGAAGTCGATATGGCGCTGCCCGGCACCTTGCCTGTCATGAACCGCGCAGCCGTTGAGCATGCGATTCGCTTAGGGCTGGCCGTGGGTGCCACAATCGCGCCTCGTTCGGTTTTTGCGCGTAAAAACTATTTTTATCCAGACTTACCCAAAAACTATCAAATTAGCCAGTACGAAATCCCTGTCGTGCTGGGCGGTTCACTGACTTTTTTTGTCGGCGACAAAGAGACCACCATCAATCTCACCCGTGCTCACCTTGAAGAAGACGCCGGCAAATCGTTACACGACAATTACCTTGGTCCGCATGGTGAGCTATCCACTGGCATTGATTTAAATCGAACCGGTACACCGCTGCTTGAAATCGTTTCTGAACCCGAGCTGCGCTCGGCCACGGAGGCCGTCGCCTACGCCAAAACTCTGCACAGCCTCGTGATGTGGCTGGGCATTTGCGATGGCAATATGCAAGAAGGTTCTTTTCGGGTCGACGTTAACGTTTCCGTGCGTCCCGTCGGTCAAAAAGAATTTGGCACGCGCGCCGAAATCAAAAACGTAAATTCTTTTCGCTTTATCGAACGCGCCATCAACTATGAAGTTTGGCGTCAGATCGAGCTCATCGAAGACGGCGGCAAGGTGGTTCAAGAAACTCGACTCTACGACGCCGATCTTGACGAAACGCGCAGTATGCGCAGCAAAGAAGACGCGCACGATTACCGTTATTTTCCAGATCCCGATTTACCGCCGCTGGTAATTAGTCAAGACTGGATTGATCAAGTCCAACAATCCATGCCTACTCTTCCCGATGCGCTCAGAAAACGCTTTGTGAACGACTTTGGAATCGCACCAATCGACGCGGCCCAACTGTCGAGCAGCCGTGCGCTGGCCACCTACTTTGAAGAGGTCGTCAACGCCTTGCCTTCTGGTCAAGCCAAACTTGCGGCCAACTGGCTGATGGGTGAAGTCTCGGCAACCCTAAACCGCGAAGAGAAAGACATCACGCAATGCCCCGTGACAGCACCCTTGCTGGCTGCACTGCTCAAACGTATTTTGGACAACACCGTTTCAAACAAAATCGCGCGCGATGTCTTTGCCGCGATGTGGGCCGGCGAAGAAGATGGGCAGCCCGATGCCATCATCGCAGCCAAGGGCCTTACCCAGATCAACGACTCGGGCGCCATCGAGGCAATGATTGAGACTGTGCTGACAGCAAACGCTGCAATCGTGGCCGAATATCGCGCAGGCAAACAAAAAGCTTTCAACTCGTTAGTGGGTCAAATCATGAAGTCGGCCAAAGGCAAAGCGAACCCTCAGCAGGTCAACGATTTGCTCAAAGCAAAGCTCGACCAGGCATAAACCGCAAGCCCCACTTACCGGCTCAGTGCAGACGGCTTGACTGAGACCTGCCCGCTGTTGGGCTGGCGTTAGATATTTTTACTGAATGCCATATCGCATACGATAGGCAAGTACAGCCTCGCGATATTGAGCAAACTCGGCATTCTGTTTAAGCAGTGCCAAGATATCGTCCAGCGAAGCAATCGTCACCACCGGCAAGCCGTAGCGTTGCTGCACCTCTTGCACCGCCGAATGAGGTGATAACTGACCCTCGGCGCCGGCGCGTTCCATACGGTCCATTGCGATCAGTACCGCACAGGGTTCGGCGCCCGCCGCACGAATCATCTCGACCGACTCGCGTACCGAGGTACCCGCGGTGATTACGTCATCAATAATGACGACGCGCCCTTTGAGCGGTGCGCCCACTAACACTCCGCCCTCGCCGTGATCTTTTGCTTCTTTGCGGTTATAGGCAAAGTCGATCGGTTGCCCATGCATCGCCGGATGAGACGCCAACGCCACCGCTGTGGCAGTTGCCAGCGGTATCCCCTTATACGCGGGCCCAAACAACATATCGAAGGGCAGTTTAGAATCCACTAAAGCTTGAGCATAAAATTGTGCCAAGCGGCCAACCGAAGCACCAGAATTAAATAACCCAGCATTAAAAAAATACGGGCTTGTGCGTCCCGACTTGGTCACAAAACTACCAAAGCGCAGCACGCCTTCACTCAGGGCAAACTGCACAAATGCACCACGTTCTGGACCCGTCGACATTGCAGACCTCGCGATTAAAGTGTTCGATGGCCTGAATTATCTCATTGACCAGGAGCCTGATCTTGCTGCGCATCACTTCACTGAACCTAAACGGTATCCGTTCGGCCTATAACAAAGGGCTCGCGAACTGGTTAAAAGTACACCAGGCCGACATTCTTTGCTTACAAGAACTCAAAGCTCACCTCGCTGATATTCACGAGGATTTCCTACACCCACTCGACTATACCGGCCATTTTTTTGCCGCCGAGAAAAAGGGCTATAGCGGCGTAGGACTCTATTTAAAACAGCAGCCTGAGCATGTGACCCAAGGTATCGGCTGCGAAGAGTTCGATCTTGAGGGACGTGTGATTCGGGCCGACTGGTCAAATATTTCTGTGATCAGCGCCTATTTGCCCTCTGGCTCGAGCGGCCCCGAACGGCAAGAGGCCAAGTTTCGGTTTCTCGACCAATTTGGCCCGTGGCTGCAAGGCTTGATGGAAGATCATAAAAAGACCAAACGCGAGTACGTCATCTGCGCCGACTGGAATATCGCACACAAAGAAATCGACCTGAAAAACTGGAAGTCGAATCAAAAAAATTCAGGCTTCACGCCTGAAGAGCGCGCTTGGGTCACCAAGGTAATCGACGAGGTTGGCTTCATCGATGTTTTCAGGCAACTCGATCCACGCGCTGAACAATACACCTGGTGGAGCAATCGTGGCCAGGCCTGGGCCAAAAACGTTGGGTGGCGACTCGACTATCAGCTTGTAACGCCCGGCTTAGCTGCACGGGCAAAAGCCGCTAGTATTTACAAAGATGAACGCTTTTCAGATCATGCGCCGCTTACGATCGATTACGACTTTGCGTTGAAGTGAGTCAGCGAGCGGGTGATTCGCACGCAGTACGCACAACCCAGGTCGACACGGCATGCCAAAATAATCTTGCTTACACGCCACGGGCTTCAATACGCTCAATATCTTGCCTGCGCCAGGACAACAACCACAGTCCGGGCAAGGCGATCAGTACTGTCAGCAAAAAAAACGTCGGCCAACCCGCTACCTGCACCAATTGGGGCGTTAACGGGCCGGCGAGATAGGTGCGCCCGACGGCCGACAACGCCGAAAGTAACGCAAATTGCGTCGCAGAAAACTGTTGATTACAAAGCCCCATCAAGAGCGCCACAAAAGCTGCAGTCCCCATCCCGCCGCATAAGTTTTCGATGCCAACGCCAGCGGCCATCAGCCACACGTTATGGGGGCCCACCGAGATGGCCCAGAACCCCAGGTTTGAAACCGCTTGCAAGACGCCAAAAAGCATCAAGGAGCGATACAAGCCCAAACGCGCCATTAACGCGCCGCCCGCCAACGCTCCAACAATCGTGGCCGCTAAACCCAATAATTTATTGACCGTGCCCACTTCGGTTGCGGTGTAGCCTGCAGCACGAATCAAAAAAGTGGTCGACAAGGCTCCTGCAAATGCGTCACCCAACTTATACAAAACAATCAACACCAACACCGTCACGGCCTCCGGTCGCCCAAAAAACTCGCGGAAAGGTTCAAGCACCGCTTGCTTCAAAGAGCGCGGCGTTTGCGCAGGCACCTCGGGCTCGGGCGCCCAAAAACTTGCCAACGCCATCAACAACATCAGGACCCCCATCAGCAGGTAGGTCGACCCCCAACCCAGCCACTGATCGGCCAAAATCAACGCCAAGCCGCCCGACACTAACATCGCCAAGCGGTAACCCAAGACCGATAACGCCGCACCCGCACCACGCTCATCTTTGCGCAACACATCGCTGCGATACGCGTCAAAAGCGATGTCTTGCGTGGCCGAAAAAAACGCTACAAATACCGCCACGAACGCCAGAAGCCACAAACTTTTTCCTGGAGATAACAATCCCATCGCCAACAAGCCTAGCGCCAGCAACACCTGCATCAACACCATCCAGCCTCGCCTGCGACCCAGCCACGGCGGCGCGTACCGGTCAACTAGGGGCGCCCATAAAAACTTTAAGGTGTACGCCGTACCCACCAGCGTCAAAAAGCCGATCTCTTGCAACGAGACTTGCTCGATGGTTGCCCAAGCTTGCAACGTCCCACCGGTTAAGGCCAGGGGCAAGCCGCTGGCAAAACCGAGTGCCAGCAAGGGTGCGACGCGCGGACTGGTATAAAGCTTTGAGAGCGCTACGGTTGCGACCGGTGCTGAGTTGGGCTCGCTCATGAGCGCCTAAGGGCAAGCTGCTGAGGGTCTGCCGTAAAGCGATACGCAGCCAAGGTACTGCGCCAACCCGCCAAGAACTTGACCTCGCGCTTAGCATTAAACGTCGCACGTTCAAGAATGCTGAAACCGAGTTTGTGGGCCAGGCGTTCAAAATCTTTCAGGGTGCACAGATGAATATTGGGCGTGTCATGCCAGTCGTAAGGCATTTGACCCGTCACTGGCATACGCCCCGAAAGAATCGACCAACCATGCGGCCAGTAACCAAAGTTTGGAAACGAGACGATCGCTTCGCGCCCGACACGCGTCATTTCTCGCAGCAGGTGTTCTGTGTTGTGCATCGACTGTAGTGTCTGCGAAAGCACCACAATGTCAAACTGCTGATCATCAAACATGGCCAGGCCATCTTCAAGGTTTTGCTGAATGACGTGCACGCCGCGTTGCACGCAGGTCAGCACCCGCTCATCACTAATTTCAACGCCAATGCCTTGCACGTCCTTAGTGCGCTTGAGGTGCGCGAGCAAGGTCCCATCCCCGCAGCCCAAATCAAGCACGCGCGTCTGCGGCTGGACCCATTGCGCGATGCGGGCAAGATCGCCACGCAGCTCTGCCGCTTGGGGCACTTGCAACGAGCCGATGACTCGGGCCTGAGCCGCTGGCGGTGTCTGACCTGTGGCGTTTGTGTCGTGACTCATCGCTGCGCCTCGGGCAGAGTATTGACTGCAGTCAGTGTCGCGGCAATCCGCAAAAAGTATGCGCGCATCAAACCATGATAGCGAGCATCATCAAGCAAAAAGGCATCATGCCCATGAGGCGCGTCAATTTCAGCATACGTTGCAGCCTGTTCATTTTTAAGCAACGCTTGGACGATTTCTCGCGAGCGCGCAGGCGCAAACCGCCAGTCTGTTGTAAATGAAATCAGCAAAAAATCTGCCGTGGCCGGGGCCAGCGCTTTGGCTAAATCGCCGTTTGTTGTACGCGCAGGATCAAAATAATCGAGCGCGCGAGTGATCAACAGATAAGTATTGGCATCAAAGTAGCGCGAAAATTTTTCGCCCTGATACCGCAGATAAGATTCGACCTCGAACTCGACACCATAACCATAATGAAACGCGCCTCCTGCGGCAGGCTCGCGCTGGGTTCGTCCAAATTTTTCAGCCATATCGTCGTCTGACAAGTAGGTGATGTGCCCCACCATCCTCGCGACCGACAAACCATGGCGCGGTACGGTTTGGTGCGCATAATAATCACCACCATGAAACTCAGGATCAGTAATAATCGCGCGCCGCGCCACTTCGTTAAAAGCAATATTCTGTGCGGATAACCTTTGCGTCGAGGCAACCACCACGCAATGCGCAACTCGCTGGGGTAACGTAATCGCCCAGCTGAGGGCCTGCATACCACCAAGCGAGCCTCCCATGACGGCGGCAAAGCGCTCGATCCCGAGCTTGTCTGCCACGCGAGCCTGCGCGCGTACCCAATCCTCAACAGTCAAGACCGGAAACGCAGCCCCCCAGGGCTTGCCAGTTTCGGGTCGGACCGTGGCCGGACCAGTCGAACCAAAGCATGAACCAAGATTATTGATACCAATCACAAAAAATACATTGGTATCCACGGGTTTGCCGGGGCCAACCAAATTGTCCCACCAGCCAATATCCTCAGGGTTATCGGCGGCACGACCCGCCACATGATGCGAGGCGTTTAACGCGTGACACACCAATACCGCGTTGCTGGCCTGAGGGTTGAGCGTGCCGTAGGTTTCAATCGCCAACTCGTAGGAGTTGATCGTCTGCCCGCTACTCAGGGCAAGAGGCTCGTTAAACTGCAAAAACTGAGTGTGGACAAGGCCCACCGAACCTGCCTGCGCTTCGGTAGCCGTTTTTGAAGCGTGCGCGTCTTGAGAAACGAACTGTGTGGTCATACGGACCTTCTTTAGCGGGATTTATGAGGCGCCCGCAAGCGGATCGAGCAAATCGGCGCCAACTGAGTCAAATTCTAGCATTGCGAACCCCTCCCTTGGTACAGACGCATACATTGGTAACAATTTGAATCGTTAAACCCCCAAAATCTTACAAATGGCTACAAAGTTTTTCTAACTGTCAGGGGTTTTGCGAATTTGCAGAGCCGCAGGATCAGGGCACACTGTGATACCAACTTTAGCCGCCGCAGGAGCCAGACACGCCATGACTCAACCCACGCTCTCTCAAAGAGAACTCGAATGCCTCGAATGGGTGTCGTTTGGCAAAACCAGCTGGGAGACCGCCATTATTTTGGGCGTCAGCGAAAGAACGATCAATTTTCATCTTCTGAACGCTTGCCGAAAACTAAACGTGTATGGTCGCCAAGCCGCTGTGGCGCTAGCGTTGCGACAAAACCTGCTGCACGGTTTAACAGTCAAGCGGGTGGTGACCCCACCGCCCGAGCCTCCAATCCAACGCGCTATCGTAGAACCAGCGAGCGCATAAACTCGACAGCATGCTCTTTTGACAGCGATTTTTTAGGGCCCGACACCACCACCTGGATCAACATGCCGCGGTGGATCAGTACTTTTCCTAGCAAGCGCGAGGGCTGGCCCGCAACCACGGATTCAAGCTCGAAGATTTCACCTGCCAACGCGGGCGTCGTTGGATCTTGGCCCACCCTAGCCGCCAAAGCGGTGACAAACGCTTGCACCAGTTGCTCAAGTTGAACCGGCTCAAGCGACGGACTCAAGGCTGCGTATCCCACTGAAAATACCGACTGGTCTACGGCTGCTGAGGTTAAAGAAAATGCTAAATCGATTCCCTTGACTTGCAACTTGCGCTGCTCGGTTTGAACCCGCGACGGGAACATGACAACGGCTCGGTCTTGGGCGACCGAAAGCTCACGCCAGTTGTATTCAGGCGTACAACCCGCCAGCCAAACTGCGACTAATATCACTAATAAAAACTTAACCTTTGGCATTCTTTGCTCTCCTTCATTCCTGCGATCACCAAGAGAGATTTTCGCACTTCTTGTTAAACTCGACTTTTGCTTCACCTCAGGATTGTCTGTGATCTCAACGCTGTCCAAACGCTTAGCCCTATTACAGGCCAACCCAGAGGTGCTTGCTCAATCCTTGCGAGGAATCGAAAAAGAGGGGTTACGTGTTGATCTGCAGGGTCGGCTGTCAACCCAGTCACATCCCACCGCTTTGGGTGCGGCCCTCACCCACCCAACCATCACGACCGACTATTCAGAGGCTTTGCTCGAACTGATTACAGGTACCCACAACACCGTAGGGGCGTTGTTCGGCGAGCTCGACCAAGTGCATCGCGTGGTCGCCACCCACCTGGGTGACGAGTTGCTCTGGAACCACTCAATGCCGGCCCAGCTGCCTGCCGAGGCCGACATCCCGATCGCCTGGTACGGCACCTCGAACACCGGCATGATCAAGCATGTCTATCGCCGAGGACTCGCCCAGCGTTATGGCAAAACCATGCAATGTATCGCCGGCGTGCACTACAACTTTTCGTTTAGCGAGGCCTTTTGGGATAGGCTCGAGCTTCCGCAGGCGTTGGCTAAAGACCGACGCTCTGCGGGCTACATCTCATTGATCCGCAACTTCACACGTTATAGCTGGTTGCTGATGTATTTGTTTGGCTCATCTCCGGCGGTCTCACGCGGGTTCTTGCGCGGCCAAACAGCAGATTTGCAGGCGCTGGGCGACGACACGCTTTACCTGCCCTACGCGACGAGCTTGCGCATGAGCGATCTTGGTTATCAAAATAAAGCCCAAGCGGGCCTAAAGCTTTGTTACAACGATCTGACGATGTTTTTACAACGACTGTATGACGCGGTTACAACGCCTTGGCCCGCCTACGAAAAAAACGGCACGCATCAAGCTGGACAGTGGGTGCAGCTCAATGCCAACGTTCTGCAGATCGAAAACGAGTTCTACTCAAGTATTCGACCCAAACGCACCACCGGCCCCTGCGAACGTCCGATTACAGCGCTTACCGAGCGCGGTATCCAATACATCGAAGTGCGCTGCCTCGATATCGATCCAACTGAGCCCCTTGGCATCTCAGAGCAAACCGCACGCTTTGTCGACGCCTTTTTACTTTTTTGCGCACTCCAAGATAGCCCGCCCTTTGCCGACAGTGGTTGGTGTCCCGAAAGTGCTGCCAATTTTGCCAGTGTCGTCAAACAAGGCCGTGCCCCTGGTTTACAGCTCAGGCACGCGGACAAAGACGTCGCTCTAGCGAGCTGGGCGCAAGAGTTGCTCGAGCAGATCGGCCTGTGTGCGCAGACCCTAGGGGGTGCGTTAAACGATGACCTCTATGTACCGGCCATCGAAGCGCAATATGAAAAAGTACTTAACACGGTTTGCACGCCGTCTGCCCGCATGCTTGATGGATTGAAAGAGTCGGGGGCTTCGCATCAAGACTATGCGCTCGCTTTGAGCCGTCACCACGCCCAAGCCTTGCGCCAGACGGGCTTAAGCGAAGCAGAACAGCGCTTAGCGGTGCAACAGGCTAGGCAATCGCTTGCCGACCAGGTCGCCCTCGAGACCAACGATACCGAAGGCTTTGATGAGTACGTTGCCAGATTTCATCGGGCGCTTAAAGCCCCTTGCTGAGGCGTGATGCCTGCTCGGTGGTGCGCCCGACAGGAATCGAACCTGTATCGAGAGTTTCGGAAACTCTTATTCTATCCATTGAACTACGGGCGCAGCGTTAGGCATTATAGCGGTAGCCCAAAACGCTAGGCGATAGCTCCCCGAGTACGTCTGATCCCGCTATAATCCGTCGTCTTATCCAAACGCAGTTACACCACTTTTTAATCCAGCCGCCTTGTTTGGTAGCGCGTCAGGCATTAGCACTGAAGCGTTGACTGAAAAGGCGAAGACTCGCAGGGCTTGGTCATGAGCAACACGCAACAGAACGAAGAACACGATTCAATCATCAAAACCCCTAAGCAACTCATTACGATTATCGTGCTTGCTTTAGTTGTTCCAATCATCGTTATCATCATGCTGGTCAATTTGGTTGCAGCCGGCAATGCGCCGGTAGCCGGCTCCGACTCCCTCGGGCCCGAAGCAACCGCAAAACGTATCGCGCCGGTCGCTAGGCTTGAAGTCGTAGACGCAAGCGGCCCAAAGGTCTTTAAAACGGGCGATCAAGTGTACAAGGCCGTTTGTGCGGGCTGTCATCAGGCAGGCGTGGCTGGCGCTCACAAGTTTGGTGACACGCAAGCTTGGTCGGTTCCTATCAAAACTGGCTTAGACGCTATGGTTGCGAGTGTAGTCAAGGGCAAAAATGCCATGCCCGCAAAGGGTGGCAATCCTTCACTGGATGACTTCGAAATCACCCGTGCGGTTGTTTATATGACAAACAGTGCTGGCACAAACTTTCCAGAACCCGTCGCGCCAGCATCAGCGGCAAAATAACGAGAGCATCAGCCAGCAAAAGCGCGCCCTAGGGTGCGCTTTTTTAATGTCAGACTGGTTTATTTAGCATTGCCTTAAGTGCCTCAAGGCGGTTTTTGGGGCTCATGGACTCGGCGGGTTTCTGATCAAGAGCAACTGACAAACCCATTTCTTCAATAAAACGTGAAGGCTCGCGCACAAGATCTTCGCGTGCACGGCGTCGTTTTTGGCACCAACTCAAGTGCAAGCTGCGCTGGGCGCGCGTGATGCCAACATACATCAGCCGGCGTTCTTCTTGAACTCTTGAAGCCAAGGCCTCGGCAGCTTTTGTGGGATCCACATCTTCCTCGTCACGACCAAGGTGAGGCAAGAGCCCCTCTTCAACGCCTAACAGATATACATGGGGATATTCAAGCCCTTTTGACGCATGCAAGGTTGATAACTTAACGGCGTCTTGCTCTTGCTCGTCGCTACGCTCAAGCATTGTGACTAAGGCAACGTGTTGCACCAGATCCAGCAAGCCCATGCTGTCTGCTTGGGCTTTGCGCTTTAGCCAGCTGACGAGTTCTAAAACATTTTGCCACCGATTCTGAGCAGGCTTTTCGTCAAGCATATCGTACAGATAACGCTCGTACTGGATTGCCCCGAGTAGGTCATCAAGAATCACGCCGGCCGGCTCAGCGGCCCGAACAGACTGTCCGGGTGGTGTATGTCCAGCCCGAAACTGAGTCTTGACAATGAACTCGCCAAAATGACGCAGCGGTTCAAGCTGACGGGTGTTTAAGCGCGACTCAAGTCCCATCTCAAAGACGGCTGCAAACAAAGAAATCTGACGCTCGCCTGCATACTGACCAAGCGTTTGAAGAGTCGCCTGTCCAACTCCTCTTTTAGGGGTGGTGGCTGCCCGGATGAACGCAGGATCATCCTCTTCATTCGCAATCAGGCGCAAGTAAGCAAGAATATCGCGAACTTCAGCCTTATCAAAGAAGCTTTGCCCTCCCGAAATTGAATACGGGATATGCAAATTTCGCATGGCTTGCTCAACAATTCTGGCTTGATGATTTCCGCGATACAAGATCGCAAAATCCTTCCAGGATGCCTGTTTTTCAAACCTTGCCGCCGAAATCTTCATGGCAACGGTTTCGGCTTCAGCCTCATCGTTGGGCATGGCCGTGACGCTGATGGCCTCGCCCGTACCGTGCTCTGACCACAATTTTTTTTCAAATAATTTAGGATTTTTGGCAATGACCTGGTTTGCAGCAGCCAAAATACTTTGGCTTGAACGATAGTTTTGTTCAAGTTTGACCAACCGAATTTGAGGGTAATCTGTCGTGAGCTTTGCGAGGTTCTCGATCGTTGCGCCGCGCCAGGCATAAATAGCCTGATCATCGTCACCCACGGCCGTAAACAACGCGCGAGGCCCGGTTAACCACTGCACCAGGCGATACTGACAAACATTGGTATCTTGATACTCATCTACCAACAAATAGCGTACCCGCTTTTGCCATTTTTCACGTACCCCGACTTCGCGTTCAAAAATTTGCGTCGGCAGCGCGATCAAATCATCGAAATCAACCGCCTGATAGGCTGCCAGCGTTGCGTTATAACTGCGATAGACGTGCGCCGCCTCAACCTCGCTCGCTGTCGCTGCAAGCGCCGCAGCGGCCTCTGGGTCAATCAAGCTGTTCTTCCAAAGCGAAATCGTTTGTTGCACCGAGCGCAACCGGGCGCGGTCAGTCGTTACCAGTAAATCTTGCACGATCGCGAGTGCGTCGTCTGAGTCAAAGATTGAAAATTGTGGTTTTAAACCAGCATGCTTAGCCTCCTCTCGCAAAATCCTGACACCGAGTGAGTGAAACGTACTAATCGTCAGGCCTTTAGCCAGCGCTGGATCAACCAAGCGCTTGACGCGGTCGTCCATTTCGCGCGCCGCTTTGTTTGTAAAAGTCAGGGCGACCACATGTCGCGCCTGATAGTCGCAATCAAGTAACAAGTAGGCGATTTTTTGGGTAATTACCCGTGTCTTGCCCGAACCAGCACCTGCCAGCACCAGGCATGGGCCGTCAAGATACAACACGGCTTCGCGTTGGGTGGGATTCAAACCATTTGTTGCAAAAGTCGACATGGCGCTACGCTAGATTTCGAGTGGGTCAACCTCAAGTTGCCACCGCACTTGGCGCGCATCAAGTTGTTCAGGTAACAATTTAAGCCAGGCGCGAAGTAGAGACTGTAGCGCGGGGCGACTAGTTGATTCGAGTAACAATTGTGCGCGGCACATATTGTCTACGCGCACAATTCGCAGTGGTACTGGATCATACAGTGTGAGTACCGCCTCGGTTTGATAATGTGCAGACAGTTCGTTGGCTAAGTCACGTGCGCCCCGTAAAAAATCTATTGCAACATTTAAGTCACGCGCCTCGGCGCTAAGCAAAGCCTGATACGAGAACGGTGGCAATGCCGCCTCTTGGCGCTCTTGGAGTGAGTGCCGCGCGAAACCCGAATAGTCGTTCCTGAGCAACGCCTGGTATACCGCTTGTTCGGGGTAGCCGGTTTGAACAATCACCTCGCCGTGCCCCGAGTGACGGCCGGCGCGCCCAGCGACTTGCATCAACTGAGCGAATAAGCGCTCAGGTGCCCGAAAATCTTGCGAAAACAACATCGCGTCAGCATTGAGTACGCCAACCAAACCCAGGTTTGCAAAATCATGGCCCTTCGCCACCATCTGTGTCCCCACTAAGATGTCCACTTCACCAGCGTGTATGCTTGCAAAAAGCGCCTGAGCCGAGCCCTTTTTACGGGTGCTGTCGGCATCAATGCGCACAGTGCGAGCCTCGGGAAACAACTCAGACAGATGCTCTTCGATTCGTTGCGTACCCCGCCCCATGGGCTGCAAATCTTGGTCGCCACAGTCTGGGCAAGCCTTTGGTACGGGCTGCTGCACGCCGCAGTGATGGCACTGCAACTGCGCCCGCCGGGCAGCGCCACGGTGTAAAACTGTAAAGGTTGTGCATCGCGTGCACTGACTCACCCAACCGCACGAACTGCAGTGCAAAGCGGGTGCATAGCCACGTCGATTTAAAAAAATCAACACCTGTTCTTTATTGGCCAGCCGTGCACGCATGGCTTGGAGTAACTGAGGCGACAAACCTTGCTCGAGCTGTAAGCGACGCGTATCGACCAGCCGCACAGAGGGCAGCGTCACTGCTCGTGCACGCGCAGGTAAATCCAGTCTTTGATAGGTTGATTTTTCAACATTTGCCCAACTTTCAAGCGACGGCGTCGCCGAGCCCAAAACAATCGGAATCCCTAAATCATGCGCGCGCCAAACAGCCAAATCTCGAGCCGAGTAGCGTAGACCATCCTGTTGTTTGTAAGACGGATCGTGCTCTTCGTCTACAACGATCAGACCCACATCATCGAGCGGCGCAAAGATCGCCAATCGCGTACCCAGCACGATGCGCGCCTCGCCGCTTTGAACACGCAACCAGGCACGCAACCGTTCGGTGTCTGATAAGGCGCTGTGCAACACTGCCACACCATGAATCCCTGCTACGGGCTCAAGGCGAGCGCGCAAAGATTGCTCAAACTGAGGTGTCAGATTGATTTCAGGCACCAGCATCAAGACGCGTTGACCGCGCGCTAAGGTTTGTGCGGCGGCATGCAGATAGACCTCGGTTTTACCGCTGCCGGTGACGCCATACAGTAAAAACGTTTTGAAACTCGTTGCTTGTGTAATGGCCACAACCGCTTGTTCTTGAGCACTATTCAGTGTTGGGACCACCGACTCAGAGGTCGCCTGCTGACTGGCCGTACGGCGTTTACCTAAGCGCGAAACCGGACCGTCTCCTGAACGCTTGCCTAGGTAAGAGGAGACACTGCGCAGCGGCACAGGCAACGCCGGCAAAAGGACTTCGCCCAACGGACGCTGATAGTAGTCGGCTGCAAAACTGGCAAAGCGCAGCCAGCTTTGTGTGAAGGGTTCAATATCCTTGAGAACCACCTGCACCTCTTTTACTTTGAGAGGGTCGAAGCTTGGTTCTTGAGGTAGAGCAACCACAACGCCAATCATTTGTCGGCGGCCAAATACAACAATCACCCTGTCACCTAGCTGGGCGGGCGATACTGTCCAGTAGTCGTAAAGTCCGGGCAACGGAACATCTAACGCAACCCTGACCCATTGTTTACTGGCGCTGGCATTGGCACATACGGTTGGAACAAGGTCAGCCATGGAGTTAATGTGGTTTCTTGATTTTGGCTCTAATACCCTGAAGCGCCGTGTCTTAAAAAAATACAACGAGTGCTTGTGGATAACTTTGGGGAGAACTCACTCGCTTTGAGCAAGAGTTGCATTTTTTAGTAGTGCATTGCAGCAATGGTTTTTTGCGAATTCGAGTATATCTTGATACTAATCAGCCACTTATAATTTCTTTTTCAAGTATAAAATTAAATCGTTTGCTTTTATCAAATTTTACATATTTTGTGTATAACTCAAAAAAATTTAACGAATTTATGGGTACTTGCAAGCCTTTATCTCTTAACACCCGCATAGTTATTGGGTTTACTTATTGCCGTCATGAAACTGCGGGCTGTACAAGCGAACTTCGTCAACCAACACGCCAACGGCCTCTGGCGGCGTAAATTGTGAAATTCCGTGCCCTAAGTTGAACACGTGGCCACCAGACCCGACTGCGCCAAAAGCATCAAGCACGCGACGGACCTCCGAGCGAATGGCGGGCTCACCGCCAAACAAGGCGATCGGGTCAAGATTTCCTTGAAAGGCAACAGCGTCCGAAACACGCCTACGTGCGGCAGCCAAATCGACCGTCCAATCCAGCCCAACAGCATCGGCGCCACACGCCGCGATTTGCTCAAGCCATTGCCCACCACCTTTAGTAAACACGATAACAGGCACAGAGCGGCCCTCGCGCTCGCGGGTTAACTGCTGCACTACCTGACGCGTGTAGTGCAAAGAGAACTGTTGAAACAGCCCATCTGCCAAGACGCCACCCCAACTATCAAAAAGCATGACTGCTTGTGCGCCCGCTTCGATTTGCGCATTCAAATACAACGCAGTTGTTTGGGCATTGATTTCTAAGATACGGTGCAGCAACTCGGGGCGCGCATAGAGCATGCTTTTAATTAAGCGATAGTCAGTACTGCCCTGCCCTTCGACCATATAGCAGGCGACCGTGAAAGGGCTGCCAGCGAAGCCGATTAAGGGCACGCGACCGTCAAGTTCAGTGCGGATCAGACTGACCGCATCAAATACATATTGCAACTTGCTAAGATCGGGAACCTCGAGTTTGTTTACCTCTTGTTCGGTTCGAAGAGGGCGCGCAAACCGCGGTCCCTCGCCTTGCGCAAAGGACAGGCCTAAACCCATGGCATCGGGCACCGTCAAAATATCAGAAAACAAAATTGCTGCGTCGAGCTTAAAACGTTCAAGAGGCTGGAGCGTGACTTCGGCTGCGTACGCTGGATGTTGCGCGAGTCCCATAAATGAGCCTGCACGGGCACGCGTGGCGTTGTACTCGGGCAAATAACGACCCGCCTGCCTCATGAGCCAAGTAGGCGTATAAGGGACTGGTTCGCGCTTAAGGGCACGCAAAAATATATCGTTCTTGAGCGGAGTGACGGGCACAGCGATCCTTTTTAAGCAAAATACGCGCCGCTTGACCGAAAGGTTTTTCTCAACAGGCGAGTTGACTGAAGTCTGTGTGCAAGAGGCTTATGAGGTACTATTTTACTCTTGCTCGTCGTCTGGCCGATAGGCTTGCGCTTCGATGTCATATTTACGCATGAGCGCCCAAAACGCCCTGCGGTGCTTTTGAGAAGCGCGCGCGGCCATGGCAATATTGCCATTGTGTTTATCTAACGCATGGGTAATGTAGTCACGCTCAAACTGACTCACGAGCAGTGACTTTGCCTCGCGAAAGGATCCGGGTGCGACCGCGCGACTTTCTTGCAGATTTGAAGCTAACGCTGCCAGGCGGCTATGTCGTTGCATAACACTATTCGATTTAATCTTTGTCATGCTGTGACTAAACGCAGACTGCAGCGCTGGTGCGCCTGGGTGTGCTGGCTTGAGCGCCTGCTTGACTGCCAGGTTCGCGTTTACAACAGAGTGAGGGTGCATCTTCGACTGGGCTGTGCCCCACGCCGAATCGGCATACGCTGCTTCAGGTTCACGCAGGGTACCCGGGCGTGGCACTCTGGCTACGGTTGTCAGTACCCGTGCACGAAACTCGTCAGGGCACAATGGCAAGCGTACAAAGTCTGCAATCCCGAGCTCAAGCAAATCCTGCATCGCTGCTGATTTGAGCTCTTGAAAAATCCCTACGAGTGGTAAAAAGGGGCCGCGCGGAATCAGTGCAAGCGCTTGGCGCGTCCAGGCAAGAGTATCGAGCGAAACCGGAACCAGACAAAGATCGAAGCGCCTAAGGCTGACACCCGCTTGCGCGAGTGCGTGTACTGGCAGGGTCACGAGCTCGCCCGTGCGGATCTCGAGATCTTGTCCGGCCTCCCACTCGAGTTGATGGAGCCTGACACGGGCTAAGGCGGGAGCAGCGTGCAGCAGAACCTCTTCAAGCCAGACTCTGTGAGCCTCTAACCTGAGCACCGCGCAGTCGATTTGTTGTCGCATCTTTTCACTCCGAGTAAAAGACGCTAGGCTAGGCTTCAAGCCCAACTAGGGATAGTCGGAGTTTACGCAAGAGGACTTTCACGCCTCGTTCAGCCCGCTGCTGTGTGTAAGCGCTCACGCAAACTGAGAACGCTGGGATCGAAGACGTAGCGCTCGACTAAAATCATAAAAAAACACGCTCGAGCGTGTCTTTTTATTCAGTCAACCTGCAGTACAACGTCATCTCTGCACGGAGGCAAGTACAAAGACACCGCAATAACTAGTTAATGCTTGTTCGTCAGTTCACGAATACGGCGAGCGGCCATAACCTGCACTGCCAACATATCGAGCTCTGCTTTCACGACATCCATGCTCGCCTGATCTTTGGCGTTGCGCAAGGCCTCTTGGGCAGCCTGGCGCGCGGCTTCGGCTTTCTCTTCGTCAAGATCGCCGCCACGAATTGCAGTGTCGGACAGCACAGTGACGTGCCCCGGTTGCACTTCTAACAAACCGCCTGCCACGAAAATGCTCTCTTCAGAATCGTCTTCAAGAACAATACGCACCAAACCTGGCCGAATGCGCGAGATAAGCGGGGTGTGGCCGGGCAAAATACCCAACTCACCTGCTTCACCCGGCAGTACTACAAACTTAGCATCACCGGAGTACAGAGATTTCTCTGCACTGACGACATCGACTTTGATGGTAGCCATGATAGATCCTTATTGGAGTTTCTTGGCTTTCTCGAAGGCTTCGTCGATCGAACCGACCATATAGAACGCCTGCTCTGGAAGCGCATCGCACTCACCCTCAACGATCATACGGAAACCGCGAATGGTCTCGGACAGTGGGACATACTTACCAGGCGAACCCGTAAACACTTCGGCCACATGGAAAGGCTGTGACAAGAAACGCTGAATCTTACGCGCGCGAGCAACCGCCTGCTTGTCTTCGGGCGACAACTCATCCATACCCAAAATCGCAATAATGTCGCGCAGCTCTTTATAACGTTGCAGTGTTTGTTGCACACCACGCGCCACGTTGTAGTGCTCTTCACCCACCACATGCGGGTCGAGCTGGCGGCTAGTTGAATCGAGCGGATCCACAGCAGGATAAATACCAAGCGCAGCAATATCACGCGACAACACAACGGTTGAATCCAAGTGCTGGAAGGTGGTTGCTGGCGAAGGGTCGGTCAGGTCATCGGCAGGCACATACACAGCCTGTACTGAGGTAATCGAACCTTGCTTGGTCGAGGTGATGCGCTCTTGCAACTTACCCATCTCTTCGGCGAGGGTTGGTTGATAACCCACAGCTGACGGCATACGACCCAACAACGCAGACACTTCTGTGCCGGCCAGTGTGTAACGATAAATATTGTCAACGAAGAACAAGATGTCGCGACCTTCGTCACGAAACTTCTCGGCCATTGTCAGACCCGTCAAGGCTACACGCAAACGATTGCCTGGAGGCTCGTTCATCTGACCAAACACCATCGCGACTTTGTCGAGAACGTTTGACTCTTCCATCTCGTGGTAGAAGTCATTACCCTCACGCGTACGCTCACCCACGCCGGCAAACACAGACAAACCACTATGTTGCTTGGCGATGTTATTGATGAGTTCCATCATATTCACTGTTTTGCCCACGCCGGCGCCACCAAACAGACCGACTTTACCGCCTTTGGCAAACGGGCAAACTAAGTCAATCACTTTGATGCCGGTTTCAAGCAACTCAACCGAGGGTGACAACTCATCAAATTTAGGTGCACTTTGATGAATTGAACGCAATTCTTTGCTGTCGATTGGGCCGGCATCGTCGATTGGACGACCAAGTACGTCCATGATACGACCTAGAGTGCCCACACCAACTGGCACAGAAATTGGCGCGCCGGTTTTGGCCACTGCCATTCCGCGGCGCAAGCCGTCGCTCGGTCCGAGCGCAATGGTACGGACAACACCGTCACCAAGTTGCTGCTGCACCTCGAAGGTTAAGCCTTTTTCAGCAAATGCTGACGACTCATCTGTCAGGCGAAGCGCCTCATAGATATTGGGCATGTGATCGCGGGGGAACTGAATATCCACCACTGCGCCGATGCACTGAACGATGGTTCCGTTGTTCATGTCTGATCCTTACTTTGTAAATTCTGATGGGATACCGGGAAGCAATCTAAACAACTAGACGGCCGCGGCGCCCCCCACGATTTCTGAAATTTCTTTGGTAATAGCAGCCTGACGAGTCTTGTTAAAGATAAGTTGCAGGTCACCGATCACCTTCTTCGCATTGTCCGAAGCGGCTTTCATTGCCACCATACGGGCAGATTGCTCTGAGGCCATACTTTCTGCGACACCTTGGTATACAAGGCCTTCGACGTAGCGTTGTAGCAGCTCGTCGATGACGGTTTGTGTATCGGGTTCGTAGATGTAATCCCAGCCATGGTCTGCTGTTGTGCTTTCGGCATTCACAGCGGTAGAGACCGAGGCCAAGTTATAGGGATCAACCAGCTTACCCGGCAAAGGCAGCAGGCGAATAAAAGTTGGTTCTTGCTTCATCGTATTCAAAAAACGATTGGTCGCGATATAGACCGCATCGACACGGCCCGCCAGAAAATCGTCAAGTTGAACCTTCATCGCGCCGATCAACCGGTCGAGTTCGGGCTTATCACCCAACCCAACCGCCTGCGAGACCACCTCTGCGCGCATGCGGGTCAACACACCCAAGCTCTTGTTACCAAAAGCTGTGAACTGGGTACGAATCTTTTTGTCGTTGAAGTCGCGCGTGCGTGACAACACCAAACGCATGATGTTGGTATTTAAGCCACCGCACAGGCCTTTGTCTGTTGATACAACAACAATACCGACCGCCTTGATCTCGCTGCGCTCGATCAAGTAAGGGTGAGTGTAGTCAGGGTTGGCTTGCATCAACCGTGCTGCCATGTCGTGCACTTTAGTCGCATACGGACGGCCCGCACGCATCCGCTCTTGCGCTTTACGCATTTTGGATGCGGCCACCATCTCCATGGCCTTGGTGATCTTGCGCGTATTTTGTACGCTCTTGATCTTATTTCGAATCTCTTTAATTCCTGCCATTTCGCTTCCTGTGTCAGACCTGTTTTCAGGTATCAGACCATCTGCTTAGCGCGACCTCGAGCAACAACCCGAGGTGACGCGATAGCGGGTTCGTTAAAACGTACCGTGCTTTTTGAATTCAACTAACGCAGCAACCAACTCAGTCTCGTCGTCTTTAGACAACTCTTTTGCGCTTTCGATGCGTTCAACCATTGCAGCGTTTTTGTTTTTGAGATGGTCTTTCAGGCCTTTCTCAAAAGACAGCACGCTAGAGACTTCGACATCATCGAGGTAGCCGTTATTGGCAGCAAACAGGATGACACCGAGTTCCCAAACCTGCAGAGGCTGGTATTGCGGCTGTTTTAAGAGCTCAACCACACGCTTACCACGCTCAAGCTGGCGGCGTGTAGCGTCGTCGAGGTCAGAGGCAAACTGTGCGAACGCGGCCAACTCACGGTACTGCGCCAAATCGGTACGAATACCACCCGACAGCTTTTTAATAATCTTCGTTTGTGCCGCACCGCCCACACGCGAGACCGAAATACCCGCGTTAATTGCGGGACGCACGCCAGCATTAAACAGGTCGGTTTCAAGAAAGATCTGCCCGTCGGTAATCGAGATAACGTTAGT
>JABMMM010000155.1 GCA_013205565.1 Alcaligenaceae bacterium | reverse complement strand
TTATTTAAGGTGCAAGGCAACGCTAGGATTGCTGGCTTGTACGCAACACCCTCGGCTTGTTCAAGCCAGCGTGCCTTGCCGCATTGCATGCGCGCTGCCGTGATAGCGTAGGCGTCTGACACTAAAAACTGAGCTTCGAGCGCTTTGAGTGGGCTTTCTTTAGCAGCAGCACTCGGCGCGACCACCTCGGCCTGCGCATATACAAAACCCACGTTCTTGTCCTTACACACCAATACATACTGCTGCAACAAAGCGGTTTGTTGCAACTCAGACCGGACACGTTGCACACAACGCTCGCCCGTCAAAGAATCGCCCAGCGTCACAGCGCCCGCAGGCACTGGATCCAAACCCGCACTTGTTGTTTGCGCAGACAGCGTCGAAACAAGAAAAACACCAACACATAAACATACCAGCGCAAACCCATCGTGCAGACGTACCGACCATTCGTCTTGAGTCAATTTGCGGCTACGTTGCATGAAGAAGGCTACCAATTTGAACTATTCCCAGAACCTGAAATTTCACGACCCATCACCGAGCCAGACGGCGCAGGGGTTTTTTGTGTGGCTTGTAAGGCAATACCAGGAGATACTGGCGTGATGGTCACACGCTCAGTGGGTCTGGCCTCTTGCTTGGCGGTTGTGACAGGCGCTGGCGGCTTAACCGTTTGAAGCGTGAAGTCGCCCGCGTCAGCACCGTCTTTGCTAACCGCAACAGGTGTTAGCGAAGGTGCTGCAGGGGCAGCAGTTGCGGTGCTAGCAGGCGTGGCTGTTTGAGCAGCTTGGCCTGAGGTTGTCGAGGTGGTCGCTGCTGACGTGTCACCTGGATCACTGACCGTTGAGGTGGTCGAGCTAAGCGTTGTGACCGAAAGAGGCTCGACAAACTCTTGCGTCGCGACGGTGCTTTGTGCGGTGCTCGTCGTGGCTGCTGTTGTGGTAGTTGTCGCAGTTGTAGCCGTTGTGGTCGTTGACGCTGTGGTCGTTGTTGAGGCGCTGCTTGAAACAGTAGTCGTGTCCGTTGACGTTGTCGTGCTCGCGCTAGACGTTGTGGTCGTGGCAGGTTGCGGTGGCGGTGGCGCCACAAAGACCGCCGCACTCGTACTCGCCACCACGGTGGCAACTGCCTGCGTAATGGCTTGATCAACGACCACTCTCGTTGTGGTGTCTGCCGCGGCAGCTGTTGCTGCTGCCGCATCTGCAATCGCTTTCGCGGCAGCGGCCTCGGCAGCTGCTTTCGCCGCAGCGGCGGCTGCTGTCGTGCTAGTTGTAGTTGTTACCGGCGTGACTACGACAACTGGGGTATCGCTTGCACCCGACCCACCACCACCACCACCGGAAGTATTTGTGACGGTCACTGTGACGCCACCAGCACCCGGTGTACTTGTAGTCTCTGGGCCAACATCTGCCGCGCTGGTGTTATAGGTAAAACTGGCAACCTTACCCGGTGCTGGCGTCCCGCTCAGCGCAATTAATCCTCCTCCTCCGGTCGCATTTAGGGTCGCTGCCGTCGTGATGATAAGCGATGCGCCACCAGTTCCTGTCATCTTGTTAACGTTGAGATTTCCTGTACCGGGGCTAATCTGTGGCGAAGGGCTTAAACCAAATCCCGACCAAGCCACTTCGTTACTGATCGTGATGTTCGAGGCCGTTAACGAAATATCCTCAGGACTCGTAATCGTGGTCTTGGCAACGCCGCCACCTCCGATGATTAGCGGACCTCCAGCAAAACCTGTGTAACTGCCACCTGCCAGCCAAGTCAATTGCGAGGTCTGCAGCGTCAGACTCCCATTGCCGAGCATGGCCTGCGCGCCCCAGATAATTTCGGGTGCAATCAATAATTTTGTACCTTCGCCTTCAAAAGCAATTCTTTCGGCCGCACCAAAACTAATAGAAGTTGTTGCCGTAGCTGTCAGGTTTCCTGTTTGTGTCAGGTTTGCGCCAAAAGTAATCTGCGGTGCCGTTAAAGTGGTTGTTCCTAGGACGGGTATTTCTCCTGGATTATTTGACGTCAGCTCATTTGTGGTAACTGAAATTGAAGTGCCCGCGTTCAATTCCAACGTGTCCCGACTAACCATAGGCTGTTCGACCGTTATCGTGCCGACGCCAGAAGGCGCGTTCACGGTAATCGTATTTGCTTGAACTCTCCCGCCGATTGTCACACTTGAGGCATTAGTGATTGAAATGCTAGTGGTCGCGACCATTGCACTTTTGATCTCAACGGTGGCCGCCTGAATGTTGATACCTGCTGCGCTGCTACCCTCATCCCCAGCGTCTAGCGTGAAGCGACTTCCGGCTACAGCACCACCACCATTCTCTATTAGACTGCCCGTCCCAAGTGATATCAGCGCTTTGATATCGATGGTCTTGGCAGACAACGTAAGCCCGCCTAAGAGGCCCGTGTTCGTAATCGCGGCGTTCACAGTAATGGCGCCAGAAGCTCCGCTGGCCTCTAAAGTCAAAGTGCCACTCGAACTCCAGGAGATCGGGGCGCTCACCAAGATGCTGTTCGTAGCCGACACCTTTATCGGACTACCCAATTCACCGCCATTCAGAGCTGCGATCAGCGCCGCAGCGTCAAGCCTCGTACAACCCACACCGGTCATATCCGTAGCCGTACATCCCCCCGTGGTCTCGAAAGCGCCAATTTCTATCGAATCAGGATCCAGCAGCCAAAGCCCAAGTCGACCTTTCGGCGCATTGGTTGAAACAACAATCCCACTCACATCCAACCGATACCCAGACGTTTCAATAAACCCGCCATTGCCACCTTGCGCACCACCACGCGCAATCAACGACCCTGCCACCTGCGTAAACGCCAAGGGGTTCGTCAAACTTGTGAAGACCAAAATCTCGCCACCATCACCTCGCGTCAGCGCCGACGCATCCAAACGCGCACCCAAGGCAATCGTTGTTGAAACCGCCGGTGTAAAGCTTTGCGTACGTGTACTAGGCCCACCGCCACCAATCGCGATCTTGCCGCCACCGGCATCACCAGTCGCATCAAACTTGGCAGTCGCTTTTACTTGAATTTTTTGTGCATTCACATCAATCGCACCGCCAGTCTGCCCAGCACCCTTACCGCTTGCGTTCAAGTCACCCGCAACACTCACCGAACCGGCAC
>JABMMM010000154.1 GCA_013205565.1 Alcaligenaceae bacterium | reverse complement strand
CCATGCTGGCCCCCACCACGCTCACTCACGCCGAGCATGCGGCCAAACTGTTGGCCGACGCCATTGCAGCCAATAAAAAAATGCTGATTGTGGCGGATTACGACTGTGATGGCGCAACCGCTTGCGCCGTTGGCCTGCGCGCCCTTCGTGCCATGGGCGCTGACGTCGATTATTTAGTACCCAATCGTTTTGAAACAGGTTATGGGCTATCGCCCGCGGTGATCGAGTTAGCCCTGCTGCATCACGCCGGCAAACCCGATCTCATCATTACCGTTGATAACGGCATTGCCAGCGTTGAAGGCGTCGCCGAGGCGAACGCGCAAGGCATTGGGGTCATCGTGACCGACCATCACCTGCCGGGCCAGACCTTGCCTGACGCGTTGGCCATCGTCAACCCCAACCAAGTCGGCTGTGGGTTTCCGTCAAAAAATCTTGCCGGTGTTGGGGTCATTTTTTATCTTATGCTAGCCTTGCGCGCTGAACTTCGTACGCGCGGTGTGTACCCCGAAAACGGTGGGCCGCGCTTAGACGCTTTAGCGGATTTGGTGGCCCTCGGCACGGTGGCGGATGTGGTCAAACTTGATCCAAACAATCGCCTACTAGTCACACGTGGCTTAGACCGCATGCGGCGTGGGTTGATGCAGCCTGGTATTCGGGCTTTGTTTGCCGTCGCTGCACGCAACCCGCAGGCTGCCAGTGGTTTTGATTTGGGCTTTGCGTTAGGCCCACGAATCAATGCCGCGGGTCGTTTAGCCGACATGGGCTTGGGGATTCGTTGCCTCACCACCGATGACGATACCCAAGCGCTCGAACTCGCGCGCGAACTCGACACCATCAATCGCGAACGCCGTCAGATCGAAGGGGTCATGAAAGAGCAGGCCCTCGCTGCCACCGAGCAAGTCCAAGCAGGCAAAATCGGAGCGTCGGTGTGTGTATTTCACCCCGACTGGCATCAAGGTGTGGTGGGCTTGGTGGCCTCACGACTCAAAGAAAAATACTTTCGCCCAACGCTTGCCTTTGCACCCGCCGGTGATGATGAACTGCGCGGCTCAGGCCGCTCGATTCCCGATGTGCACCTGCGCGACGTACTAGATTTGGTCTCAAAGCGCCACCCAGGTCTGATCCGCAAATTTGGTGGGCACGCCATGGCTGCAGGTTTGACGCTTGGGCGTGACGATTTTGAACAATTTTCACCCGCCTTTGAACAAGCCGTGATTGAACTGACCGGGCGCAAAAGTTTCGAGCCCCTGATTGAAACCGATGGCTCGCTTGAACAAGGCTTTGCCAACGCCCAAGTTGCTGTGATGCTTGAGCAAGAGGTTTGGGGCGCAGGTTTTGCCGCACCCTTGTTTTTAGACGAGTTTATGGTGCGCAGCCAAAAACTGGTGGGCGAAAAGCACTTAAAACTCTCGCTTGAACGCGGCCACCAACGCTTTGACGCCATTTGGTTTAACCGCATCGACAGTCTCCCTGAGTTCGTCAAGGTCGCCTATCGACTTGACCAAAACGTCTGGAACGGCCGAATCACGGTGCAACTGGTGATTGAATACGCTGAGGCGGCTTAAAGCAGTTTCGCGCGAGCTCGCTAGCCCAGCAACTGGTCCACCGCAAGCTTGCTCGCCCGGGGTAACGGCGCGGGCCCCTGCGGTTCTCCGTTAAACTACTGAGTTAAATCCTTAGATCGTGGAATTCAAAGCAGATGGAAGCAGAACGTCAGAATCAAATCTCTTCGCGTTTAACCGATTACGCGGCGCGCGAACGTGCGCTTCGGGGGTATCTTTGACTACGAGGTCAAAGCTGAACGTCTGCACGTTGTTAACGCCGAACTAGAAGACCCAAACGTCTGGAACGACCCCAAACGTGCCCAAGAACTGGGGCGTGAAAAAAAGAATATTGAAGGTGTGGTCGACACCCTTAGCAGTCTGGCTCAGTCTATTACTGATTCGCTTGAATTATTTGAACTCGCGGCCAGCGACAGCGACGATGAAACGCTCGAGTCAATCGAGACCGATGCCGCAGAGTTTCAAGCCAAGCTCGAGGGCATGGAGTTTCGCCGGATGTTCTCAAACCCGGCTGATCCGCTCAATTGCTTTTTAGATATTCAGGCAGGTGCCGGCGGCACCGAAGCACAAGACTGGGCTTCAATGCTGTTGCGCCAATACTTGCGCTATGCCGAGCGCAAAGGTTTTAAAGCCGAACTGCTCGAAGAATCTGACGGTGAGGTCGCAGGCATCAAGTCAGCCACCATCAAAATTGAAGGCGAATACGCGTTTGGCTTTTTACGTACTGAAAGCGGCGTGCATCGCTTAGTGCGTAAAAGCCCGTTTGATTCATCGGGCGGTCGTCACACGTCCTTTGCCAGTGTCTTTGTATACCCCGAGGTCGATGACTCGATCGAAATCGATATCAACCCGGCCGACTTACGCGTCGATACCTATCGCGCTAGCGGCGCGGGCGGTCAGCACATTAACAAAACTGACTCAGCCGTTCGTATTACGCACATCCCCACCAACATTGTGGTGCAGTGCCAAAACGATCGCTCGCAGCAT
>JABMMM010000153.1 GCA_013205565.1 Alcaligenaceae bacterium | reverse complement strand
TCGAGAGTTCGAGACTCTTCTCCCGCTCCAGATTTTTTCTGGATTTAGTTCAAAAAAGTATTTTTGCAGTGTCGTTTTGACTGCATAAAACCGAGGTGACAGAGTTGAGGTTTTTTTTCACAACTCCTTTGATGCGATCCGCAATCAAACATTTGCTCACCGGTGCAATCCTTCTGCCAGCCTACTCGACCGCCCAAGCAGAGTGGCTCGAAATCGCTTCAAACGCAACGGTCAACAAGACTCTTTATGTTGACGTCGCCAGCAAAAAAAAATCTAAAAAATTCGTCCTGATTGCTGCAATGTATGATCAAACAGAACCTGAGTTATTCAACAACAAGGCTTTTTTGTCTTCTGTGCACGAATATCAAATTGACTGCAATGCCAGCTCTCAGATGTCCCTGCGCCGAAACTTCTATGCAGGCCCTAAAGCGACAGGGCCACAGATTGGCAGCTCAAACGACACGACTTGGGTACCTCTCGAACCCGCCACGGTGGCTCAGGCGATCTACAAAGTGACACTCGCCCAGGCGCTGCTAAAAGCCGCCTGTGCGAAAGACTAACCGCACTTGAGTCAGCACGTGCTTGGCATCGCACGTGCCATCGGTCTGAGGTTAATCAAGCTTGGCGCCAGACACCTTAACAACCTCGGCCCAACGCTTGATCTCACTGTTCACAAACGCACCAAAATCAGAGCCCGTCAACGCCGGGAACTCTGCCCCGTTGGCAGCCCAACCGTCTTTGATCAACGCGTCTAGGGGCAGTTTTTTGATTTCAGCAAGCATGCGTGCCTGAGCCTCGGGTGGCGTTCCTTTAGGGGCCCAGATGCCGTACCAGGTTGTCACGTTGTAATCCGCAAACCCCAACTCGGCCGCAGACGGTACCTCTGGAATCGCAGGATTACGAACCTTACCAGCCACCATCAAGGCGTTTAGGCGACCACTTTTGATGTGTTGCGCAGAAGAGCCCAAGCCGTCAAACATCATGTCGACATCACCCGCAAGCAAGCCTTGCAAGGCAGGCCCAGCACCTTTGTAGGGAATGTGAGTGATGTTGGTCTTTGACTGAATTTTGAACAGCTCGCCCGCCAGATGATGAGACGTGCCGCTGCCCGCAGAACCGTAATTTAGCTTGCCTGGATTAGCCCGCACCATTTCAAGGAACGCCTTGAAATCGCCTGGCACCTTTTTAGGATTGACCACAAGCACTTGTGGCACCCGTGCCACCATGGCGATTGGAATAAAATCTTTTTCGAGGCTGTATTCAAGATTTGGATACATCGAAGGCGCGATGGCGTGATGCACCGCGCCCATAAACCAGTTATAGCCATCGGGTGCCGCTCGCGCAGCCAGCGTCGCACCCAGGTTTCCACCCGCGCCACCCCGACTGTCGATCACCAGTTGCTTGCCCATCGACTTTGAAAGCACAGCAGAAATCGGGCGCGCAAAAGCGTCTGTACCGCCGCCCGCGGGAAAAGGCACAATCACCACCACGGCTCTTGAAGGCCAGTCGGCTTGCGCCCATACTGGTAAGGCCTTTAAAGCCAAAGCCCCTGCGCCCGCCTGCAAAAGTGCTCTGCGTGTGTTCATGATGTTAATTGCCTCAATGTTTGTTATGTTGCGCTTGGAAAATATCAAATTGCACCTGCTCGCTGCCTGAGGGCAGCACGCCCAGACGCCTAGCCCTCACTGCACAAAAAGCATTTTTGTATAAAACGTGATTATCCTAAACTGTAACCTCGCTGCTGTATAGTATTTGGAAAAATAAAGGAAAGGCGCCTTTTGTAGTATCATCGCGCTCCGGCATGTTAAGCATTTACGGCGCAATGGCAGAGTGGTTATGTAGCGGATTGCAAATCCGTCAAGCTCGGTTCGATTCCGGGTTGCGCCTCCAGTTAGCTGTACACCCTGTCGAGCCCCAATCATGACAACTACAGCGACTCTTCAGCCTGCACCTGCGCCACAAAGTTACCTCACCGGTCTGTTGGGTGTAAGGATATTTTTAGCATTCGCTTCGGGCTACTTTACTTCTTATGCGCTGCGCTCGGTCAACGCCGCACTTGCCCCCCTGTTGGCCAGCGACCTCACTCTGTCACATAGCGCGTTAGGCTGGTTCTCGTCGGCCTATTTCTTAGCCTTCGGGGCCATGCAAATTCCAGTTGGGATCTGGCTCGATCGCTACGGCGCGCGCCGCACGGAGTCAGCCCTTTTACTGGTCGCCGCACTAGGGTCGCTCTTGATCGCCTTTGGTCAAGAACTTTGGGTACTTTTTTTAGGGCGTATTCTGATCGGCATTGGCGTGTCACCTTGTTTGATGGCTGCTTATTCTTATTTCAGGCGCTGCTATCGTACCGAGCAGCAGGCGAGCCTTGTGATGTGCATGTTGGTTGCCGGCACGGCGGGTGCCCTCATGGCGGCCCAACCGGCTCTTTTACTTGCACAGGCGCTTGGCTGGCGACAGGTCTTTAGTCTGGCGACCGTTTTATTGTTGCTCTCGGCCGGCCTGGTGTTCTTTTTAACGGGCGATTACGACAGGCAGTCACACCCCCAGACAGCGACCGAGCGGCAGGCAACTAGCTTTGTCTCGCTGTGCCTGCACCCGACCATGCTACGTGCGATCCCACCCTGTATTTTGATTATCGGGGGCTTCGTGGCACTTCAAACCTTATGGGTCGGGCCCTGGCTCACGCAGGCGCTCAAGATGAGCGCAGAGCAAGCAAGCCAAATCCTGCTATACCTAAACGCCACGATCCTGGCCTCTTACCTCGTGATGGGGCTGTTAAGCCCTTGGCTAGTCAAAAGAGGGGCTCCCTTAGCCAGGCAGTCGTCTCTTGCGCTACTTTGGCTAACACTGTGCTTCACAGCGATCCCGCTCTGGCAAACCGGGCTGGCCTGGTTACTGTGGCCTCTTCTTGCGCTCGCAGTGCCGGCGATGTTTCTGTTGCAGACTCAAACTGCGTTAGAGTTTCCAAGTCAGATAGCGGGGCGCGTCTTAACCACCTTGAATCTAATGATTTTTGGTGGCACCTTTATCGTGCAGTGGGGCTTAGGTCTGATCGCCGATGGATTTACGGCAAGTGGCTATGACCGCACTCAGTCTCTGACTTACGCCATGCTTTGCCTGGCAGCCTTGCAATGGTGTAGTTTGCTTTGGTTTTGGATAAAAGCCCCCCATGGATCAGTCCGTACTTGAGGCACAGATTCGCTGGCCCGATGTCCCTGCCGCTTATGGCTGGCTCTCGTTGTCTGCCCGAGGTGAGTGGCGCCTGCACCCTTTGGGCGATGCAGAGCAAGGCGCAGCCGGCCAAGGCATCAGCAATATTCAAATCCTTGGTTTTATTGGCCGAAACTACTCGGCAGAGCCCTCGGGTGCTTGGTTTTTTCAAAACGGTCCGCAACGCGTGTATGTCCGCCTCGATGCGGCTCCTTTCATCTTGCGGGTTGACCCGACTCTTGGCACTCTGAGCACGCACAATGGGTTGACCATTCAAGAGATCACCGCATGGTGGCTCACTGACAGTGGTCAGCTCTATGCCCAAACCGAGCTTGGCGCTGCCCGTGTCGATGATCGCGACCTCAGTGTGTTGGCTGACACTCTCAGCACGCTCGACTCGCGCAATCTGCTGACCGTGATTGAGCAGACTGATCCACTTTTACTCTCGCAACTGAACTTAAGTCTGCACGACCCCAAGCAAGTCTTTGCTGCGCTCAAAAAAGCCGCTCCGCTTCGGGTGGCTGAACAACAAGATCTGCCTAAGACTTTACATTTCATTGCAAATCCCTCTATGCCGCTCACCCATTTGGCGCCTTTACCCTTAAAATAATGGCTTATGAGCCATCCAAATGAGTTTTACTTTCCGGCACCCAGACAGCAAAAATTTTGCAGTCAGTGCGGTACGCCCAACATTCGCAAACTTCTCGAAGGCGACAACCGAGAACGAGATGTGTGCGAGGCCTGTGGTGCTGTGCACTATCAAAATCCGCGCCTGGTCGTTGGCACCCTCCCTATCCTAGAAGACAAAGTATTGTTATGTTTGCGCGCGATCGAACCCCGCGCAAACACCTGGACGTTGCCTGCTGGCTTTTTGGAACTCGGTGAGGCCATGAACGAAGGCGCCGAGCGCGAAACTCAAGAAGAGGCCGGCGTACGCATCGAACTCGGTCAGTTATACACCGTGATCAACATTCCGCACGTGGATCAGGTTCACGTATATTTTTTAGCCAAAGCCTTAGGCCCTGAGCTCGATCCCGGCCCTGAAACCCTTGAGGCGCGCTGGTATAACCTCAATGAAATCCCCTGGGATAACCTCGCCTTCAAATCGGTCTCAACCACGCTTAAACATTATCTGCGCGAACGCGAAACCGGTCAGTTTCAGACTCATCATTATTCGCTTGGCTTGACTAAGCGCTAAAACATCTCGCAGACGTGGCCTCTTTGCAACTCACCTGGCTAGAGACTCACTCAGCGTTTCCGGACCCGAGTCGCGCGCTGACTGAACCCTCGGGTTTGTTAGCCGCGGG
>JABMMM010000152.1 GCA_013205565.1 Alcaligenaceae bacterium | reverse complement strand
GCCCTACGGCGACAGCACGATTCGGGTGATCAGTGCCTACTGCCCTAACGGGCAAGAGGTTGGCAGCGAAAAGTACCTTTACAAACTTGCTTGGTTCAAAGCCTTTGAGGCTTGGCTGGTCACTGAAAAACAACAACACCCCAATATTGCCGTGCTGGGCGACTACAACATTGCCCCCGTTGATGCTGATGTTCACAATCCCGACAAATGGCTTGGGCAGATCTTGGTCTCAGAGCCCGAACGTGCGGCATTTCAATCTTTGCTTGCGCTGGGGTTTACCGATGCGTTTCGCTTGTTCGAGCAAGCACCCAAATCCTTTAGTTGGTGGGATTACCGCATGAACGGCTTTAAGCGTAACGCCGGCATGCGCATTGATCATGTTTTATTGTCAGAGTCATTAGTGCCAAGCTGTACCGCCTGTGTCATCGACAAGGGGCCACGCGCCCTTGAGCAACCCTCAGATCACACGCCCGTGATTGCCACACTCACCTTTGGGTAAGCGTACATGACCACAAAAAATCCTCGTTCGCCGCGTGCTGCCGCTCAATCACACGCTCGCAAAGCCTTACCGCTCGATCATCTAGTGATCAACACGCATTTTGAAATGAATGCGGCACATACGATCTTTGAGCAGCTCGGCTTTACTTTGACGCCGCGCGGGCGCCATAGCCTGGGTTCAATCAATCACCTGATGGTGTTTGAGAACGATTATCTAGAACTGCTCGGTCTGCCAAGCGACGGTGGCCCGCTACGTGAAGAGGTCCTTTCAAGCCCTGTTGGGATTGACGGACTCGTATTTAAGACCACTAACGCTGCACACACACACCAGTCTTTACAGTCTGCGGGTTTTGCCGTGCAGCCTGTGCAGGCATTTTCGCGGCCTGTGGAGCTTGCTGGCGTCGTATCTGACGCTCGCTTCGAAACGGTACGTTTTGAGCCTGGCCAGTTTAGCGCCGGTCGTTTGTATTACTGCCAACATTTCACCCCTGAACTTGTTTGGCGCAAAGAGTGGCAAGCTCACCCTAATGGCGTGAATAACCTGGCGGGCTTACTCATTGTGTGTGAGTCGCCACAACAAGAAGCAAAACAATATGTCGCTGCCGCCGGTGGTCTCGCTGCGCTTGGTGCAAACGGCGAGTACCGTGTACGTGGTGCACAGTACACCTTGGTTTTTGTAACTGCCGTGCAGTATGCAGAATGCTTTGGTGGTTTGACCTGCGTAGGAGGTAAGCGCTCAAGTTTTTTTGGTGCGATCGCACTGCAGACGGCATCGTTGGCGCCGCTGCGTCAGGCACTAGAGCGGCTGCAAAAAAATGGTTTGCACACGATCACCTGGCGCGAGCAACGCGGAAGACTCTCTGTACAAATTCCTGGCTTTAATACCTTGCTTGAGTTCGTTGACACCGACATCGCATAAGTTTTTTATATAAAGCCTTAGCGCGTTCTAAATTTCGAGTTTCGAGTTTCGAGTTTTAACGCTTTCTATCTTTTTTGAGGATCTTTTTCATGTTCAAGATTTGGGGTCGTATCACTTCTATTAACGTCCGCAAGGCCGTCTACGCAGCGCAAGAACTTGGTCTTGACTTTGAACGCATCGATGCGGGCGGCGTCTTTGGTATCGTCAAAACACCCGAATACATTGCACTTAATCCAAACTCCGTCGTCCCCACTTTGGTCGAAGGCGACTTTGTGCTGTGGGAGTCAAATGTCATCGTACGTTATTTGTGCGCCAAACACTCATTGGGCAAACTCTACCCAACTGACCTGCAAGAGCGTTTTAACGCCGAGCGCTGGATGGACTGGCAACAAACCACCTTTAGCCCCTCAGGGCGTGACGCGTTCTGGCAACTGATTCGTATGCCTGAGGCCGAGCGCGATATGAAAAAAGTCGAAGCCTCGATTTCTTCAACCGAGGTTCTGCTTGATCGTCTTGAAAATCATCTGAGTCACAATGTCTTTGTCGCAGGCGCCAACATGACGATGGCTGATATCCCGCTGACCTGTGAAGTGCACCGCTGGTACGGCCTGCCAATCCCACACAAGCCACGTCCTTACATCGAAGCGTGGTACGCAAAAATGTTGGCCCGCCCGGGTGCTAAAAACGTACTAACCTTGCCTTTGTCCTAGCCTCAGCGCTGCGCGATCGGGTCGCTGCGCTAAGCGGACACGAAGTGATCCTCGGGCGTAGCCATGAGTCTGCGCAGGCATTTACTTTTGCGAGCCTTGTGCCAAGCGCTTGGGCGTCAAGCTAGCAAAATCTTGCGCATAGACGCCGAGTTTCTTTTTTAGGTAAGTTTTTTGCTCGGGTGTCAGACTATTCAAAACTTCCGCGGTCACTTGAGCCCAGTCTTGTCTAATTTGCGACTGTTGAGCAGCGAGAGTCGGTTCGCGATACTTCTTTAGGCTATATAAATACACACGCAAGGCAGCTTCAGCCTGCGGGGCATCTTTACCTCTTTGCTGCTCTAGCAGATCTAACAACGCCTTTTGTCTAAGCGTACGCTCGTCGCCCCAGCCTGCAAATGTCTTTGACCGTTTATCAGCCAACTCAGTAATCAGTTTTTCTTGATTCTTGGTGAGTGCTCCCAGCCAGTCTTCATAACGTTTAAGCGCGCGCTTGTAGTGATTTTTGCGGGTCGCTTCACTCGTAGGATTTTTGAGAAATTCATTAAAATAATCTTTGTTCTCGCTTTCGAACTCGGCCTTGAGTCGTAACTGTTGCTTCGGAGTCAAAGTGACAAGCAGGCCGGCGAGTTGTGAAGCAGCGCGCTGCCCCAACACTTCAAGTGCGAGCTCAACCTGTTGTTGAATCGCTAGCACTTCGGTGACGGTAAAAGGTGTCGCCACCTCGACTCTTGCCTGCCAGGTTTCTAAGGTTCGCGTGTAGTCCGGTAAGGCGGTCTCGGCATGCCACGCAATAAAGGTCTGAAGCTCTAAATCAAGCGTCACCTTTTGCGCGTCATCCAGACTGAAATAACCATTCAGGCGATACGCCAGATAGTTAGGGGCATAGTTGTAAGCGATCTGCAACGAACTGCAGCCAGACAACACAAGCACCACGCAGAGCGCTTGAAAGGCTCTGAATGGACGAGCCTTTAATAAGAATCGTGTTAGCTTCAATAAACCATGCATAGATATGTGCCGAGTCAAAAAATAGAACAAAAATCAAACGAACGCACAACTTCGTCTAATTTTGGCATAGTCTTGTGACCAAACAAAATGTCCCCACACGCGAGGCTGCTTCTTTGAACGGCGTGCTCGCAGGTCGCTACTTGCCTTCCATGCGCCAGACGCCATCCCAGACGCCTTCAGGGGGATGCTGTTGCAGCAGATGACAGCGTTCAATATAGATCTGCGAGAGCTTATCTTCAGGATTAAAGCCAAGCGCCTGCTCAAACGCCTTGATGGCTAAATCAAACTCGCCGCGGCGATACTTGGCGATACCGTCCCTGAAATGACTCACCACATCCATTAAATTAGGAAACGTCTGCTCGGTGTGATAATCAAGCACTTCAAACACCGCAACAGGTTGCGTTTTGCCTTTTACAATAACCAGATCAATCTCGCGCATACGATAGGTGCCGCGCAATTTCTTTTGTGTGAACTCACTGATCAAAATCTTGGCTGCGTACTGCTTGCAAGCCGACTCAAGACGGGCGGCTAAGTTCACCCCGTCACCAATGATGGTGTAATCCATCCGTTTTTTGGCACCGATATTGCCCGACACCACGACATCTGTGTTTAAGCCAATCCCAATATTGATTGGCTTCTTGCCTTCGCTCAAACGAATGACGTTCCAGTCAGCCAAGCGGGTGATCATCGAGATCGACGTACGTACTGCGCGATCTTCATCGTCATTGTGCGCCACCGGAATACCAAAGGCTGCCATGACTGCATCGCCGATAAACTTATCAAGCATGCCGTCTTCTTGGCGCAAACAGTCGACCATGATTTCAAAATACTCGTTGAGCATGCTGACCGTCGCTTGTGGGCCAAGCTCTTCGGTGATTGTCGTAAAGCCCCTGATATCCGAAAATAAAACAGTGGCAGGCACGCTCACGCCACCCATCGAATCCGCACCGGTTGCAAGCAACTGATCCGCGATCGACGCATCCATGTAACGCGACATGGTCGATTTCATACGCTTTTCGCTTGAGATGTCTTCAAGCATCACCATTGAACCCAGGCGCTTATGATCAGCGCCAGTCAAGGGGACAATCGTTAGGTTGACGGACAGCGTTTGAGCGGCAACCTCAATCTCTGCATCCACGGTGATGTCAGCCTCACCCGTTTGCATCACGCGTTTCACTTTTTCAAGTACCCACGCATTAGTATCGTAAAAAAATTGAGCGAAAGGCTTTTGTACGATTTCGCCGGGCGTGGTTTGTAAGATTCGCAAGCCAGCCGCATTGCAGGTCACAATCTGCTCGTGCTCGTCAAGCGTAAGCACGCCACTCGACATGGATTCAAGCATGCTCTCATTATAGTTTTTCATGCTCTGCACATCGGCAAATAATTTTGCGTTCTGCAAAGCAATCGAAATCTCAGAACTAAACGCTTTGAGGCGCGATTCGTCTTCTTGATTAAACGGCCCGCCGTGCTTATTGAGCACCTGCGTCACACCGATCACCTTGCCTTCTTTATTCGTGATGGGTACGCAAAGCAATGAGCGCGTGAAGTAACCCGTCTTTTTATCAAAGGCAGGGTTAAAACGCAGATCAGCATAGGCGTGAGGGATATTGATCACCTTGCCGCTCGTGAATACTGCACCGGCAATACCGAGATGATTCGGCAAACGGATTTGCAGTGAATCCAAGCCCTGCCCCACTTCTGACCAAAGCTGACCGGTCTTTTCATCGTTCAAAAACAAAGTTGAACGATCCGCGTTGAGCATGCGGGTGACCTCACTCATCACCTTTTTTAACAGCGAGGTGATATTGATGTCAGAGGTGACCTCAGAGATGACATTTAAAAACTCAATCTCTTTGGCACGTATGGCCTGCATGCTTTCGATGAACTGCGCGTTTTGCAAGGCAAGCGAAGCTTGCGTTGTCATTTTTTCAAGCAAATTCAAATCAACTTTTGTGAAGCGACCCTTTTGCTTATTCAACAACTGCGCCACGCCGATCACCTCGCCATTGCCGGCTCGAATCGGCACGCATAAAATACTGCGAGTGACGAATCCCGTTTGCTCATCAATGGTTTGATTAAAGCGGGGATCGTCATAGGGTTCTAAAATGATCAGGCTTTCTTGTGCACTAAACACACTGCCGGCGATACCACTGCTGTTTAAGATACGAATTTCATGGCGCAAATGGCCTTGAGCCACTCTTGAATACAATTCATTGGTCGTTGGATCGTTCAAAAATATGGTGCCGCGCTCGGCGTTCAACTCACGTGTCGCAATCTCGACAAAAGCGTTTAACACGTCGTCAAGGTTACCAAAGGCCGACATCTGATTCGAAAGCTTGAGTAAGAAATCAGATAAGTGCAGGCGCTGCTCGAGTTTAGTGAAAGTGGCCGAACTCGCGCTGTCTTGTGCTGGTTTTTTCATGTTTTCTCTGCCGCGCTTGGGCGACTATCGTCAAGCCGCGAGCGCAAAGCCGCTGCGATCTCTTTTAATTGCGTAATTTCGTTATGTGTGCGTAAGACAACCGCTTGCACTGCAACCTCTTTTTCTTGTCGCATGAGTTCCATCTGGTCACGCAATTCAACGACGGCCGCCTTTAAACTCGTTATTTCTTGGCTTGCGGCTAACACAGCGGCTTGCACTGCCTGTTCTCTTTGTCGACCCGTCTGCTCAAGCGTTTCACGCAAGGCAATCGCCGTATTTTTAAGCTGTGCGATTTCAGAATCGGTTACAAGTAGCGCCTGAGACACCCGTCTGGCACTCACCGACTGCTCTTGTTCTAGCGCATCGCGCAGGGCGGCAATCGTTGCCTTCAGATCACGTACCTCGGCTTCGTAGCCTAAAATCGCTTCTCGCGAGGCTGTCGCACTGGGTGCACTGCTCATAGGATCAATCACAACGCCTTGGTGTTCTAATAGTCTGCGACCTTTAGAAAATTATCTCTTGAAAGTCACCCGCTCTTGCGCTTAAGTGCAGCAAATGCAGACCTCTAAACAGAGCTTTGCATTAAATAGCGCCTCTTTGCGTGCCTTGCATAGACGCCCTCTCAGCGATCTAACGAAATCAATGTTTTTTTTTGTGTCACGAATGCACATAAAAAAAGACCGCCTTGGCGGTCTTTTTTATTTAACAGGCAAGCAACTTAATCGCCGTAAATCTTACCAAACAATCTCCAGGCTTTGCCATCAAAGCGCGCTAACTGCATACGCTCGATCGGATAGAAATCATCCGGACCCGTTTGGACATTAATGCCAGGCAGCAACAAGGGCAGTTTCAAATCTTTAATGTTTGCGGCCTGTTTCATCACATTTTCACGAGTCAGATCATTACCCGCTTGTTTGAGCACGTACTCAAGCGTCTGAGCGTTGGTATAGCCTTGTATATAAAAACCGTCATTTTGATCTGCGTTTGGCATATATTTTTTAAACCAGGCTTGGTACTCTAAAAACGCTTTGTCGTCTTTCCACTGAGGATCGCTCGGGTCCTTAATAAACGACGTCGTAATTAACCCAACACTATTTTCGAGGCCAGCGGGAATCAAAGTTGAACCGACCGAGCTAGAGACTTGGTTTAAATAATGCGTCGGTTTCCAGTTGAGTTCAGCCATTTTTTTAATGGCTTGTGCCGCAAACTTTGGTATAGTAATGTTCAAGAACACATCAGCACCCGAAGCACGAAGCTTAACAATCTGACTATCAATCGTCGGATCACTCACCTCATAGCTTTCACGCGCGACGATCATATTTTTTTTATCACCAAGTCCCTCTTCAATGCCGGTGATGTAATCCTTACCATAATCGTCGTTTTGATACAAAATCGCTATTTTTCCCTTAGGCTGATTTTGTAAGATTGCCTGTGCGTAGATCTTACCTTCGCTGTGGTAATTGGGCTGCCAACCCATTGTCCATGGAAAGTTTTTAGGATCACCCCATTTTGAAGCGCCGGTCTGCACAAAGAGTTGTGGAACCTTTCTTTGATTCATATACTTGTGAATCGCAGAATTCGTGGGTGTGCCCAGCGGAGCGAAAATCAACAACACTTTATCTTGCTCGACCAGTCTGCGCGCTTGCTCTAGGGTCTTTGGGGGCTGATAGTTGTCATCTAAAGAAATGAACTCAATCATGCGCCCGTTAATACCGCCTTCATCATTGACTTTTTTGAAGTAAGCCGCTTGCGATTTACCGTATGAGCTGTAAGACGATGCTGGGCCCGAATACGGATTGATATTGCCGATCTTAATGACTTTGTCAGTCACGCCTGGCCCATAAGGCTGTGCGCAAGCGATCGTGCCTGCAAGTGCAAGACCGACGGTCATGAAGATCGCACTTAATTTACGAAGTTCTTTTTTCATAACAAATACTCCCATATAAAAACAAATTAAATTGAATCTAATCCCCGTACGTCTTACCAAACAACACCCACGCTTTTCCATCGAATCGGGCTAACTGCATACGCTCGATCGGATAGAAATCAGTCGCACTCGTCTGCACGTTTACGCCGGGCAACAACAAGGGCAATCTAAAGTCATTAATACTGGCGGCTTGTTTCATGATGTTTTCACGCGTCAAATTGTTGCCCGCCTGCTTCAGAACATACTCAACCGTCTGAGCATTCATATAACCCTGAATGTAAAAGCTGTCTGTCGGATCAGCGCCAGGTAAATATTTTTTAAACCACGCTTCATACTCTAAGATCGCTTTATCGGTTTTCCACTGCGGATCGCTTGGATCTTTAGAAAAAGCCGAGGTAATCAGACCGACGGTATTATCAATCCCCGCTGGCGTCAGAACAGCACCAATTGAGCTTGAAACCTGCCAGACATATTGCGTGGGTTTCCAACCTAACTCAGCAATTTTTTTCATCGATTGAGCAGCGAACTTTGGTCCGCTCCCATGAATAAATATATCTGCCCCAGACGCCTTGAGCTTCACAATCTGACTGTCGACGGTCGGATCGGTCCCCTCGTAGGTTTCTCGTGCCACGAGCATATCTTTTTTAGCACCTAAACCTTGCTCTAAGCCAATCAGCAAGTCCTTGCCCGAATCATCGTTTTGATAAAGCAGCGCAATCTTGCCCTTTGGCTGATTATCTAAAATCGCTTGGGCAAACACCTTGCCCTCGCTGATGTAGTTAGGCTGCCAACCCATGGTCCAAGGATAATTTTTTGGATCACCCCATTTTGACGCACCGGTCTGCACGAAAAGCTGCGGCACCTTTTTTTGATTCATATACTTATGAATCGCAGTGTTAGGTGCGGTACCTAAGGTCGCAAAAAAGAATAAAACTTTTTCTTGTTCGACTAATTTACGAGCGTTCTCGAGCGTCTTGGGCGGGGCAAAACCATCATCCATTGAAATGAAATTGATTTTGCGACCATTAATGCCGCCGTCGTCATTAATTTTTTTAAAGTAAGCGGCTTGCGCTTTGCCGTACGAGCCATAGGCCGAGAAGGCGCCCGAATACGGATTGGTGTTTCCAATTTTTATTTCTTTGTCGGTCGCACCCGGATCATAAGGCTGCGCGCTTAGGCCAAAACTTGCAAACGTTAACGCGACAGTTGCAACTAGACCTTTTACATGATTTATTTTTTTCATTATGTTTGTCTCCTTTTTTTAATTTTTTGCAAAATCCCCATCACACCATCTGGCGCAACGTAAGCCAGTGCCAACAGCATGCCTCCATACACTGCCCAAGGGGCAGATTTTGACATTTCATCAGCAATATTGGGTACAAACTGAATAAACAGAGCGCCAAAGATTGCGCCCGATATTGAGCCCAGGCCGCCGACGACGATCCCGACCAGCAAACTGATCGATAAAAACGAAGGGAAGCTGTCTGGCGCGATATAGGCTACAGCCAACGCGCTCAATGCACCCGCGATACCCGTGTAGGCAGCAGACAGGCCAAAGGTGGCGGTCTTCACGAACGTTAAATTAATGCCCAAGGCGGCCGCAGCAGTGGGCTGATCTCGAATCGCCACGATGGCACGCCCGACTCGGCCAGAAAGCAAATTATGAGCCAACCAAAATAAGCCTAACGCAATCGCCAAGATCACTAGGTAAAGCCACCGATCCTCGCTGAGCTCGTTGCCAAAGAGCGTGAGCACGAAGGGAGGCGTAGGCTTATCAAGAATAATCCCTTGCACCCCACCGGTCCAATGCTCAATTCCTTTGTATTTAAGTAACTGCGGGGTCGCAATCGCCAACGCGAAGGTTGCCAGGGCTAAGTAATGACCCGCGAGACGGAGCGCCGGGAACCCCATCAATACACCCATTACCAAGCAAACTACCGCTGCAATCGGTATGGTCAGATAAGCCGACATGCCTACCTGCGAAATTAAGATCGCAGAGGTGTAAGCGCCGACCGCATAAAACGCCCCATGCCCGAGCGAAATCTGACCGCCATAGCCTGTCAAGATGTTCAAGCCCAAAATTGCGATTGCATAGATCAACACTAAATTCAGTTGAAACACTCGAAAATCTTCAAGCACAAAAGGTAGCAAGACAGCAGCCAGCACAGCGACCGCTAAAATTATTTTTTTGAAAATGGCAGACATGTTGGCTCTCTTAGACGCGCGAGAAAATAGGTTTGCCAAAAAGGCCATAGGGACGGAAGATCAGAATCGTCACGATTAAGACCAACGCCATCGTAAGTTTTAGGTCGCTGCCAATGACATACGCGCCCAAGATGTTTTCAAGCACACCTAAAATGACGCCACCAACAACGGCACCCCACGGGTTGTCGATACCACCAAGCAAGGCTGCAGCAAAACCGTACAGCAAAATGCCGGCCATCATATTTGGATCAAGAAACACAATGGGTGCGATCATCATGCCGGCCACGGCTCCGATCAAGGCGGCCATCCCCCAGCCAAGCGCCAACATCCAAGACACGCGGATCCCCACCAAGCGGGCCGACTCGGGATTAAATGCGGCCGCACGCATCGCCAGACCAAGGGGCGTAAAACGAAAGAAGCAGAACACCGAGAGCAGCACAACGAGTGTGACCGAAATTGAGCCGATTTGGTGACCAGAAAAATATTGAGCCAAGAACATACCCTCAACCGGAAACGGACTCGGAAACGATTTAATCGTATGCTCAAAAATCCAACCTGCAAAGGCGTTAAAAATCACGAGCAAACCAACAAATACGATCACATTCGTTAGGATTGGCGCTTTTTCAACAGGCTTGAGAAAAATCCGCTGAATCAGTAAGCCCGCAACAAACGAAACGACCATCGTCGCAACAAACGCTAACCAATAAGGCACGCCTGCCTGGATCATTGCCCAGGCGATAAAGGTCGAGAACGTCGCCATCTCGCCTTGTGCAAAATTAATGTGATGGGTCGCTTGGTGGATCATGACCAACGCTAGTCCGACCGCGGCATAAATGCCACCGTTCGCTAAACCCGCAGTGACTTGCAATAAAAACGAATCCATTAAAACTCCACAACCTGATCGCTAGTTTAATAACCCAAGTACACGCGTCGAATCGACTCGTCAGCTTTGATATCAGCCGCCGGACCCGACAAAACAACCTTGCCTGTCTCAAGCAAATAAGCATGATCCGCTAGGTTCAATGCCAAGGCCGCGTTTTGTTCGACAAGCAGCATACTGACTTGGTCTTCTTGATTGATTTGACGCATGATCTCGAAAATCTCTTTCACGATCAAAGGAGCCAAGCCAAAAGAGGGCTCGTCTAAAAGCAGCAAGCGAGGGCGCTGAACTCATCGGTGAAAACTCATCCATTACGTGGTCCCCCGGATAAACGCACATTGTTGCCTTAAAGTGACCCTACCTTGTTTGGGTATCTTTCAATGTTTCCAAAAATGGCCCTGTAAGTAGGACTACTAGGACAGACCATGCCCCCT
>JABMMM010000151.1 GCA_013205565.1 Alcaligenaceae bacterium | reverse complement strand
GGCACGAACCCTGCTGCGACAGCGGCCCCTGAGCCGCTTGATGAGCCGCCACTGAACCGCTCTAGATCCCAAGGGTTTCGCACCGGTGGCCAAGGCAAATCAAGTGAGGGTCCGCCATGCGCAAATTCGTGTGTATTGAGTTTGCCCATCAACACTGCACCAGCGCCGTAGAGCTTGGATACGACTGCGGCGTTTTTGGTGGGTACGTAGTGTTGCGCGGTGCGCGAGCCGCCAGTCGTCAGAATGTTCGCCGTTTCGTAGATGTCTTTTGCACCAAACGGGATGCCATGCATGGGCCCGCGATAGTTACCCGCCATGATCTGAGTCTCAGCAGCTTGCGCTTGTTGGCGAGCCAAATCAAAGGTCGGTGTAATGAACGCACTCAGTTGAACGTCAAACGCTTCGGTCCGCGCAATTTGATGGTCGACATATTCAAGTGGTGAGAGTTTGCGGGTGCGCAGCAGTTCTGCTGCTTGCGCTAAGGTCAGATCATGCAAGGCATTGGTCATGAGGGTTTCTCGAAAATTAAGGTGTGATTGGGTCTAAACCTTGACGCCTGTATACCGCTGTGACCGCCGCTGTGCGCATAAACGCAGTGAAGGCGTTGATCACTTCGTGCTTGGTTGGGTCTTTAAATATGCCAATTGAAAAAGTTGTTGATTGTTGGACTGCGGGGGGTAGCTTGGCAAAAATATTGATTCCAGACACCTGCATCAGTTCACTCATTTGCTGCACCGCGAGTTCAATTTCACCGCGGGCCACAGGTTCGCCCGTCAGGCCTTCTGCTAAGACCGTTGCCTTGGCGCGAAGTTCTTCGTCTATGCCAAGGCGCTTGAGCAGGCTTGCAAAGTACATCCCGCTCGCACCTTGTTTAGAATATACGAAGGAACGCGAAGCGCGCAACGTTGCAATAAACGCCTCTTGCGTCGAGATGTCAGGGACAGGTGCGCCAAGCCTAACGGCCATGGCGACATCCGAGGTGACGAGATCGACCCGTGCGCCTTGTTGCAAAATGTCTTCGGCTTCGAGTTCGTTGATTGAACCCGCCACGGCTATCACGATATCGCCGCGAGCGCCGCCGCGAATTCGCTCGGTTAATTTTGCAGTGGCACCATATTTGATTTCAACGGTGCTGCCCGTTTGTTTTTCAAAATCAGGAATCACTTCATTGAGAACGCTGCGCAGTGCCATCGTTGACATGAGTTTGAGTGTGGTGGTGGGGGTTGTCATGTACGTTCGATGCCTTCAACAGTTAGGGTTAAAAATTCAACAAAGGCCTTTACTTTCGCCGAAAGATTGCTTCGTGGCAAATAGACTACGAACACCTCGGGGCCTTCGACGATGTAATCCGGCAAGATCGTCTTCAGTTTTCCACTTTTTAAGGCGTCTGCCGCAATGAAGTTACTGATCATGGTAATCCCAGCGCCGCCCACCACGGCTTCAAGCAAAGACTCGGCGTTATTAATATTTAACGCGCCTGAAAACGACTTAGAAAAATTTTGGCCATCTTTTGCAAATTGCCATTCGCGATGTCCGCCTGTCATGGGCAGCAAATAGGCCAGACACTGATGATTCTCTAGCTCTTCGGGGGTTGTTGGTTCGCCATGCTTGGCTAAGTATTGCGGTGAAGCGCAGGCCGCAAAGCTCAAACGACAGAGCCTGCGCGCCACCACTCGCGAGTCGCTCACCGGGCCAATCTGAATTGCGGCATCGATGCCTTCATAGGCAAGATCAACCACTCGATCGCTTAATTCAACATCCACCACCAATTCTGGGTGCTGCTGCGTGAACTCCCATAGCTTGGGTGCGATGACGCGGCGACCAAAACCAACTGGCATCTGAATGCGTAAGCGGCCCTTTGGTGTGGCGTTGGCCTGAGTGACTGCGCTCTCTGCGTCGTCGAGCTCGGCTAGGATATTGCGGCAGCGTTCATAAAAGCTTGAGCCCTCGTCGGTTAGGCTGACCAAGCGGGTTGAACGCTGTAAGAGTTTGACGCCAAGCTCTTGCTCAAGCCTGGCGACGGACTTGCTGATGGCCGAAGCGGTGAGTCCTAAGCGCTGCGCGGCAACGGTAAAGCTGCGCGTTTCTGCGACTTTGGCGAAAACCAGTAAGGCGTTGAGATTCCGCATCGTTAAAGCCCTATTATTGAATGCGATTCAGTATTGTTTTTCATTTTACCGGATTGACCTACTATTAATCAGTAGTTAGCATACTGTCTGAAGATCTATAACAAGCTCCATTTTTTCGGGGCAGAGACAACGTCGCGCAAATTTGAGGCGAGGCGAGAGGGTGACCTATGTTGTTGCAACAACCCGGCAAGATCGGCAATCTACGTTTAAAAAACCGCATCATCATGGCGCCGATGGGGACGAACTACAGTACGACCGACGGACTGTCGACTCAGCGCGACTGCGAGTATTACGCCGAGCGCGCACGCGGTGGGGTTGCCATGATTATGACTGAGGCCATGATTGTGACTGAGACCGCACGCTCGCATCATAATTCCTTGTGTTGTTATCACGACCGCTTTATTCCAGGGCTTGCTCGCTTGGTGCAGGGCATCAAAGAGCACGGCAGCCATGTGTTTGGTCAAATTAACCATCGCGGTGCCTTGCTGCGTCGAGCTGTACTCAACATGGAGCCGGTTGGCCCCAGCGACTGGATCAATCCCAACACGGGTGACGCAGTGCGAGCGCTGCGTGTCACAGAGATTCACGCGTTGCAGGGTTTATTTGTTGCAGCAGCGCGTCGTCTTTGGCTTGCGGGCTATGACGGCGTCGAAATCCATGCAGGTAATGGTTATTTGTTTCAACAGTTCTTTACTGAACGGGTCAATCAGCGAACCGACCAGTACGGCGGCAGCTTGCAAAACCGGATGCGAATGCTGCTTGAAACGATTGATCGGGTCAGGCAAGCGTTGCCTGATTTGTGTTTGGTTGTGCGCTTAAGCGCAAGTGAGTTTGTCGAAGGTGGTTACACACAAGACGAGATTATTGCCTTGGCTCAGGCTGTTGAGCAGGCGGGCGCCGACGCGATTGATCTGTCTGGTGGCAGCAACGAAAGCCCGCAACTATCCAAGCACTGTATTCAGCCGCCTTCGTTTGCGCGTGGTTGTCTGGCACCTGTAGCCAAACCGATCAAAGAGGCGGTTGGCGTGCCGGTGTTTGTGGCCGGTCGGATTGTGACGCCCGCAGATGCCGAGGCCGTCTTGGCAAGCGGCAGCGCAGATTTTGTTTCGGTGGGTCGCGCGTTGTATGCGGATCCGCATTGGGCACTTAAAGCGTTCGGCGAGGTCAAGGCACCCATACGCGAATGTATTGCCTGCAATGTCTGTTTTGAACGTTTAACGCTTGAAAAAGATGTGTCGTGTGTACAGAACCCAATGGTCGGCACAGAATTCGAAGCCCTTGAATTTGCCGAACCGCAATTATTTGCTCCACCACAAACACCTCGTAAGCGGGTCTTAGTGCTGGGGGCTGGAGTCGCTGGTGTTGAAGCTGCGCGGGTCGTACGCGGGCGAGGTCACGAGGTTGAGATTTGGGAAAAAGCGGGGCGCGTCGGAGGACAAATTCATTTGGCCGTCGCAGCACCCGATAAGACGGAGGTTCAGCCGGTCTGGGATTACCGTTGGTCGCAGTTGATGGAGATGAAGGTGCCTGTCAGGTGTGGCATTGATGCCGACGCGGCAATGATCAAGGCATTTAAGCCGGACTTTGTCGTGGTGGCAACGGGCTCTGTGCCAAGAGAAGCTCCAATTGATACTGGGGCTCTTGCGAGTGATATCGCAGTGATGCATGCTTGGGACGTGTTCACCTCGCCCGAGCGTATCGCGCCAGGCACGTCGGTGACTGTCATTGGCGGTGGCATGGTTGGCGTTGAAGTGGCTGATTTGTTACGTCTGACAGGTTGCGATATTCAAGTGCTAGAAATGCAAGCGACTGCGGCAAATGGGATGGCGCGCAACAATAAGTTTGAACTGCTTGAAAGAATTGAAGCAGCGGGCGTACGAGTCATTACAAAATGTCGAATCGAGAGTTTGAGTGCACGGCACCTGACAGTCAAGATTGATCAGGCAGCGGCAACCCAACTGCCTATCGGACAAGTTCTGATTTTTGCGAATGGACCACGCTCAAATATCGATGTGGTTGCCGCCATTGAACAAGCCGGTGTGCCCTATGCACGCGTTGGCGATTGCCATGCACCAGGTGATTTTTTGTCTGCGATTCGCGATGGCTGGATGGTAGCCCTCGGTATTGATCAACAACCTTTTTCTGGAAGAACAGTATGACCAACAGCCAAGCGAGTAGCCCGAGCAGCTTGCCGATCTATGAAGTCTTTGCCGTGCGTTATGCCACGCGCGAGGCGCAACGTAAAAATCACTTTATCGGTGGAGACCCCCACGATGGCCCGATGCCGATGGATTATTTTGTGTGGGTGGTGCGTAACGCGCAGCGTACGTTTGTTGTGGATACGGGCTTTGGTGCAGAGATGGCAGCTCAGCGCGGGCGCACACTGTTGCGCACACCGGCAGAGGGGTTGGCGGCAATCGGTGTGGATGTCGCGCAGGTGAAAGATGTGATCATTACCCATTTGCACTATGACCATGTGGGGACCTTTGAAAGCTTTCCCATTGCGCAATTTCATTTGCAGGATGATGAGATGGCTTATGCGACAGGACGCCATATGCGGCACAAGCAATTCAACCATGGCTACGAGGTGGATGAGGTCATCGGTATGGTGCGCTTGGTTTACAAGGATCGAGTGAGCTTTTATGCAGGCGAGGCTGAGTTGGCACCTGGGGTGTCGATTCATCGCATCGGCGGTCATACCCACGGTGTGCAGTGTGTGCGCATCTGGACCCGTCGCGGTTGGGTCGTACTGGCTTCAGACACGAGTCACTATTACGAGCACTTTGAAAAGAAACGGGCTTTCACCACGATGTTCAATGTGGCTGAAGCGGTTGAGGGTTACGGCAAGCTCGAAAAATTAGCCAGCTCACAACAACATATCGTGCCCGGGCATGATCCGTTAGTGATGCAGCGTTATCCCGCGGTCTCGAAGGCGCTTGAGGGGATTGCTGTGCAGTTGGATGCAGACCCGACGTATTAATTGATCAGATTCAACTATTCAAATATTTAACTACTCAAATATTCAACGATTGAAACTTCAACTATTGAAATATTCAACTAT
>JABMMM010000150.1 GCA_013205565.1 Alcaligenaceae bacterium | reverse complement strand
GGTGCGGATGCGGGCTTTACCCCAGGTGATCTGGTTGAGTTCACAGCGCCGAATGGCGGGCGTTATTCAGGCGTGTTGAAAGAGTTTGGCGATGAAAGCGCCTTATTCGATTTCAATCATCCACTAGCGGGCATTACCTTGCGTGTCGATATTGATCTGCTAGGGGTGTTGTGATGACAGTTGTTTCAAGCGTCGATTTAAAAAATCTTCCCAGTCAGGGTGCCGAGATTGTCTTGGCGCAGCCCCGTGGATTTTGCGCAGGGGTTGATCGCGCAATCGATATCGTTGAGCGCGCGCTTGAGCTGCACGGCGCACCCATTTATGTGCGCCACGAAATCGTTCATAATCGCTATGTCGTTGAAGATTTACGCACCAAAGGTGCCGTGTTTATTGAAGAACTTGGGCAAGTGCCAGCCGGCGGCATTGTGGTGTTTTCGGCGCATGGCGTCTCAAAAGCGGTTCGTCAAGAGGCCGAGGGTCGCGGCTTACAGGTGTTTGATGCAACCTGCCCTTTAGTCACCAAGGTGCACATTGAGGTCGAGCGCATGCGCGCGGCCGGCCGCGAAATCATCATGATTGGGCACAAGGGGCACCCTGAGGTCGAAGGCACCATCGGTCAGGCTAAAGATGGCATGTATCTGGTTGAAACCGTGCAAGACGTTCTTGCGTTGCAAGTCAAAGATCCAGCGCAACTCGCGTTCGTGACACAAACCACTTTATCTGTCGATGATGCTGCCGAAGTCGCGACGGCGTTACGAACAAAATATCCGTTAATCGTTGAGCCTAAAAAAAGTGATATCTGCTATGCCACGCAAAACCGCCAAGATGCCGTTAAGGTGATGGCGCCCGAGTCAGACCTTGTCTTGGTGGTGGGCAGCGCAAATAGTTCAAATTCAAATCGTTTACGCGAAGTGGCCGAGCGTAAAGGCATACCGGCCTATCTGATTGATGGCGCCGAGGCGATTGATCCCGCTTGGCTGATCGGGCGCAGCCGCATTGGGATCACCGCTGGTGCCTCGGCGCCTGAGCTATTGGTGCAGCAAGTCATTGAACGCTTAAAGGCCTTGGGTGCGATCTCGGTGCGTACCATGCAAGGCTTGCACGAAAATGTTTCGTTTCCTCTGCCTAAAGGCTTGTCACGAAAGGTCGTTGAGTAAAGCGATGTCAGCAAGAAAGGTAAGCTAAATGATGCAGTCTTTAGTTTCACTCACTGCCAAACAAGTGATGCAAGACGCGCCGGTGATTCCGGTCATCGTGTTGCATGATGTCGCGCAAGCCGTGCCGCTTGCGCGTGCGCTGGTGGCGGGTGGTATCCGTATGCTTGAAATTACCTTGCGCACGTCTGCCGCGCTTGACTGCATGCGCGTCATTCGTGCTGAGGTGCCTGAAGCGATTGTGGGGGCGGGCACAGTATGCAATGCACGCGATGTTGACGCCTGCCTTGAGGCTGGGGCACGTTTTGCGGTCAGCCCCGGCTACACCACGCAGTTGGGGCTAGCCTGCCGCGAGCGTGGTTTACCGCTACTGCCGGGTGTCGCCAGTGCTAGCGAAATTATGCAAGCGCTCAATGATGGTTATCACGATCTGAAATTTTTTCCGGCAATGCAGGCAGGTGGTGTGGCCATGCTCAAGGCTTTATACGGGCCTTTTGCGCAAATTCAATTTTGCCCGACTGGGGGGATTACCGCGCAAAACGCCGGCGAGTTTTTAGCCTTGCCCAATGTGGTCTGTGTTGGCGGGTCGTGGTTAGTGCCGGTAGACGCTTTAGCTCAAGTCGATTACACGCGCATTGAAGCCTTGGCACGACAGGCCACTCAACTTCTCTGACTTGCGGTGCTAAGCCGCAGGTTCGTCTAACTTACAAGTCCGCTTGCACCTGCTGCGCGGTTGGTAAACACGCTACGGCACCCCAGTTTTGTACTGCTAAAGACGCTGCTGTGTTGGCATAGCGGGTCGCGGTAACTAAGTCATCACCTAAAGATAGTCTGGCTAAGATGTTGCCGCAAAAACAATCGCCAGCGCCTGTGGCGTCGACCATCCTGACGTTACGACCTGGTACCAACATTAAATCGTATTGTGGCTGCCCGGCCTTGCCGCCTGCAGGCAAGCGTTGCTCGCTCACTAACGCACCTTGCGCGCCAAGTTTGAGTACGACGCGTGGCGCTCCTTGATCGTGCGACCAGCGAGTGATGGCCTCGGGCTCGGTCAGGCCGGTGAGCGTGGTCATATCCTCGATGCTGGGTAAAAACAAATCACAGCGACTGACCGCATTGGCAATATGAATGCGCGCACGTTCAATCGACCAAAGTTTAAGTCTGAGATTTGAATCAAAGGACACCAAGGTGCGAGAGCGGCGTGCAATGTCGAGCGCGGCAAAAACGGTATTGCAGGCTTGCTCAGAAATCGCTAGCGAGATGCCAGACACATGCAGCCATTTTGCGCGTCCGATGATTGCAGTAGGCGTACCCGATAGCCAGTTGACGTTCATTTTGCTGGCTGCCGAATCTGCGCGTCGGTAGCTAAACGCATGGCCGTCTGGCCCATGGGTCACAAAATAAATGCCAG
>JABMMM010000149.1 GCA_013205565.1 Alcaligenaceae bacterium | reverse complement strand
TCAGACGTGCGCCGGCACGCGTTAAGGTCTCGGGGTCGGCCACCGCACCAGACGGCGAAATCACATAGACGCCGCTCGCGTCAGGCTTGCAATGCTGGTCGTGAACGTGCTCGGCGTGCCCGTGCGGGAGGTTTGCTTTAGTCATGTTTGATCTCTTTGCAGCGACGTTCTTTGAAAAAATCACGCAAGGTATCGCCGCAAGCTTGCGCGAGTATGCCGCCCTGTACTTGCGTCTGATGGTTCAATTGCTTTTCAAGCGCCAGATTTAAGACGCTGCCACATACCCCGGTTTTAGGATCGGGCGCACCGAACACCACGCGCGCGAGGCGGGCATGCAACATTGCCCCAAGGCACATCGCACAGGGCTCAAGGGTGACGTATAACGAGGCGCCTGGCAGCCGGTAGTTTTGTACTCGCTGCGCGCCAAGACGTAAGGCAACAATCTCGGCATGGGCGGTTGGATCGTGATCAACAATCGTGCGGTTAAAACCCGTGGCAAGCAACTGCCCCTGCGCATCGATTAGCACCGCGCCCACCGGCACCTCGCCGAGCTGCTGCGCCTGCGCGGCTTGCGCTAAGGCCAGTTGCATCCAGGTAATGTCAGCCACGATATAAACGAGCCTTAAGCGCGACGCGCGACGCCAAACTGGTTAAGGCCTCTTCAAGCCATTGATACAGTTCGGCATCGGCGTCATAACGCGCCTGATTTAAGTTCGACACGCGCCCGTCTTCAATAAAGCCCCAGGCCCGACTCCGTTTGTCGCGATGTTTAGGATCCCAGACGCCGAAGGCGAAGCCGCCAGAACTGCGAATCAACGAAAAGCATGGGATGTCTGTGTAACCATCACCCACGAACACCATTTGATCGAACGGCACGCGCAAACGATCTTCGGCGACCTTACGATTTACCTCAAAGGGCTTGCCTATAAACGCCGGCCCCACAATTCCTTTTTGAATCTGAAACAGGTAGCGTGTTTTATCAGTGAAGCTCACGATGCGTTTCGGAAAACTAATCGCACCCTGTTGATCATAGACAAATTCAGACGCCCAGATCCCCGTGAATTCGTGCGCAATTGGGGTGTGGCGCACCACATCACCAATCCCGCTTGAAATCAGATAAAACTCAAGCTGCACCTGAGGATGGGCCTGGCGCACTTGTTCGCGCAGGCGACTAAACAAGGTCAGTACGCCCGCGTGTAAAGGGAGCGTCTGCCCCCATTGCTGTAATTTTTTTTCAGTAATGAGGCCATGTGTTTGTTCGCGCGACAGTGCGATCATCTCATGCAAGTAGGCTGGCACCGGATCCCAGTCTTGCGCCAATAAGGGATCAACACGTTTGGTCCAAAACTGCTGCGTATCGACCCCAAGCGACTCCAGAAACCCCGAGGTGCTGTCAGGCGCCAAGGTGTCGTCAAAATCAAAAATCAGGGCAATGACATCAGACATTGTTCTCTACTCTTTAATCCCTAAATCACGAATAATCTGACCCCACTTCGCGCCATCTCGTTGCATGTATTGCCTGACTTCGTCGGCGCTTGACACCTTGAGGTCTACACCTTTAAGCGCCAGATCCGTTTTCAGCGCCTGATCTTGTCCGACGACCTGCATCGCTGCTTTCAAACGATTCACGATCGGTTCGGGCACCTTGGCAGGTGTCACGAGCGCCAGCCAAAATACGGCATCAAACCCTGTCGTCCCCGAGGCCTCGTCGATAGTGGGCAAGTCTGGCAAGGTCGCCACGCGCTTGGGTACAGACACTGCAATGCCATGCGTGCGACCCGCCGCCAACATCGGCAAGGCCTCATTGGTTGCGGAGAACATCATTTCGATGCGCCCGCCAATCAAGTCTTGGGCTGCCGGAATCCCACCTTTGTAATGGATCACCGCCATTTTAAGACCAAAGGATTTGATAAAGTATTCGGCAGCCAAGTGATTAATCGAACCAACTCCAGACGTACCAATCGAAAATTTGTCAGGATTGGCCCGTACCAAACCAATTAAATCTTTTAAGTTTTTTGCTTTGAAATCTTTATTGGCTTGAAGCACAAAAGCCGAGGTCATCATCAGTGAGATGGGTTCAAAGTCTTTTTGCGGATCGTACTCAACCTTACCTTGCAGCACGGGGTTAATCACAAGCGAGACCGGCGCCGCATAGACCGTGTAGCCATCCGGTGCCGCACGTGCCGTTAAATTACTGGCAAGAGTCGAAGCTGCGCCTGCTTTGTTTTCAATCACGACCGTTTGGCCAAGCTCGCGTCCTAAACGCTCGCCGATCAAACGGCTAGCATTATCGGTGACGCCGCCTGGGGGATACGGAACGATCAGACGCAAGGGTTTGTTTGGATAGGTGTCTTGCGCGGTCGCGACACCCTGCCCGCCAAGCACCGCGAGCAAAAACATTGCGCACCACTGTGCGACGATCGCTCGTGTATTCGAGGCCTTGCTCATTTTAAAGTTGGTTTTCACTGCATCCCCTTGTTGTGTTTAACGTACAAGACTATCAATCGCCCTTCGCGGCAACCGGTTGATACCAAGGTAAATCTGGGCGCTGGCCATAACGACGCACCCGCAAATTCGCTTGCTCGCCGTGACCCGCGAAGTTTTCCATGTGGCACAGGCGCGAACAATATTCGCCCACCATGGCCGAAGCGGCATCGGTGGTGACGCGTTGATAGGTACAAGTTTTTAAGAACTTTCCAACCCACAACCCGCCCGTAAAGCGCGCACTGCGCTTAGTTGGCAAAGTATGATTGGTGCCAATCACCTTATCTCCAAAGCTCACATTGGTGCGAGGGCCTAAAAATAAAGCGCCGTAGTTGGTCATGCGTTTTAAGAAAATATCCGGGTCGCGTGTCAACACTTGTACGTGTTCAAACGCCAGCAGATCGGCGGTTTCAATTAGCTCGTCTAGGGTATCAACCACGATCACCTCGCCGTGCTCGGCCCACGACACACGCGCGATCTCGGCAGTGGGCAGAATGGATAATTGACGCTCGACTTCTGCCATGGTGGCACGCGCCAAAGCCTCATTAGTCGTCAATAAAATCGAGGGGGATGTTGGGCCATGTTCAGCCTGCCCTAACAAATCGACCGCGCACATTTCAGCATCGGCTGAATCATCGGCAATGATCAAGGTCTCGGTCGGGCCTGCAAACAGGTCAATCCCCACGCGACCATACAGTTGACGCTTGGCCTCGGCCACAAACATATTGCCTGGGCCCACCAACATATCCACTGGAGCAATCGATTGTGTGCCCAAGGCCATTGCACCAACAGCCTGAATCCCACCTAGCACCAAGATCTCATCGGCGCCGGCAAAGTGCATGGCCGTCACAATCGCGGGGTGTGGGGCGCCCTGATAAGGCGGGGCCGTCGCAACAATGCGTTTGACGCCTGCCACCTTGGCCGTCAGCACACTCATGTGAGCCGAGGCGATCATTGGATATTTACCACCGGGCACGTAACAACCCACGGCATTCATGGGGATGTGAGTATGACCCAGCACCACACCTGGCATGGTTTCCACTTCAACATCTTGCATCGAGGCCCGCTGAATTTCAGCAAAGCGGCGAATCTGCGTTTGAGCGAAGCGAATATCTTCAATCTCGCGCGGTGACAGCTGTTGGACCGCCTTTTCGATTGCGGCTTGGCTTAAGCGAAATTCGCTGGGTTCCCATTGATCAAATTTGGCCGAAAGCTCTTTAACCGCAGAATCTCCACGTTTTTCGATATCTAACAAAATACCTTCGACGGTGGTACGAACTTTGGCATCGGCCTCGGCAACTTCGGCGGCATTGCGGCCACGCTTCAAATAACGCACTGACATCGGTTGAACTCCTAACGATTTGAATCAATACGCTAGGATACGATATTGTTGACGTTTATATCTGTAGTCGCCGGACAGACCCAACGAATCGCGTCGCGTGTCGCGTCGATACAACCGCCCTGCGCATAAATGCCCCGACCATCACGAACTCTCATCATTTGGGCAAGAATCTTTTGTAATCCTAAACTATCCTTTGCTGACCGCAAGACCAATTCTTGCACAATAGACTCGTCCATCCAGAGCTCGCCCGTTTGCTTGCGCGCCACCCCGTGCCGCCAGTAATAGACCTCTAGGCATTTTTGCTCGAGTGTGTAGGGATGTGCCCGATCCCAAAAGTTACTAAACTGACCAGCCCCCAAGTAGCACACCCAAGAGCCCTCAAAGCCTTTGATGTCGGCCGAAGCCTCATCTGGGTTACGAAACCAAACACGATCCCCCGGCACATAAAATTTCATTGGCAAGGGGTTTTCTAGTTTGCCATGTTCGTGCACAAAGGCGTCGTTGAAATCATCGGCAAGTAAAGCGTGCGTACGCCAGAGCGCTTCAATCTGAGCGAGCATCGACGGATGCGTCTCTTTAAGCTCTTGGGCAAGCGCCAACAACAGCACATACTCAGACGCACGAAAGCACGAGAAGGTATACGACGAACGATCAGTTTGTGGCTGGGTCGTCTGCGTCAACGCCGCAATCAAATCAACGCCTGCATTGAGCGTAAACCCGTTGCCTTCTTGATAGGTCCAGCACTCGGCGGGGCGCTCAAGCCCTTCGGGATCAAACGCCAATTGGGTCTGCCGTGCCGCCAGCGCGGTCAAACGTCGGATACGCAACGCGGCAAAAAATTCATCGCACGACGGAAAGCAATAGGCGCGTGGCCCTCGCGCCATGGTCAACACAATCTCAAGATCGAGTTCGCGCGAAGGCTGCTTAGCCTGCAGGCCTAGCCGCTTGGATAAGTCGATAGTGTTGTAACTCGGCGTGAGTGCGCGCAAGGAATCAGAGGCTGAAATCTGCAGCAAAGACCACTGTTGGTGCTGCCTGATTGCGATACTGAGGTAAGCTTGCGCGCCAGTCTGCTCAGACCAGTCGCTAAATATTTTCTTTGCAGCGAGTAGGTCACTCTTATTTTCAAAAAGAAAACAAATACCACCTAAATGCTCTAAATCGTGTCTGGAGAAGTATGTCATTCAGCGCTGTGTCCTAACGTGGCGTATCGTTTGGTTTTATTGTGCCTCGTGACGTATCCTATCGTTTCTGTCTTATAGCAGATCTTAATTTTGTCCGTCTATAGCGATTAACCCTGCAATGACTTCTCCAGAAATACGACCGGAGCAATCTCTTGAGCTCTTAAAAGAGCTGCATATCTTGACGCGTGAGGGCAAACTCAATCAAGATAGTCGCCGTAAACTTAAGCAGGTGTACCACCTGTTTCAATTCATTGAGCCACTACTCGCGCAATTGCAACAGGCAAATCCAGCGTTCTGTGTTGTGGATCACGGCGCCGGAAAATCTTACCTAGGCTTTATCTTGGTCGATTTATATCTGCGTCACCACGCCAAAGCGGCGCGCATGGTAGGGATTGAGACCCGTGCAGAGCTTGTGGTCCAAACAACCAAGTTAGCGCATGACTTGGGGTTTTCGCAAATGCAATTTTTGAACGAATCGGTCGCTGACTCGATTACGTCAAGTTTGTTGCCAGATCGCGTAGACATGGTGACCGCCTTGCACGCGTGCAACACGGCTACCGACGATGCGATTCGCTTTGGCTTGGCTAAGCACGCGCGCTTTATGGTGTTGGTGCCCTGTTGCCAAGCCGAAGTAGCTGGCGTGTTACGCAAGCACAAGGCGCAGCAACTTAAAGACCCGTTGGCAGAAATTTGGAGGCACCCTTTACATACACGTGAATTTGGCAGCCAAGTCACCAACACCTTGCGTTGCCTTCAACTCGAGGCACACGGGTATCAAGTGACGGTGACTGAGTTGGTGGGTTGGGAGCACTCGTTAAAAAACGAACTGATTATTGCTGAGCACAAAGGCCCACCGAAGCCACACACGATTGCCCGTTTGCAAGCCTTGTTAGAGCGACTTGGGTTACAAGAGCTAACTGAGAGGTTTTTTGTACCAAGCTTGACGACGGTTGCTACTTAAACCTTTTGGAAACTTTTCCGTTTAGCCCTTTTAGCAAAATTCCTGATTAGATCGCGTCGATTAGCAAATCAACCTTTACTGAAGACAGTTAAATGATCAACAGAGTGCTTGAAACTGAGTCACAAGTTACGCCATCGGCCACGTCAACCGCTAAGCGCGTATTGATCGCTGGCTGCGGCGATTTAGGTTTGCGCGTGGCTAGGCTGTTAGCACTCGAAAACGCTTCCAACCAAAGTTGGGGGCTCAGGCGCAATCCTAGTCTTGAATCGACTAGCGACTTACCAGGCTTTTCGTGGATGGCAGCCGACTTGACGCAACCAGATACCTTGCGAGACGTACCCAAAGATATCACGCACGTGCTGTACGCGGCGGCGCCCAACGCGCGCACTGAGGCCGACTATCGCGCTGTCTATCGGAATGGTTTAGAACGCTTGCTTCAAGCAGTTGCTTCACCCACTTTGCAACGTGTGTTGTTTGTATCGTCTACCGCAGTCTATGGCGATCACGGAGCGCAATGGATCGATGAAGACACGCCCACCGCGCCAAAAAGTTTTAACGGCCAAGTGCTGCTTGAAACAGAACAATGGCTACACAGTCAAAGCGCTCAGTTTGAAACCTTAAGCTTGCGGCTCTCTGGCATCTATGGCCCGGGTCGCAGCTATTTGCTTGATCGTCTGCGCACGGGCCAAGCCACTGCGCCAGCAGCTGAATCACACTGGGTCAATCGGATTCATATTGAAGACGCTGCGGCAGCTGTGTTGCATCTGCTGACCTTGCCCAATCCGCAACCCGTTTATTTAGTCACCGACAGTACGCCCCTGCCAATGCGGGTGTTGTATGACGCGCTGGCAAAACTTGTAGGGGGGCCAGTACCAACTGAGGGCGCGGCACCTGCTTCGGTAGGCAGCAAGCGCTTAAGTAACGCGCGACTGCGTGACAGCGGCTTTAGCTTCAAATGGCCGGATAGCCGCGAGGGGCACGCTGCGCTGATCAGTGAGTGAGTGCGGTCCATCCACTCATGATATTTAGGCTTCGGCGTAGCTGACTTCTAAAATATCTAGTTCCTCAACACCGCCTGGTGTGCGCAGCGTGATGGTATCGCCCACGCGGGCTTTATTTAACGCGCGGGCAACCGGCGAGATCCAGCTGATTTTTCCGTTTAAAGGCTCCGCCTCATCCACGCCAACGATTGTCACGCGGCGCTCTAAGCCGGTTTGATCCGCATACAACACGGTTGCACCAAAAAAAACCTGATCGCGATTTTGTTGCTCGGCTGGGTCAACGATCTCGGCCAATTCGAGCCGCTTGGTTAAGAAACGCATGCGACGATCGATCTCGCGTAAACGTTTTTTGCCATACAGGTAATCGCCGTTTTCAGAACGATCACCGTTTGAAGCGGCCCACGACACGATCTGCACCATCGCTGGGCGCTCTTCGTTCATCAGCGTGATCAATTCACTGCGCAGTGCGGCATAGCCGCCAGGCGTCAGATAGTTACGCGTGCCTTTGGGCAGCGCTGCCGCCTCGGGCAACTCATCGTCATCGTCGTTATCTTGTTCTTTTACGAAAGCTTTGTTCATGTCCGTAACATCTATTTTGCGATGCTGACACGTATGACAGCAAGCGTTGCCAAACAAACTTCAGACAAGGTCTTTCCAAACAGGTTTCAAATCAGCAGGCAACGGCGGCAGACTACCAAATTCAATTTTGCTTTCTTTTGCGCTATGAAAATCTGAACCACACGAAGCTAGAAAATCGTAATGACGCGCGACCTGCGCGTACTCTTGATATTGCGGCACAGTGTGGCTACCGGTAATCACTTCAATCGCTTGACCGCCGACATCTTTAAACGTATCAAACAGTGCACTAAACTGCGTGGGTGTGTAGTGGTAACGGCCAGGGTGCGCGATCACCGCGACTCCACCCGAGCCTCGAATCCAACTGACAGCGTCTTCAAGCTTGGCCCATTGCATCGGCTCGTGCGCGGGGCCGTCATCGCGTAGGTAGTGGTCAAACACGCTTTGCGTCGTCGAGCAATGACCGGCTTGCACCAAGAAGCGTGCAAAGTGTGTGCGGCTAATTAACTCAGGATTGCCCGCAAAAGTCAGCGCACCCTCAAAGGCACCAGGCATACCCAGCTTGGCCAAGCGCTCGCCGATGCGGCGCGCACGCCCTGCTCTGCCTGCACGGGTCTCACGCAAGCCCTGAGCCAAGGCTGTGTTCTCAGGATCAATGCCTAGCCCAACAATATGCACGGTTTGTTTTGCCCAAGTGACTGAAATCTCGACACCTGACAAATATTTCATGCCCAGCTCTTCTGCTTTTACACGAGCGCGGTGTTGCCCTGACACTTCGTCGTGATCAGTCAGTGCCCATAAGGTCACGCCGTAGGAGTGCGCGCGTTCGGCAACCACCTCGGGGTGATAGACGCCGTCAGAGATGGTTGAATGACAATGCAGATCCGCACAAAAAGCAGGTGTTTGCTTAGGCATATAAAAAATCCGTTACGACTTTGACTTGATCGTCAGCCATCAGGGTTGGTGCATGGCCCACACCTTTAAATTCGTGCGACCGAGCCTGTGGATTGCGCTCAAGCATTTGCTGCAAAGTTTGTTTAGACAATAAATCAGACTCTGCGCCACGCAAAATCAAAATCGGAGTTTGCACAGACGCATAGGCCGACCACAAGTACTGTTCGCCTTGCGCGGCAAGTGCAGGGGTCATGCTTTTAAAAGGCACCGCCAGCCCAAGGTCGTAGTGCTTCAGCCAGACGCCGTTTTGCTCAATGTAGGTGTAGCGCGTGAGCTCTTGCCACTGCGCCTTAGTGTGCGGGCCAAACGACGCTGCTGTTTTTTTAACATACTGGACTGCATCGTCAAAGCTCGCAAACTCAATCGCTTCGCCTACATATTGCCCAATGCGTTCAAGTGATACTGGCTCAAGGCGTGGCCCCACGTCGTTGAGCACAAGGCGATCCAAGCGAACCCCCGTTGAGGGCAAGCTTGAGTAGTGTTGAGCGGGCGTCAGCGTTTGTTGTTGCACGCGGGCTAACGCCAGCGCACCAGCGTAAGCCAAACCAATCAAGCCACCCATCGAGGTACCCACCCAGTGCAACTCAGAGGGTTGCAGGCGATCAACCAAATTCACCATGTCAGCGGCGTATTGGGGCACGGCATAGAAAGCGGGGTTTGCCAGACGATCCGACATGCCGCGACCAACCACATCGGGGCACACCACTCGATAATCCTGAGCCAAACGCTTAGCTAAGACGTCAAAATCGCGACCCGTGCGCGTCAAACCATGCACGCACAGCACAACTTTTTTATTAGAGGGATCGCCCCATTCGGTATAGGCCATGCGATGCAACCCAGCTGGGCTGCTACACATGACTGCTTTAAGGCGAGGGGTGGCCATAAGGGGTGTTCCTAAAAAACTATTCCCTATTGTAGTGGTTCTAGGGTAGCCTTTGATGCCAATAGCGCTGCCGCAGTTGGCTATAAGGCTGAACAAACAGCCCCTTGGGGCCAGACCTTGCCACGAGGGCTCCATGACGATCAGTTTGCCAGAACTTGGCCTTAGCCTGCAGCCAGCGCTGCTTAATCAACGGGTGCGGGTGCCCAAAGCGATTGAGATAGCCCGCTTGCACGATCGCGTGTTGCGCACCTAAACGCTGCACAAAGAGCGGTGAAGAAGACGTATCAGAGCCATGGTGGGCCACCACGACCAGATCGGCCGTCAGTTCTGTGGGCGTGCTGGCAGCGCGCGGCTCAAGCAAAAGTTGCTCTTGCTTAACGCCAATGTCCCCAGGCAAAAGGGCCGAATGGTGTGCGCCCTGGATATGCAGCACACAACTTTGCGCGTTTTTTGAGGGACGGCTCTTGCTTAACCGCGTGGGCACTACAACAAGTTGCATTGCCTCAGGATGCAAAAATTGAAATTGCACGCCATCCCATTCCCAGTCGTGTCCACGTTCGCACAACAGTGCCTGCGCGGGTTCATTTTTTAGCGTGGCTGGGGCGCTCGCGGGCGACGCACGCCTAAGCCACTCTTGAAACGAAAAGGAGCTGTACAACGTGCCGACCGGTAACGCCTTTAACACCGCCAGTAAGCCGCCTGCGTGATCGCTGTCGGCGTGAGATACGACTACGCTGTCGAGTTTTCGTACGCCTAGCGCTCGCAAGCCTGGCACAATCGTTCGGGCACCGGCGTCACTGGCTCCCTGACGTGGTCCCGTGTCAAACAAAATATCGTGCGTTTGAGTTTGCAAGAGGACTGCGCCGCCCTGCCCGACATCAAAAACAAGAAGCCTCCAGTGCCCCAACGCAGGACGTGGTGGCTCAAAAGACAAAACGGGCAAGAGCAGGCACCATCCCACCCAACGCACGGGCCAACCGGGGGGCTGGAGCGCCCAGCACAAGCCGGCACCGGCAAGCGCCAAGGTCCAAAAAGGTGCTGCGGCGACATCAAAGCTTGCCCACGGCAAATTTGCTAACCATGTCACTGGGATCAACGTGTATTCAAGCGCCCAATGCGCGAGGGCACCACTTGCTGTGGCTAGCCAGCCTAGACCAGGTACCAAGCCGAAGAGCGCTAAGGCCAACGCCAACGGAGTCACCACAAACGTCAATACAGGTATCGCGAACGCGTTAGCGAACGGTGAAACCAGCGAGACTTGCTGAAACAAAAAGGCCAAGACAGGGAGCATCGCGACCGTGATGAGCCATTGCAAGCGAGTCGCCTCAGCGCACACTTTTTTGGCGCGGTGCCAAACCGAGTGGGCTTGACCGAGCTTTTTACCCGCCGCGCCGGCCGCAAACAAAATACCAACGGCCAAAAACGACAACCAAAAGCCGGTTGCCAACGGTGCCCACGGATCGGCCACTACCACCACGGCTGCCGCCGCTGCCAGCACTCGTGAGGCTGACAGAGTGTGGCGCACGAGTATCGATGCCGCTACGCAGGCCAACATGAAAAAGGTACGTTGCGCAGGCACACCCCAACCCGCCAATAAGCAATACAGCCAGGCCACTAGCATCGCCGCAAGTGTCGCAATCACCCTCGCAGGTACGCGTTCGCACAGCAGGTGTCCGCGCCAGCGCGCTCGCTTCATGATCAAAAGCATGAACCATCCGCCAACCGCAGCCAACATCGTCACATGCGAACCACTAATTGAGACTAAATGAGTGATCCCAGTCAGATTAAAGATCTGCCAATGCTCTTGCTTGACGCTATCTTGGTCGCCGATGGCCAGCGCGATTAGCACTGCGCCGTAGGGCATATTTGCCGTGACACGGCGCATGCC
>JABMMM010000148.1 GCA_013205565.1 Alcaligenaceae bacterium | reverse complement strand
GTCGTTGGTGATGTGCGCGTGAGTCATGGATACGTTAGCTATTTTCCCAAAAGGGGAACGGCGCCAATTGTTGTTGGGCTGCACGACCCAGCTGACCCGCGTCGTTACTGCCCCAACCGTACAAAGCACGCTTGCCAATCGCCAAAGCATGCATTTCACCCGCTGCGATTGCTTGAATCTGACTCAGACCCAACACTTTTGTGGGCGCGCTTCGAGGCCGAGTGTCGTTTGTGGCAAGCTGGCCAAAACCGTTCCAGCCCCAAGCGTAGACGTTACCGGATTCTGTTAACGCTAACGAAAAATGCGTACCGGCTGCAATGTCTGTTATTTTTTCTGACATCTCAAGCAAAGTCGGTTGACTGTCATAGCGCTTATGTTGATGCCCTAATTGCCCGTATTGATTACTACCCCAAGCGTAAACATTGCCTTCACGGCAAAGCGCTAAGACGTGAGTCGCACCGACGGCGATACTTTTAATTGAGGCAGTGAGTAGCACCCTCTCGGCAGTGCCTACGGTTCTTAAATGCCCGAGCCCTAATTGCCCGGCAGAATTACTGCCAAAAGAAAAAACTTCACCTTCGCGCGACAACGCAATCATAAAGTTGTCGCCCAATGCTACCGCTTGCATGGCTGGTACACCCTTCACTACGCCGGGTAAAGCATTCATTTGTTCAGTCGCTCGGCCCAAAGCTTGATCAACATTGAGCCCCCACGTGAAGAGACTGCCAGCTTGGTCGATGGCGGCGAATATTGACTGCCCTGCCGCAACACAGACCGGTGCACTGACGGCCTTTATCAGAGCGGGTATCTCAGAAACTGCCTGATCGCCACCAACACCAAGTGGATTCCAACCCCAAACGAGTAACTCTTGTTTGGCCGACAACCCTAGGCTGACACCGTAGCCTGCCGACACGAAAGAAAACCGTGCAGACTGCCCTACGTACACTGGGTCTTTGTTCGCGCTGCCAGTGCTACAGATATCGACATTCTCTGAAGAGTAGCGCCCACTGCCCGCCCCACCCCACCCCAGTACCTCGCCCGGGTGCAAAAGAGCCAAAGTTTGGCTCTTGCCAGCGCTCACCGCACTGATTTTGTAGGGCACGTTAGGGGCGAGTCAATTTACCATTACTGTGGTACGGCGAGGTTAGGCAATTGAGAATAAGGGATGCCCTGTTGCATGGCAGCGGAGCCCAGTGCCGCGTTATAGTCAGGAGTCCCTCGAAAACACCCAACAGCAAAAGGAAATTGATTGTTTACATGGTAATGGTAAATATTTTGAATCGTACCGTTCCATTCAACGGGGTGTGTATGACCATGACATGCATCTAATTCAGCATTCGTCACCATCTTTCCATCTACACCTCGCGGGCCAAAAATCCCAAAGCCATCCAGTGCGAAACCAAATACGGGCGAATGACCTGAGGTGCCCTGATTCGGGAAACACTTCCACGAGTAACCATGGTAGTGATATTGCTGAGCATAAGGATGCCCAAAGCACTGATCATGAGGAAGTGGATTGGTCGGGTTATACCAATTACCGTTAGAGTCGTTTGCGAGTTCTACATGCCAAGCGGCCCCAGTCAACGTGATGCCGATGATCAGCGAGTTAATCGGATTAAAACCGGTTACCACCGGGTTTAAGGGCAATTTACTGGTCAGGTCATAAGGCGAAATACCAATCGCTGCTGCAGACGAATAGTTACTACCCGTTCGCGGATCTGTTCCGCCCGGCAAGGCTGAGTAATAAGGGTAGGCCGCAGTGCCTGGCTGCACCGGAAAATTTCCCATTGGCGTGCTCGGCAAACCATTGCCTTTCAAGTAGCGATATTTATCATCGGTTGTCATTGAAAAAACGCTGCCTGCTGGGTCGATCTGTGCAGCCGTGACCGCGCCCTCGACATAAGGGATTTGAGCAAGCGTCATGACGTTCGTGGTGGTGTTGGTCCAGCTGGTGGCCGCCACTGAATATTTGCTTGCAACACTCCCGACTTTAGTAAAGAGTGGTGAGATACAGAGCCCATTGGGGGCACAGACTTGCGTGCTTGTGCCATTGGCTGCGGTCACCAGTATGGTTGGCGTTCCGGAGTCACTTCCACTGCTTGAGGTAGAAGATTTAGACGTGCTTCCGTCTCCGCAACCTGCCAACAACGTCAACGCACCCAAAAACATCATGCCATGGCTAAGTGATTTTTTTAAGCTACTCATATTTTTTCCGATTTATGCGGTTTCTGATAAGCGTTTGCGTTTCTTTGCAACAAACCAGACTAAACCAACTGTCATAATGACGATCGGTACATTAAACCATAAGCATTTACCATCACGCAATCGTGAAAGCTGCCTTAATTGCGCCGTTGAAATGTTGGACGCCAGCGGCGTACAATATGTCGAAAAATAATGATCGATCAACTTGTTCTTAATGTTGTTTTTAAAAACCGTCAAACTGACCTAAACTGCCCTTATGTTAAAAGTTCAAGATCATCGAATTAGAGTTGCAGCCTCACGTCGCGAGGAAATGCAAAACGCCCTGCTGTTTAGCGCGTTGGCATTAGCGTCGGACAAATCGATTCACGAAATCGACGTTGAAGACATCATCAATCATGCCGAAGTCTCGCGGGGTAGTTTCTACAAATACTTTCCGTCAGTGCAGGCGGCGGTGCTTGCGCTCGCCAGTCAGTTATCAGACGAACTCAACACCGAGATCGAAGCAGTAACGGACCAAATTCCAGACACTGCGACTCGGTTGATCATCACTGCAAAGCTCACAATGCGTCTTTTGGTAAAAATTCCGCTTCTAGGAAATTTTCTTATTCAACTACCTTGGCCTAGCCATAGCCCCGAGGTCAACGTATTTAAAAATATAGGCTCTGACGTTGAACTGGGCATCAAAGAAGGGGCATTTACAAAAATGCCTGCCTCAATTGGATGCAATCTTTTAGTCGGAAGCCTCATTGGTGGTGTTCATGCCATGCTTGGTAAACCAGCCTCTGCAGCTTATGAGAACAAAGTGCTTTACCCAGTGCTGATAGGTTTAGGTCTGAATCCAAACACAACAGATGATTTATTAAAGGCTCAAATGCCTGCTTTACCGAAACTGCCAGCAACGGGGCTCCTCGGCAAAATCGCGACAACGCGCTCTTAAGCAAAAAAAGCGAATCCAACGAAATCAATTCCAAGTAAATTGAAAATAAAATAAACTTAGTCTAAACATTGCTGCCAATAAGGTTATTTGCGAGTATTTAAGAGCGGTGCATAACTTTGTCATCTAGAATCAGGCATGGCAAAGATTATTAAGCATCTCTTTAACGATGACCAAATGCAGCGCCAGCAGGTGCGCAAGCAACTCGTTTTAAGTAGCGCCGATTTGGTCGCAGTTGAATCTACCAGCAAAATCAAAGTAGAAGATTTGACCGGGCACGCTCAAGTGTCTCGCGGCGCCTTCTATAAATGCTTTCGCAGCATTGACGACTTGCTCAATGTCAGTGCAAAACAAGCAGGGCATGAGCTCGCTCAGCCAATTATCTCAGCCGGATCGACGATTCTTGACATCCCCATGCGCGTGGCGACTAAAACCAAAATGGCAATGCGGATCTTCAGCCGTATGCCATTGCTAGCTAGGGTATTGCTTAAAAGTGAGTGGCCGTTTAAAGACGTACATCACAAAGGCTATAAAGATATCAAAAACGATGTCGCACAAGGCATTGAGCAAGGCCGCTTTACGGATATGCCTCTTGAGATCGCGACTAACCTCGTGATCAGCACGTTACGGAGTGC
>JABMMM010000147.1 GCA_013205565.1 Alcaligenaceae bacterium | reverse complement strand
GCGATGCAGCAGGGCTAAGTCGATTACCGCGGGCGACAGCCCATAACCTGTTTCAAAACGATTGGGTACTAAATAATCGACGTCAGCGCCCATCGCCCGTAGGGCGCGCAGGCCTACTGCGCAAGCGGTGGCGCCATCGCAGTCGTAATCCGCCACGATCAGCATTTTTTTATTAGCTGCGATCGCATCGGCTAACAGTTTGGCCGCATGCTCGGCGTGGGTCAGGGTGGTGGGGGCCAGCATGGCCGGCCACTCAAGCTGCACGTCTTTGGTTTGAGTAATGCCGCGCGCAGCCCAGAGTCTGGCGAGCAATGGGTGCACCCCCGAAGCCTCAAGCCGTTGGGTGGTCGTTAAATCGACGCGTCGGATCGTTAGTTTGGGAGATTCCACCAGGTATTCCAGGATTGTGGTCGTGGGGCGAGTACGAAGTGCCACCAACGTTTGCGTACGGGCGACAAGACAACCGCGCGTTGTTGACCTGTCAGGGTCAAGCTTGTGTTGCGCTCGAGTGTGCTGAGGTATTCAGACAAAGCGGGTAGCGCGGCAATCCACGCGGCCCAGTCGCCTTGCAGGTAGGGTGCGTGCAGGCCTTCGTATATGAGGGTTGAAGAGAGGGCGGCTGCCTGGGGCTGATTCGAGGCCAAGGCTTCTTTATGAGCTCGATTCCGGTTCTGAGGCTCGGCAGCAGTCTGCACCGCAGAGTGAGTTGGGCTCCAACCCCGCGCCCCACCAAACAGCCACAAACTGTTGATCGGCACTTCACCGCGTTCTGCGCGAGCCAGATTAACTGGGTGCTCGTGCCACACCATTTGAATTTCGTTCAACAGACGGCGCCACTCGCGAAGGCTATCCTCTTGCGGCCACCAGTCTGTCAATCTCATTTCAGCCATCGCAGCAGGCGTGAGCGATCTCGTGCTCGCGCTTGGGTCAAGCCAGATTCGCCATTGTCTGGCGTTAATCGGCAAGGCCGAGATCGCGCGGTCGGCCCACAGCCCCGACACTGCATCAAATAAGGCATCAGCCTCGGCAGCGGTGACCTCAAACGAGGCCGGGTGGGCAATCGTTGCGCCCTCGCGCCCGACTGTAATGGCGCTTAATTCGGCCAACCAGACGGTTTCAGAGGGGTTTTTGACCCCTGCGTGCAGTGAAGCCAGCCCAGTACCCAAGTTCGCACCCTCAGGCGGGGTGTAGCCCAATTGTTGCAGCTTGACGGCTTCAAAGGGCGTGCAGCCCGTGTGCTCAGGCGCAAGTTCTTGAATCGTCGCGACCAGCGTTTTTAGACGTTCGACAAGGGCGGGGCAATGCTGTTCAACCTGTGGAATCAGGTCTTTGGCAATGTTAGAGGGGGGCAGTGCCCCAGGAATCAAAAGATACATAGCCGGATTGTAGTGGGATGCTGGGTGGCCAGTCACAAGTTTGATGTAATAATGCCGCTGTGTTCAAACTACCTTACGAATTGTGGATTGGCGCTCGTTATGCGGGCCTCAGCAGCTTGCGCGGTCGCAAAGGCCGACGCGATCGTTTTGTTTCGTTTGTGGCAGCAACTTCGATGGCAGGTATCGCCTTGGGTGTGGCCGCCCTGATCGTGGTTTTATCGGTGATGAACGGTTTTCAAAAAGATGTGCGCGATCGCATGTTGTCGGTATTACCGCACATTGAAATCTTTGCGCCAGGGGCGGATGCTGAGTTCACCTTGAGCCAAGCCTCCGAGCTGATCGCGGCGGCAAAAAAATCACCAGCGGTCTTGGCGGGTGCGCCCTTTGTATCGGCGCAGGGCATGTTGATGCGCGGGCAAGAGTTGCGCGGCGTGCAGGTGCGTGGTATCGATCCGGTAACTGAAAAAAATGTATCGGCAGTCGGTAGCCAAATGGTGCGTGGTCGTTTAACCGACTTGAAGGCGGGCGAATTTGGCATTGTGCTTGGGCAAGATCTGGCCGATGTGTTGAACGTGCGCATCGGGCAAACCATCATGATGCTCGCACCGTCTGCCAATATCAGCCCAGCAGGTTTTTCGCCCCGTATGCGCCAGTTCACTTTGGTGGGTACGTTTCGCTCGGGTCACTACGAGTACGACTCGTCGTTGGCGTTTATGGATGTGACCGATGCGGCCAAGCTGTTTCGCGATAGCGCCATGGCAGGCGTGCGGCTACGCGTCAATGACATGCATCGCGCCCCTGAAATCGCGCTAGAGCTGGTGCCACTGTTACCAGCCACGGTGGCCGTGGCAGACTGGTCTCGCAATAACCGCACGTGGTTTGCCGCGGTGCAAACTGAAAAACGCATGATGTTTTTGATTTTGGCTTTAATTGTGGCGGTTGCAGCCTTCAACCTGTTGTCATCACTCGTGATGGCGGTAAAAGATAAACAATCTGATATTGCTATTTTGCGCAGCTTCGGCTCAACGCCTGGTGAAATTGCCCGCATATTTTTGGTGCAAGGCGCCTTGATTGGTGTGATCGGCACGCTGTTAGGGGTGCTGGGTGGTTCGGCGCTCGCACTGAATATTGACGTGATCGTGCCTGCGATCGAGCGCATGATCGGTGCCCAGTTCTTGCCACGCGAAATCTATTTCATCAACACCTTGCCCTCTGATCCACGCCTGTCTGACATTACGAGTATTGGCATCACCTCGTTGATCATGTCGTTGTTAGCCACGCTGTATCCAAGCTGGCGGGCCTCGCGTTTGCAACCCGCTGAGGTCTTGCGCCATGACTGATTTTGCCTTGCAAGCCTCGCACTTATCCAAACACTATGACGACGATGTAAACCGCATCGATGTATTGGTGGATGTCAGTATCGCGATCGCACGCGGTGAGATGGTAGCGGTGGTGGGGGCTTCGGGTTCTGGCAAAAGCACGCTGTTGCATGCCTTGGGTTTGTTAGATTTGCCAAGCTCGGGCTCGATCACGGTTGCTGGACAAGCCACTGACGGCTTGTCTGAAGCTCAACGCAGTCGCCTACGCAATCATGCCTTGGGTTTTGTGTATCAGTTTCATCATTTGCTGCCAGAGTTTTCGGCTTTAGATAATGTAGCCATGCCCTTGATCGTGCGACGCGAGTCGCGTGAGCACGCGCGTACTGAGGCGCAAAAGGTTCTTGAACTGGTGGGGTTAGAGGCAAGGGTGCAGCATTTTCCGGGTCAGTTATCGGGTGGCGAACGCCAGCGCGTGGCCCTGGCGCGAGCGTTGGTGGCAAAGCCTGCGTGCGTGTTGGCCGATGAGCCCACGGGTAATCTTGACCGCCACACCGCACAGCAAATGTTTCGCTTACTCAAGCAAGTGAACGCTGAGGCAAAAACTGCCTTTTTGATTGTGACCCATGATCAAGAGCTTGCTGCCTTAGCCGATCGCCGCCTCTACATGGAAGCAGGGCGCTTGGTGGATGCCTCTTGACGCGATGCTGTTTGATACGCACTGCCATCTAGACGCCGCAGAGTTCGACCACGACCGCGCGCAGGTGATTTCGCGGGCACAAGCTGCTGGATTACAAGCGATTGTTATTCCAGCGGTTGAAGTGGCTAATTTTGAGCGCGTACGCGTGTTAGCTCATTCATTTACGCAAGGGTTTTATGCGCTTGGTATTCACCCGATGTATGTTGAGCGCGCCGAGCCAGAGGCCTTAGAGCAACTACGCGAGGCTTTGCTGCAACACCGTTCTGATCCAAAGCTAATTGCAGTGGGTGAAATCGGACTCGATTTTTTTATCCCTGAAATTTCGTCAGGCGAGCCACGCGCTAAGCAAGAATTATTTTACGAAGCACAGTTAAAGCTCGCGCTTGAATTTGATTTGCCGGTGCTGTTGCATGTGCGACGTTCGCAAGACACCTTATTGAAATACTTGAGACGCCATCGTGTGCGTGGCGGGATTGCACATGCCTTTAATGGCAGTATGCAACAGGCGCAGCAATTTGTAGAACTGGGCTTTGCGCTGGGCATCGGTGGCGCAATGACGTTTGAACGTGCGTTGCAGATTAGGCGCTTGGCGACAGAGCTTGAGTTAAGCGCCTTAGTACTTGAGACCGATGCGCCGGATATTTCACCAGCCTGGTTGGAGAAGGGGGCTCGCAACGAACCTCATGAGGTGTTGCAGATTGCGCAGACGCTTGCTGAACTGCGTGGGTGCTCGGTGGAAGATGTAGTGAAGGTAACTGCGCAGACTGCAAAAAGGGTGTGCCCGGGCTTAGCGAGTGTTGCGCGTTAATGTTCGTGTCGCTTGTGATCTTAATCAGCTAAATCTTTGAAAGATTGAATTGTTTTTTTGAATACTTTTATCGCTCGCTCTTCGACAAAAAATGCAAAGCTAAGCGCATAAATGCACGATGTACCTCTTCAGTGAGGTTAGGTGCCGGTTTCACGATTGTGCAACAGGTTCATCAAGCAAACTTCACACAATCCAAAATGTATTGTGTGTTTTGCTAAGTCGTGAGCCTCTTTGTTGAAACGAGTGATCTCTACCTTATTGCTGTGTCTGCAAGTCACGCTTAACGCGTTGATTCGCTTGCGTATGCTTGCGCTATTTGGCTGTCTGGGTGCGGTACCTGTATATGCCGTAGGCCCCAGCGGCGGCACAGTCTCTGCAGGCTCTGCCACGATCACGCAGTCTGCCGCGCAAACTACTATTAAGCAAACTTCAAATAAAGCGGTGGTTAATTGGAGCAATTTTTCAATTGGTAGCGGCTCGACGGTGCGCTTTGTGCAGCCCTCAGCTTCGTCGATTGCATTGAATCGCGTCACAGGTACACAAGCCTCTGTCATTCAAGGGGCACTGCAGGCCAATGGCCAAGTATGGGTGTTGAATCCTAATGGCGTACTGATCGCACCCGATGGTCAGGTTGCTGCAGGTAGTTTTCTAGCCACTACGCGTTCATTGACTGATCAACAATTTATGGCAGGCAATTACGCCTTCACTGACGGCGGCGTGGCTGGTGCAAGTGTTGTGAATCAAGGCAGCATTATTGTGTCCGAAGGTGGCTATGCCGTGCTGGCGGGCGAAGCGGTGCGCAACGAAGGCTACATCGAAGCCAACCTAGGGCAAGTGGTGTTGGGTGGTGCTAAAGCGTTTACGCTTGATCTGAGCGGTGACAACACCTTGGCGTTTGTGGTGACAGCCCCTGTTGATGTAACGCCATCAGATGGCAAAGCGGTTGTCGACAACACGGGTTCGATTCAAGCGGCAGGTGGCCGTGTACTGATGACTGCGCGCGCCGCCTCGCAAGTGGTGGGGCAGGTGATTAATACCGGTGGTGTGGTGGCCGCGACCTCTGCACAGATGGCGAACGGCAAGATCGTGTTGGATGGCGGTACCGGTTCGGTGAGTATTGCGGGCAATTTGAACGCAAGCGGAAAAGGTGCTGGTCAAACCGGCGGTGCGATTGATGTGAATGCACAAAAAATTCAAATTAAAGCAACTGCTAAGTTGGATGTGAGCGGCGATGCAGGTGGCGGCAAAATCGCGGTGGGTGGCGGTGGTCCCAACACACGCACGCAAAGTTTTACGCCGGCTGAGTCAACCACGATCGCAGCGGGTGCGCGCTTGTACGCGTCGGCGCTGACGCGTGGTGATGGTGGTGAGATTTTGGTGTTTACAAGTTTGACGAACCCCTTGGCGTTTACGCAAGTTGCAGGGTCGTTGCTTGCGCGCGGTGGGTCGCAAGGTGGCAACGGTGGGTTTATTGAAACGTCTGGGTATCGGTTGGATGTGGGCGGAATTATTGTAAATACCTCAGCACCGAAAGGTCGGACTGGGCTCTGGCTATTGGATCCTACAAACATCGTGATTAGCGGGGCTAGCACTAGTGCAGAAAAAGGGTGTGGCGTGACCCAAGCAGCTCTGACCAATTGCTCAAACGTGAAAGCGTCTGACCTAGAAGGCCTGTTAGTGAATAACGAGATCACATTGTCCGCTATCGAAACTATTACCGTGAACGCTCCGATTGTTTGGATCAGCAATAATGGTTTGATTTTGGAGACGACCGCTGTGGCAGGAAGAATTGCAATAAATCAACAAATCAAGAACACAGGCTCGGCCAGCTTAACCTTAAAATCGAACAAGATCACGGTGTCGGCCGCAATCGAACTTACTAATGGACTCTTTACAGCAGAGCGGTGCCAATTGCTGCCCTGTGCACCGGCGAGTGACGTCTCGGAAGTGACGATTGAAAATGTTGGCAGCGTCGGCGCCGGTAGGGCGACCTTCGACGCGACCGAGATCAAAATAAGCGGACCAGTAACGAGTACCGGTGGCGACATCATAATCGGTGGTGGCTTCGGTTCGACAAAGATCACAATAAATGGTGATCTCAGTTCATCTGCCAATATAATTGCGAACGCGTCCTCGGGCACGCTGAACCTAGGCGCCAACAATCTGACTGCCTGTGGATTTTGTGAAGCTTCTACACTAAGCGCCTTGATCGTCAATGTGACGAGCGCGGTGAATCAGACCGGTCTATTTGAAATCAACGCCACCGAACCTATCGCGAATGCGGGAATCGTGAATATTAATGCTCCCTACACCGTACTTAACGGCGCAGGCGGAGGCCTAACAATTACCGCAGACACCTTGAATTTGAATGCCAAGCTGAGTGTGGGTAGCACTCACAACTTGAGTCTCACGGCCAATACTAAGTTCAATTGGAACTCAGCCGTGGAAGTTGATGCGGGTACCACCAGAATCAAAGCAGATAAAATCGCTTGGGATGGAGGAGAATTCACCTCTTCGAATGGGCCTTTGGTCTTGAGTAATACAAACGTTGATGCTGTGAATACGGTACAGTTTACAAGCACCGGACCTGTAAGGTTGAAAGCCTGGACCGAACTGAACATACTAAGCCCGTTGACCTGGAGTGGGTTTACACTCAAGTTGGGTGGTACGGTGTTCTTGTCGTCGACTCTGACCGGTACTGCAGGCGCGAGTCTGTCCTTGGAGAAGGACTTTGGTGTAAATGAGGCCGGAACAAACGGACCCGTCACCTTAAATGGTACCGCGGCCCTTTCCTCAGTTTTTAAAGTAAATAATATTGACCTAGGAACCACGACCAGCGGTCCTGTGTCGGTCACTGTGACGAACCCAGCGAGTAGTGGGGGTGGTGGCACAGGCAGCGGTGGTGACGACACCTCGGTTGTCGTCACATCCGTTACAACCACTACCACCACCGCTACAGCTGCAGCAAGCGCTGCAGCTGCCAAAGCCGCAGCCGATGCCACGGCAGCGAAAGCAGCTGCCGAAGCCGCCACAGCCAGGGCTGTGGCGCTAGGTACCACAACAACTGTTGTCATTGATCAAGCTGTTACGCAGGCCGTGGCCACCGTGGTAGCGAGTACGAGTGCGGCTGTCTTTGTGGCGCCAGCGCCGCCGCCACCCGCCACGCCCACAACGTCTAGCGCAAGCACGACAACGTCAACGGACACGACCGCGACCTCAAGCAGTGCCTCAACAACGACTACTGCGACTGCGGCAACAACGACCACAAGCGCTACCACTACCACCTCTGCGACTACGGCGACTGCCGGGGCTTCAAGCACCGCACAAGGCACGACTGTGACGCAAGAATTTGTTGAACCGTTTACGGTGGCAACGCTTAGCTCGACCGCTTCAACGG
>JABMMM010000146.1 GCA_013205565.1 Alcaligenaceae bacterium | reverse complement strand
ATCGGCCCCAATTCTTTAGGCCTGATCAACCCCGTCCATAAGTTTTACGCAACCTTTGCAACCGGCTGTGAGCTTGAGTTTCCAAAGCCGGGTGGGGTCGCGATTATTAGTCAGTCGGGCGCCTATGGGGCGCATTTAATGGCCGTGGCAACCGCGAATGATATTGGTTTATCTGCGCTCATCATGACCGGCAACGAGGCCGATTTAACGGTGGGCGATATGTTGCAAGTTGCGGTGGATGACCCAGACACCACCGTCATCATGCTGTATTCAGAGGGCATCAAAGAGGCTGCTGGGTTTGTCGCAGGCCTTGAAGCCGCACGCCGCGCACGCAAACCGGTGGTCATGATGAAGGTTGGCCGCAGCGCGGTCGGCAGCGCTGCCGCACAATCGCATACTGCTTCAATCGCAGGCGATGATCGCGTGACCGATGCCGTGCTCAAAGAGTTAGGTGTGGTGCGTGTGCAAACCACCGAACAAATGTTGGATATCGCCCGCTTGGCTGCGCGAGGGATTTATCCCGAAAACAACACCCTTGGCGTGATCACCGTCAGTGGCGGCGCCGGCGTAATTATTTCGGATGCGGCCGATGCCATTGGCTTGCCAATGCCAGAGATGCCGGCTGAATCTCAAGCGCGCTTGCTAAAGCTCTTGCCGTTTGCGGCACCCCGTAATCCCGTGGATGTCACTGCACAGTATCTAAACGAAATGACCTTGATCAGCACTTTCACCGATGCGTTGATCGCCGAGGGCAAATACAGTTCAATCTTGGGTTTCTTTACGTACACAGGTTGTGTTCCCAGTATCGCACCGCGGTTGCGCGAGCAATTAAATATTGCGCGCAGTAAGCACCCAAATTGTATTTTTGCCTTGTCGTTAATGGGCGGGCGCGATCAGATTCGCGAATATGAACGCGATGGTTTTACCGTCTTTGAGGATCCTGCTCGCGCGGTCGTGGCCATTGAAGCCATGGGGCAGTTTGGTCGTGCCTTTGCAAAACCAGCCGCTCAAGTCGCGCCCGTGATCGCACCGTTCGGCTTGCCACACACCAATCCAAGTGAAGCGCAGGCGAAGTTATTACTTGCGCAAGCAGGCATCCCCTCAGCACCCGAAGAGGTTTGCACCGCCGTTGACGCCGCGGTGACTGCTGCAAAGAAAATCGGCTACCCCGTCGTGATGAAAATCGTCTCCCCAGATATTTTGCACAAGTCTGAAATCGGCGGTGTGCTGCTAGATATTGAAAACGATGCCGGCGTACGCGCAGGCTTTGACTTGCTGATGCAACGCGGTCGCACCGCTGCCCCCAGGGCCAAGCTAGACGGCGTCTTAGTTGCCAAGCAATTGAAGGGCGGTGTCGAATGTATTTTAGGCATTCACTGCGACCCCGTCTTTGGCCCGATGGCCATGTTTGGTTTAGGTGGGATTTTTGTTGAGATCTTGCAAGACGTAGTGCTGCATCGCTGCCCCTTCGGTGAAGATGTGGCCGAAGCAATGATTCGCTCAATCAAAGGCGCACCACTTTTGCTAGGTGCTCGCGGCCGTACGCCGGCCGATATTAAGGCGCTGGCAAAGATGCTGTCGCAGCTCTCGGCGTTTGCGATAGCCGCAGGGCCAAGGCTGCAATCGATCGACCTAAACCCCGTACTCGCCATGCCCGCAGGGCAAGGCGCGTATGCGGTGGATGCGGTGATTGAGGTGACTAACTAGGATTACGCGCGTGCAACGAGCCGCTGCGCTGCAGCGGTGACGTTGGGAACAATGATCAACAAGGTCTGCGCAAGCGCATAGACTACTGCGTAAATTTCAGTCATTTTTTCTGCGGCGTATTCATGCGCAATCATGTTGCGCAATTCGCGGATGTTGATCATTTGACTTGCGTCTAACCAACCGCGTTTTTCGGCACGGTAGATGCGATCAAGTACCGAACTGGTACCCGTAAGTTCAATCTCATCAAACAGACGAAAGACCCGTTGAGTCAATAAGTCAGCCACTCTGGCAAAACGGCTCGTCAATGACTCAAGCCTTTCGAGTTGTTCAGGCGGCAAGTGCTCTTGCCCAATTAAGTCGGCGCAACGCGCAATAGAATATTGAAGGTGGGTTGCAGCTAGCGCTAAGCCGTCCGTTTCTTCTTTGAGCATATCGAGCTTATTGCGACTCACAACAGCACCCCGTGCTCAAGCGCCATCCTGGCGAAAGGACGATTCGCATCAGCAAATACCGCGACATCGATTCTGCGCTCACCCAGCTGTCGGTGCAGCGTCGCCAAGATTTGAAGCTTCGCCATCACATTGATTTTTTTAGAGAGCACCAACAAATCGATATCGCCACCTTTAGCGTTGTCATCGACTCGTGAACCAAACAGGTACACCTGTGCGTCAGCATCAGCCGAATGAACAGCATCATGGATCGCTGCTAATTGTTCACGTGCTAACCGCATGATGGCCTCCTGCTAGAAAAGATGACTGAATAATGGAATTATCAACCTATTCAGCCCGCTCGACAAGACACAGCTATTACTTAACCTTAGGCACCACCCCTATCATCGGGGGCATCAAGAAGTCAAAGTCGGCACCTTTGTCGGCTTGTGTGACGCTTTGCAAAAATAGTTTGCGATAGCCGCGCTGTGCAGTGGGTACGACTGCGGGCTTCTCAGCCTGACGTCGTGCAAGCTCGGTGTCGCTCACCAAGAGTGACAGTTCGCGGTTTTCAACGCTTAGGCGGATGCGATCACCGTTTTGCACATAGGCCAACGGGCCACCAATCGCCGACTCAGGCGTGACATGCAACACGATCGTGCCAAAGGCGGTGCCACTCATGCGTCCGTCTGAAATCCGCACAATATCTTTACAACCTGCAACGGCTAATTTTTTAGGAATCGGCATGTAGCCGGCCTCAGGCATCGCCGCACCTTTTGGGCCAATGTGCTTGAGCACCAAAATATCGTCGACCGTCACATCTAAGTCAGGCAAGTCAATACGATCGGCCATATCTTCAAGATTTTCAAACACGACGGCGCGGCCTTCGTGTTCCATCAACTTAGGGTTGGCTGCCGATTGTTTAATAATCGCGCCGCCTGGGGCTAAATTGCCTTGCAAAACCGCAATACCACCCTGCGGAAAAATCGGATTTTTTGCGGTCTTGACGACATCTTGCTTAAAGCCGGGGCCCGCAGCTTCGATCTCTTCACCAAGGGTGCGGCCCGTGACGGTCAACGCATCCAAATGCAACAAAGGTTTGAGTTCGCGCAACAAGGTTGCCATGCCACCGGCGTGGTGGAAGTCTTCCATGTAGTGCTGGCCCGAAGGTTTTAGATCGAGCAACACTGGGGTTTCGCGGCCCATACGATCAAGGGCTTTGAGATCCATTTCAAGGCCCATGCGGCCTGCGATGGCGGTTAAGTGAATGAT
>JABMMM010000018.1 GCA_013205565.1 Alcaligenaceae bacterium | reverse complement strand
TACCGCGATCGTTTACCAAGACATCGAACAACCGCCCAGACCTGAATCAGCTAAAAACAGGGACACCTGCGGTGTCCGCGCTATTCATCCTCCCCCTGAACGGGGAGGATTTCCGCGCAGTTATTTAAAAACGTTGTTGTCGGTGAGTGGAATAAATTTGGTGCCGATACCGACTATTTTGACCGACGGTGGTAATTCGGGCTTAAAGAAACGAAGCATCGCCAAATCGACTGTGTACATCGAGAATAAATAGTAATTATCGCGTTGCGTCGCTTCAGAGGCTAGTTTCGAAACCAAGCCACCCACCAGTTGATTGGTAAACCGGTCGCCAGGTTGATTTTTGCTTGGCATATTGGCGCTGATCTGAGTGCTGACAAAGCCTTCGAACTCGATTTTTGTGGGGTTTGTCACAAGCAACACCACACCAATGATGACTAAGATGATTTTGCCCATGGTCTTCTGATTAGATTAGTTTTGCCACGGCCCGCGCATGAATGACTTGCCCCTGCGCAAAGTGGCCGTGATTCTCTTCTACTGCGCCAAGGTTATAGAGGTAATTTACCATCAAACCTGCAGACTCTTTCAGGCCTTTTTTGGATAAATCGGCCGCCCAATTCAGGCGATAGAGCTCAGCACCGTTGCCCAGATGGAATTTGGCTACCGGGCTGCCCCCGCGTCGGGTAGAAAAAATCGTCAGGTAGAGTGCGCAGAGCGAGGTGAGCGCTTCGCGTTCTTTGACAGAGCTTTTGTCGGGGGTCCAGCCCTCGCTTAAGCGTTGCGCCCAGGTTTTGTTTTTTAGCTGCATGGCCTCAAGCGCGTGCTCAAAGCGGGTACGCGTGGCGAGGGGGACTTCGACTTCATTTAAGTTTGGGCTGCGAGTCAACCAGTCGATAAAGCCCGGTATGGGAGAAAGAGTGACAAAGGTGCTTAGGCCTGCGAACTCGGCTTTTAGGTGTTCTGCGACGCGTTTGATTAAAAAATTGCCCATCGAGACCCCTCGTAAGCCGGCCTCGCAGTTACTGATCGAATAGAACACTGCGACTTTGAATTTTTGCGTCGCAGAAGGGAGTGACTTTTTGTCAACGAGGGGAGCGATGGCAGAAGGGATCTCTGTTAACAGGGCGACCTCGACAAAAATCAACGGCTCATCGGGTAGTTGGGGATGAAAAAAAGCGAAACAGCGTCGATCAGGCTGTAGCCGCCTGCGCAAATCATCCCAGCCATCAATCGCGTGTACGGCTTCGTGCTGAATAATTTTTTCAAGAACGTGCGCGGGCGAGCGCCAGTCGACTTGATGCATTTTTAAAAAGCCAGGGTTAAACCAAGACGATAGTAAGTGGCGGATGTCGTAATCAAGCGCAGCCAAATCGGGGCGTTTCTCTAATAAGCGCAACAGTTCGCGACGCATCATCAGCGCTGCCTTGGTGCCGCCAGGCGCACGATTCATACGTCTAAAAAGCTCTTGTCTGGGGGCCTCAGCCGCTTTGGTCAGGGCAATCAGGTTGAGCGCCGAGGGTTCTCTGGCATAGGCCTGCGCCGCTTTCACCAAGCCGGCGGGATCGGGGCTGAATTTTTCGGCTAACGCTGTATAAAAAACATGACGCTGCTCTTCGTCGAGTAGTTGATATTGACTAATCAACTCTTGCGCCATGCTTGAGCCATTGGCTTCGCCACGCTCAGACACCAAATTATGAGCCGCTGCCAACGCTTTTGTGAGTTGACGGGGGCGCGTGAGTTGATCTAACAGCTTCATGATTGATTCTGGGCCTGAGTATTTGTGATTTTAGTGACAAATAAAGTATATTTATCGCTATTTAGCAGATTATATCGTTAAAATCTATTAAATTTGGCTAAATGAGTTTAAAACAACAATAAAATTCACTGCGCCTTGATCGGCTTGCTCATGGTGCCGGTGTGTTAGTCCTTGGCGCCTGCTCGTTTGAACCCCTTGCCGTCTCTGGCTCAGGCGTCTTGAACCCTTCCCAGCCGCCGCCCAAGGCTTTGATTAAGGCAACATTGGCTAAAAACTGATTGCCACGCATCTGCCACTTGATGCGTTCAGCGGTCAACTGATTTTGTTGGAGCAGGGCAAGCGTTTGCGCGGTGTCGACACCCTCACGATAACGAATACTGCTGATTCTAATAGCGCGATTCAGGTTCGTGACGGCTTCGTCTTGCTTGAGCAGCGCTCTTGAGTACTGCTGGATATTGCTCATCGCATCTTGTGTTTCTTGAATCGCGACTAAAACTGACTGACGATAGTTCGCCAGTGTGCCGGCGTAACCCGCTTGGGCAAAACGATAGTTGGCGCTCGTGCGCCCTGCGTCAAAAATCGTTTGCGTGGCGGTCAGACCAATCGACCACAGCAGCGAGGGTAAACTCAGCAAGGTCGTGATATTGCTTGAATCGCCACCCAAAAATGCCGGCGCAATCAACAGAGACGGAAAAAACGCCGCCTTTGCAACACCGATCTGGGCATTGGCTGCAGCCATCGCACGTTCGGCAGCGGCGACATCGGGTCGGCGCTCGAGCAGGTTTGAAGGCAGGCTGACCGGAAACGCAGGCAAGGTTTGCGGTAACGAACCCGCTGCCAGTTTAAAGTTGGCTGCAGGGGTCGCGGTTAGGGTCGCAAGTAAATTCTCTTGCAGGTTGCGAAGATTGTTAAGCAACTCGAGTTGCGCACCGCTCGATTGGGTCAGTGCTTTTTGCTGCGACAACTCGGTTTGACCAGCAGCGCCCAAGTCATAACGCTTTTGGATCAGGCTTAGCAATTTATCTTGCAATCCGACAATCGTGGTCAAGACGCGAATCTCTTCGTCGTATTGCCGTAACAAAAAATAAGAGTTAGCGACCTGTGCCGCCAAAAGAAGACGCACGTTCTCGGTGTCGGCAGCGGCTTGTTCGGCGGTGTTGCGCGAGGCTTCGACGTCGCGTCTGATTTTGCCTAGCCAGTCGATCTCGTAGGTCATTACCGCAAGCGGTCTGAAGTCGTTTTGTACCGTCGAGATATTGACACTGTCGTAGGTTGTCGTTGGGCGGTTGGCAGAGGTTAGTGTGCGCGAACCGGTGCCAGCAGCGCTAAGCACCGGAAACTGGGCGGCACCGCGCGCCTGGCTTTGCGCGATCGCTTGGTCAAGCCTCGCTAGCGACGCCTGCAAAGTATTGTTGTTTTCAAGACAGCGCTCAATGAGCTGGTTCAGCGTCTTGTCATTAAAGCTTGTCCACCACCGGTCTTTAGGTACGCCGTCTGACGGCTCGGCAGTTTTCCAAAGGGCAGGGTTTGCACCGGGCAGCGTTTTCCAGTTGGCGGGTATCTCAAGTGCTGGGCGCTCATAATCTGGTCCGATTGGTGAGCAACCCACACAGGCCAGCGCAAGCAAACAAAGAGAGACCGAGCGTTTCATGGGCGCTTTTGGGGTGTTTCGATTTTGACAGTTTGGCCATCCGTGATCGAATCCAAGGGATTCAGGATGATGTCCTCGTCGGCAGTCAGGCCAGAGCGAACCTCGACCTGTAAGCCGTAATCAATCCCTAGCGAAACTTTTTTCTTTAAAATTTTATTGTCTTTTACTGTCGCGACAAAGGGCCCGCCTGCGCCAAAAATCAACGAGTTCGTCGGAATGATCAGCGCACTGCCCAGGGCAATATTTAAGGTCACTTCGACATATGAGCCAGGTAGCAGAAGACGGTTTTCATTGGGCACTTCGACATCAACCTGTAGCGAACGGGTGCTCGTGTCAATGGCGCCAGCGGTACGTGCAATACGACCTTTTACTGGTTTGTCAGGCGCACTATTTTGCGTAATTAAGACCTCGTCACCGACCTTGATCTGGCCGGCACGGTCTTGAGGCAAATAGACATAGACATGCAACTTCTCGACATGCACCATCGTGAACAGGGCCTGAGCCATGCCAACGTTGCCCGCATTCACCAAGTCCCCCATGTTGACGTTACGTCGGGTGATCGTGCCATCAAAAGGCGCGATCACGGTGCCAAAGCTTTGGAGATCGCGTAGCCTTTTTAAGACAGCCTCGGTCTGTCTGAATAAGGCGGTTTTCTCGTCTAATTCTTGTTGAGACACCGCATCTTCTGCGCGCAGACGTTTCCAACGGTCATAGGCAGTTTTGGCAAGTTGAAAGTTGGCAGTGGCTTCTTCGACTTGCTTGTTGACTTCAGGGATATCTAAGATGGCGAGTGTCTCGCCTTTTTTGGCGGTGTCGCCAATGTCTTTCAGCCATTGTTTGACGTAGCCGTTCACGCGCGAATAAATTTGCGCTTCGTTCATGCCAAGCAAGGTCCCCGGCAGTACCAGTCTAGTATTGGGGCCGTTTTTGGAGGGTAAGGCCGGCTTGGTGACTAAGACGTGCATCAGTTTATTTTGTTCTGCGCGTTGGGCGAGCACATCACCGTACGACCAGCGTGAAAACAAAGTCTTGGCCATTCCAAAGCCCAGCAATAACAAAAGCACAACGGCAATAATTTTTGTTTTTCTTACCACTTTTGCACGACTCAAATCGTGATCGGGCCCGTGCTTATGAAATTCAGGAATCCCCTGATGGGCGTGGCGTTCTTCGGTCATGTCAGAGCCCTTCGTTTTTCGTTGCGTAGCGCCAGCATGCGATGAAAAGAAGCAAAAAGAACCGGCACAAATAGCAAGGTTGAGACGGTGGCAAATAACAAGCCACCAATGACAGCACGCCCAAGGGGGGCATTTTGCTCTGAGCCTTCGCCAATGCCAATCGCGATCGGAATCATTCCTAAAATCATCGCCAGAGCGGTCATCAATACTGGCCGCAAGCGTGTTGAGCCTGCTTCAAGCGCCGCCGACAGAGCGGGCAGACCGTCAGCGAGACGTTGCCGTGCGAACGAGATCACTAAAACACTATTGGCAGTGGCGACCCCCATCGTCATGATGGCGCCTGTTAGTGCGGGGACGCTTAAGTTGGTCGCCGTCACAATCAGCATCCAGGCGATCCCAGCCAGAGCTGCGATCAGCGCAGCAATCACGATGAACGGGTCAAGCCAAGATTGGAAGTTCACAACGATCAGCAAATAGACTAAGACGATGGCGCCTAATAGGCCAATGCCTAGGCCTGTGTAAGAGTTTTTCATGGTTTCAACCTGACCGCGCATGACCATCTGGCTACCCCTTGGAAGCTCTGCCCGAGCCTCGTCTAGAATCTTTTGAATATCAGTTGCAACACCCGAAAGATCGCGACCACGCACGTTTGCATAAATATTGATCGAGGGTTGAATGTTGTAGCGCGTCAATATTGCAAACTCGGTGGTGGGGCTAACTGTGACTAAATTGCCCAGCAATTGTGGCCCTCGACCGCTGAGTGAGTTGGCGGCAGCCGAGACGCTTGAGGCGGCTGCGTTAGAGGGCCCGACAGGTAAGCGCAGCAAATCATCAAGCGAGTCAATTTTTGCCTGAGGCGCTTGGACCTGTATCGAATAATTAATGTTGTTGAGGGGGTTGAGCCAAAATGACGGCGAGGTTTGTGCGCTACCTGAAAGCGGCAGTAAAACGTTTTGCGCCAGGTCAGCCGGTGTGAGGTTCAGGCTCTGCATGCGCGTGCGATCCATTTTGAGCGCAATTGCGGGTTTATCCAAACGTTGGTGCACATGAACGTCGGCCGCGCCCTTGACGCCTGCTATGCGTGTGACGAGTTTGCTGGCGAGTTGTTGATTGGCTGTGTAATTTGCCCCGACGATTTGCACGTCAATGGCTGCAGGAATTCCAAAATTTAGAATTTGCGTCACGATGTCGGCGGGCTGAAAAAAGAACTCGATATCCGGAAAATTTTTGCGCAGCTCAGGAAGCAAGGCTTCCATGTAATCTTCGCTCGGGCGATGGCCAGGCTTGAGCGTGATCATAATATCGGCATCGAACGCACCAATGGTGCCAGAGCTGCTGTAAGAGAGATTGATGCCGCTGTTGGGAAGACCTACGTTATCCAGAATGCCCGCTAAATCTTTTTCAGGAATCACTGTGCGGATCACGGTCTGTACTTCGTCGGCGATGATTGCGGTGCGCTCAACGCGGGTGCCGCTTGGCGCGCGCAGGTGAAGCTTGATCTGGCCGGTGTCGACCAGCGGGAAAAGATCGCGCCCGAGCAGAGCAAAGATGCCGCATGAGGCGACGCAGAAAAATAGAAAACCAAAGATGAATTGCTTACGATGGGTCAGCAAGTGGCTGAGCAATAAGACGTAGGCGGTACGAAATTTTTCAAAGCGATCGTTAAAGCGTACGTGCACCGCATAGATTGCCTCGCCAAGCCTCCCACGTTTGCTGGCGTGGCCAAGCAGCAGGTACGCCATGGTGGGCACAAGCGTGCGCGACAAGATGTAAGAGGCCAACATCGCAAAGATGACGGCCTGGGCAAGCGGTACAAAGAGGTATTTGGCCACACCCCCTAAAAAGAACATTGGCACAAATACGATGCAAATGCACAGGGTCGAAACGAACGCGGGCACGGCGATTTCGCCTGCGCCCTCCATAATTGCTTCGTACAGTCCCTTGCCCATATGCAGGTGCCGTTCAATGTTTTCAAGGGTAACCGTGGCGTCATCAACCAAAATACCAACGGCAAGTGCGAGCCCACCTAGCGTCATGATGTTGATGGTTTCACCCAGCAGATAAAGCACGATGAGCGAGCTGAAGATCGACAGTGGGATTGAAATCGCAATAATGACGGTGGTACGCCAGTTGCCTAAAAACAGTAAGAGCATAACGGCAGTCAGCACAGCAGCAATCAGTGCCTCGTGAACGACGCTTGCAATCGCTTCTTTGACAAAAATAGACTGGTCTGCCAAGAGTTTGACTTCAACGCCTTCAGGCAGCAAAGGCAACAAAGACGGTAATTTTTCTTTTAACGCGTTCACCACATCAAGCGTTGATGCGCCACCGTTCTTGAGTGCGGTAAGCAGCAGACCTCGTTGCCCATCTTGTCGAACGATATTAATTTGCGGCGAAAAACCATCGCGCACGTGAGCGACTTCGCGCAAAAAAGTCGTGGCGCCGTTGATCGTTCGCACCGGAATATTGTTGAGTTCGGCGATGCTTGGTGGCGAGGCGTTCAGAGAGACGTTGAATTCGGTGTCACCAATTTTGGTCGTGCCTGCCGGTAACGTTAAGTTTTGGCTCGTGATGGCGTTGATGACATCAGACGAGGTCATGCCCTTGGAGAGTAAGGCTTGCGGGTCGATATCGACCGACACGGCGCGCACTTTGCCACCGTAGGGAAACGGCATCGAAATGCCTGGAATGGTGATCAACTGCGGCCGTAATGTATTTAGTGCAAGATCGAACAATTCTTTTTCTGCAAGTACGGTGCTGGACATTCCGAGTTGAATAACCGGAATCGCTGACGCCGTGTACTTGATGATTAAAGGCGGGGTGATGCCAGGTGGCATCTGCCTGAGTACAGATTGTGAGACCGCTACGATCTGTGCGATTGCCGTTTGAATATTAACGTTTGGCTGAAAAAATATTTTGATAATCGCAATGCCGCCTAACGATTGGGACTCAATGCGTTCGATGTCGTTGACCGTGGTGGTCAGGATGCGTTCGTGCGATTGAGTAATCCGATTACCCATCTGCTGGGCAGACAGGCCGTTGTAGCTCCAGATAACACTGATCACCGGGATATTGATCTCGGGTAAGACATCAACGGGGGTTTTCATCACAGCCAGAGGCGTAGACAACAGGATGAGAATCGCCATCACGATAAACGTGTAAGGCTTCTCTAGCGCGGTTCTAACTAGCCACATCCTGATATACCTAGGCTAAATATTTTTAAAAAAAAATAAACAGGCAAAGCGAACGCCGACCAAGTGGAAAATAGGTGGTTTCCACTAGTCCGCTAAAGCGGTGAAGTATAAAGTAAGCCCACCCTAGCTGAAAGTTGTATTTGTGACGCGATTGACTGATAGAAGTTTCAAGTGATTTCCGTCGATAGTCGAGTGTTTTGCGAAAGCCAAAGTTGCAGGTTAGTTTGCTAAGTATTGCTTACTATGCTGGTAGATGGCCTGCCGAACGCCGCTAAGCGACAAGCGAGCACCTCGCGCGCGCCGTCAAAGGCTTCAGGGGCGACGTCAGCGACTTACACTAGAACCTAAGCGTGTTGTCTGGCACCTTCGTTGCTTTCATTTTTTTCTTGGCCATGAACAATCAAAAATTATTAAGCTTTGTGCAAGAACTCAGCGCCTTGGTTGCCCAAGAAAGCGCAGAACCCGTCTTACTGGCGCAAGCCGCGGCCTGTTTGAAAACCTTGGTCGCGCAGGATGACTGGTTGCCCGAAGTATTTACCGTGCCACATCCTGACTTCTATCGACAATATCTGCTTTATGCCGACCCGCTCGAACGCTTTTCGGTGGTGAGCTTTGTGTGGGGTGCGGGGCAAAAGACGCCTGTTCATGACCACATGACCTGGGGACTGATCGGTATGCTGCGTGGCCAAGAGATCGACACCCCTTATTTTAAGCAGGCAGGGGGTGGCTATTTGCGCGGCGAAAGCCACGTTTTGGCGCGAGGCAGCGTGTGTAGTGTCTCGCCGGCCACCCACGACGTGCATGAGGTTGCAAATTTTTATGCGGACCAGAGCTCGATCAGCATCCATGTTTATGGTGGCAATATTGGCCGTATCAGTCGGCATGTGTTTGACCCTCTAACAGGGGCAGAAAAAACCTTTATCTCTGGCTACAGCAATGATGTTGTCCCCAATCTCTGGAACTAATCGCCGTGTTTAAACCTAGTCCAATTGATGCTGTTGAGCTGTGTGAATATCAAGATGTGCGCAACGCGCTGCTTGAAAAACGTGAAATCGCTTTTTTAGATGTGCGCGAAGAAGATCCGCACGCCCAGGCACACCCTTTGTTCGCGGCAAATTTTCCGCTGTCACGGGTCGAGCTGGATGCCTACTCGAAGTTGCCACGTCGCGATGTGCAGATTGTGACGCTTGATGAAGGAGATGTCGATGTATTAGAGTCTGACGCGATGCTCGCGGCACGCCGTTTAGTGGCGTTGGGCTTTAGTCGCGTCTCGGTGTTTGCAGGGGGAGTGCGCGCCTGGCAAGCGGCCGGTGGCGAGCTGTTTCGCGATGTGAATGTGCCCAGTAAGTCTTTTGGCGAGCTGGTTGAGGCCAAGAGACACACGCCTTCGCTCTCGGCGCCTGAAGTGAGGGCGTTGATTGAGCAACACGCAGATATTGTGATTGTCGATGCACGTCGTTACGATGAATACAACACGATGAGCATTCCAACTGCCACCAGTTGTCCGGGTGCAGAATTAGTATTGCGCATCGCCGAGTTGGCACCGCGACCAGAAACCCAAGTCATCGTCAATTGCGCGGGTCGCACCCGAAGCATCATCGGCACCCAGTCTTTGATCAATGCCGGTATCCCCAATAAAGTGTCAGCCTTGCGTAATGGCACGATCGGCTGGACGCTCGCGGGCCAAGCGCTAGACAAAGGCGAAACCCGAAAATTTAAAGACGTCTCTGAGCACACGAGACTGACTGCAGCCGTACGTGCGCGCAGTGTTGCAGAGCGTGCGGGGGTCAAACCTGTCACGTGGTCAGAGGCACAAACGTGGCAAGCGCAAGCAGAGCGTTCGACGTATTTTTTTGATACTCGTACGCCTGAAGAATATGCCGCTGGTCATATTGCGGGCTTTCGCTCGACGCCAGGCGGTCAGTTAGTGCAAGAGACAGAGATGGTTGCCCCGGTGCGTGGTGCACGAATCGTTTTAGTTGATACAGATGGCGTACGTGCCAATATGACCGCCTCGTGGCTAGCGCAAATGGCGTGGGATGTTTATGTGTTGACCGACTTGCCCGCGCAGATCTTTGCCGAAACGGGCCCTTGGGTCGCTGAGTGGGCAAAGCCGCCGGTTGTAAAGACCAATGTAGTCGCTGAGTTAGTGGCCGCATTAGTGAATAAGTTAGCCGCTAAAAAAATTGTTGTCATTGATTTGAGCAAGCATGCTCAGTATGTGCAAGGTCACATACCCGGCGCGCAATATGTGTTGCGCTCGCAATTTAAGCAGGCGCTTAGTCGACTGCCAATGGCTTCGGCGGTTGTGTTGGTGTGCCCAGATGGTTTGCTCTCAACTTACGCGCACGCCGAGATTGCGGCACTGCTTAAGGTGCCCGTCTCGGTATTGACGGGTGGTCTGCAAGCCTGGAAAGCTGCTGGGCAGTCTGTTGAAAAAGGTGCTACCGCGTTACTGTCAGACCCGATTGATCGCTATAAGCGTCCTTACGAGGGGACTGACGCACCGCACAAGGCCATGCAAGCCTATCTTGACTGGGAGTTCGGTTTAGTCGCGCAACTAGGTATCGACGGGACTCACCATTTTGCAGTGTTGTAAACACGCGTCTGAGGCCAAGATAGCGAAGCAAAATAACGGACGATGGCTTGTTTTGGGATGGGTATCGTTTGGACCGTTTAGCAGAGCGATAAATTAATTTCGTCTCAGAGTATCTCGTTTAATTTTTCAATAAACAGGCTGTCGCCATGGCGAACTTTTTGTTGCCAGTCTTGGCCCGACTTTTCGTTAGTGTGATCGGTGACGTATTTAAACGAGCGCCAAGCGATATTGTGAGCATAAGCGACGGCTGCGATTGCAAAAAGCTCCATGTCCACCACATCGACGTTGTTTGCTGCAAACCAAGGGTCTTTTGCCATCACAAAACTGTCGCCGGTGCCGCAGGTGTACTGCCCGGATTCTGAAAGATACTCAAAGGGGCGTGTGCAAAAGGGCACCTGACCACGCGGCGCTAGGGGCTCGGCAATCATGTCGCGCTGCACCACGCGCTGGATTTCGATGAGCCCACTGGCGTGTGGCGCAACCGCACCAACCGTACCAAAGTTCAAAATACGCTCTGGGCGGGTTTGTGCGATTGCCTCAAAGGTGGCGATGGCAGCGTTCAGCTTGCCGATGCCCGAATAAAAAATCTGCACATGCTTGGGCACCAAGCTCTGGTTCAGTTCGCTGCTCAGTGCAGTAATGATGATTGTTTTGCTTGGCATATTTAAAGAGATAAATCAGTTAACCTCTATCATATCCTGAGGGAATGCTATGAACGCATGGCTTGTCGCATTAACAGAGGTGTCCTGGTCAATCATCGTGCCCGCCTTTTGTGCGGGTTTATTGGTGATCGCTACGCACGTACCCTTGGGGATGCAGGTATTGCAGCGCGGCATCATTTTTATTGACCTGGCAATCGCTCAGGTGGCGGGGCTCGGTGCGTATCTGGTGATTAGGCTGTATGGCGAGGCTGCCTCTGTGCTCTGGGTGCAAGCGGGTGCAGTCGGACTCGCGTTGGTTGCAGCTTGGTTCTTAGTCGCCACCGAGCGCATCACTGCGCGCTATCAAGAACCCGTGATTGGAATCGTGTTTGTTTTAGCGGCAACGGCCGTCGTGTTGTTGCTGGCAAACGATCCGCACGGTGGGCAACATTTAGCTGATCTGTTGGCTGGCCAAATCCTCTGGATTGGCTGGGCACAGATTTTTTATTCTGCGATCGCAACCGCTGTGTTGCTTTGTGCAATGTTTTTGTTTCAAGGTAAGCGCCTTGGTTTTTATAGCCTGTTCGCAGTGGCGATTACCGTCTCGGTGCAACTAGCGGGTGTGTATCTGGTTTTTGCGACGCTCATTATCCCAGCGCTGGCCACCGCAAAGCTGCAGGCCAGACGGATGAGGCTGTGGGCGACTTATCTGGTGGCTGTGGTGGGCTACGTATTGGGCCTCGCTGGTTCGGCTTTATTTGATCTGCCGACGGGGCCTTTGATTGTCTGGTCGTTAGCACTCGTGGGCGTTGCGACTTTGCTTATATTACGCCGCAAGCGACACTCGCAGTTTTAGTTGCGGGCGCAAGCTCTAAGCCTGAGGGCTTTCTTTGGGCCACAAGATCGTTTGCGTGCAACGAAATAAAGCAATTTTTTTGCCGGTCGTTTGATCGCTAACGGTGGCATCCCAAACCTGAGTATTGCCGCCTAGGTGCTGCGCCGTTGCGATGCACAAAATCACTTCGCCCTCGCCGCGCACGGTTCCCAAATGATTGCTTTTGAGTTCAATTGTGGTGAACGAAAGCGCGCCTGTAGGCAGATGGGCCATGGTCGCATAGCCGCAGGTCGTGTCAGCAAGCGCGATCACGCTTGCTGCGTGCAAGTAGCCATTTGGCGCGAAATGGACCTTGCGTAACACCATCCGACTTTTTAGCGTGTTTTCTAAGACTTCAAGCGCCTCAACCCCCATCAGTCCTGGCAAGTTTTCACCGCTACGCTCGTTGAGTGCAGTGACGGTCATTTCTGGGCGGAACTTAGACATCTTGAGAATCTCTTGTTGAAAGTTAACGAAAGAGTGTACCTTTAGGCCCTAGGTCTGATGACCTTGCGTTTGTCGACTTCGCGCGAAGAAAAGCGCTAGGCGGCCACTCCGTGATTATGCATGATGCCTTGAAGGATTAAAAAGTGAACGCGTCTTTACCTAAAAAAATACCGACTCCGACCATGATTGCCTCTGAGCGTTTGTTTCAAGGCTTTTCTAGTGCCCGCCTCGATCGTTTAAACGAGATGATGCAAACGCAAGTGCAAGCCGGGATGTTTCCGGGTGCGGTGACGGCGATTGTGCATCGCCAAGAGCTTGTGCACTTTGAGGCACACGGTTTTCTGGACGCGGCGCGTAGCCTGCCCATGACAAAAGACGCCCTGTTTCGGCTGGCTTCAATGACTAAACCGATCGTGACGACGGTTGCGATGATGATGGTCGAGCAAGGCATGATGAGCTTGCAAGACCCCATCACGAAGTGGTTACCCGAGCTCAAAGATATAAAGGTCGAGACTCCGGACGGCGATGTACCGCTGGCGCGTCCGATCTGGGTACAGGATTTGATGCGACATACTTCGGGTTTTGTGTACTTAGGTACGACGCGATCAACGCGCATCAAAGCACTTTATGAGGAGTACAACATCGAATCGCGCGTGGTGGATATCACTGCTGACGAGATGCTGCGTAACTTAGGAAAAATTCCGCTCGCCCATCAACCAGGTACTTTTTGGGAATACTCAATTTCAGTTGATGTTTTAGGGTTGCTGCTTGAGCGTGTTTTAAGTCAGCCCTTAGATGCGATTGTTGCTCAAGCCTTGCTCGAACCGCTTGGAATGAACTGCACAACGTGGTGGGTTGGGGCGGAGCAAGAAAAAAAATTAGCACAGACGCTTGATGACGATCCGTTAAAAATCGATATGCTTAAGTCTTATCGCCAAAACGCTAATCCTGCAGGAAAAAGTTATTTTAAAGGTGGTGGAGGCTTAATCGGTTCAACGGGTGATTATGTGCGCTATATGCAAATGATGCTGAATCAGGGTGAGTTTGAGGGTAAGCGCTACCTTTCACGCAAGTCGGTTGAACTCATGCTTTCGCACCACACGGTTGGAATGGGCGGCACAACCATCGCAAACACGGGGCCAGGATACGGCTTTGGTCTTGGCTTTGCGATCCGGCAAGGGCAGGGCATGGGCTGGGTGCCTGGCTCGGTTAACGATGCAATGTGGGCTGGCGTTTGGGGAACAAGTTTTTGGCTTGATCCTAAAGAGCAAATTGCAGCAGTCATCATGGCGCAAGGTCCCACACACAAAACACACACACGTATGCTTTACAAAAATCTCGTCTATGGCGCGCTAGTTAAATAATATGTTGGACACCACAGCACAGCAAGACACCCCTTCGCGTCTTGATCCGACCCGCTTGCAACAGCTCGCGACAGAGGTGTATCAAAGTATCGGTGTGCCAGAGCAAGACGCACAGTTGGCTGCCGACACGCTCGTGCAGGCTGACCTTTGGGGGCATCAGTCGCACGGATTATTGCGCTTAGCTTGGTATGTCGCGCGACTGAAGTCGGGTGCCATGAAGGCGGTGACGCAAACTTCATTGACCGTCGATGCGGGTGCGATCTGTGTGATGGATGGCCATGACGGCATTGGGCAAGTGATTACTCGCCAAGCTGTCGACCAGGCCGTGGCGCGTGCCAAGTTACATGGTGTGGGTGTGGTGTCGATTCGCAATTCAAATCATTTTGGTACCTGCATGTATTACACGCGGATCGCAGCCGAGCAAGGCTGCGTGATGCTGTTAATGAGTAATGCGGGGCCCAATATGGCGCCATGGGGCGGGTTGAAAAAGAAGATTGGCACCAACCCTTGGTCGATTGCGGTGCCAGGCGGCGACTACGGCCCCATCGTCATGGATATGGCGAATTCAGGCGTGGCGCGCGGCAAAATTTATTTAGCGAATAACCGCAACGAAGAGATTCCGCCACACTGGGCTGTGGATGCGGCAGGGCGCCCAACCACTGACCCGAAAGCGGCCCTTGAAGGGTTTATCTTGCCGATGGCGGGGCACAAAGGTTACGTGATGGGTGTCATGGTTGATATCTTGTCGGGTGTCTTGTCGGGCAGTCAATTTCTTGACAAGGTGCACGGCCCCTATGACCCCGTCAATCGTAGCGGCGCTGGTCATTTGATGGTGGCGCTTAATGTGGCAGCGTTTCAACCCTTGTCTGAGTTTCATCAAAAGATCGACCAGTATGTTCGATCGTTAAAAGATGTGCCGTTGGCCGCTGGTCACGAGCAGGTCTTTTATCCGGGCGAGCTTGAGAAGCAAGCCGACGCCGAAAATCGCGCCCGCGGCCTCGCGCTGCCGGCCGATACGGTGGCCGATGTCGTGCGCGTGGCACGCGAAGCTGGGGTGAACAGCAACTTGGCACAATAATTGCTGATTTGTTTTTATCCCGTGGTAGGGGTCTGTCGTTAAACAAGCCTGAATGCATAACCTTTTGCAACTCTAGTTGTTTTCTCTCAGATTCGTATCAGCTAACCTGTCGACCCTGTTCAAATTTTGGAGCTTTTCAATGAGTGACGCTAGCGCCCCTTCGACTGTTACCGCCTATCTGCGTACGATCGATCGCGAGGGTTTGCTTGGTTTCGCCGAGAAAGACCAGGCAGACCCAAGCCGTAAAGGCACGAATAAGGTACATACGGTGTGGTGCGATGGTCGACGCTGCGTGCGACGCGTTGCAACAAACGGTTTGCAAGAAACGGCTTTGCGAAAGCTCTTAAATTGAGTATCGTAGTGACCAAAGGTCGAGTTTCTGCTGAGCAACGACTGCTCACTCAGACGCGCGTCGTTCTTGTCGTTAAAAAAACAGTCGGAGACACAATATGAGATTCAGTATTCAGCACGCGAAAGATAAGGCTTTTTCTCATGATGGCTTACG
>JABMMM010000145.1 GCA_013205565.1 Alcaligenaceae bacterium | reverse complement strand
TCGCGGGCGAACAGACAATTTTTTCGGATGGCGCCCTTGCGTGGCGAGTCTTGGCCACTACTGAAATCGCGGATTTCAATCAGACCTTGGCAACCGACATTCCAGAGGGCGACTACGATACCGTGGGGGGGTGGTTGGCCCACATCATCGGACGGATCCCCCACCGTGGCGATTTTTGCCTGCACAATGACCTGCGGATCGAGGTGATGCGTGCCGATTCACGACGCGCACTTTGGCTGCGTGTGAAGCGACGTATTCTGATTGACGCCTCGCTCAACCGAAAGGCCGAATAAAACGTGGCGGGCTGGTGGCTAAAATGGCGCTTAGCACTTAGCCTGTTGCTCGGTGGTGGGCTGCATGCGTTAAGTTTTGCACCAAACCCAATTCCCGCGTGGGCCTTGAGCCCGCTTGAACTCATGACGATGGCTTGGCTGGTGCTTTGCGCTTGGCGAGCGCCAACGGCATTCATCGCAGCGCGTCGCGCCTGGCTGTTTGCGCTGGCGCATTTTGTTGTGGGGCTGTATTGGCTCACAATTAGTATGCACACCTACGGACTGATGCCGCTTCCTTTGGCCCTGATCGCCTTGGTCGCACTGAGTGCCGTTTTAGCGCTCTATGCTGCGCTTGCCAGCGCAGTAGCGCACAAACTTAGCGCTCGGTCGCTGGGTCATGGCGCACAACCCTCACTCGAATTTTTATGGGCCTCTGCGAGCTGGGCTGCCGTCTGGACCCTTGCAGAGTGGTTGCGCGGCACCTTGTTTACGGGTTTTAGCTGGCTAACGAGCGGTTATGCCCACATCGATAGTTGGTTTGTCGGTTGGGCCCCCGTTTTAGGCGTTTACGGAGTAACTTTTTTTTCCGCGTTTGCCGCAGCCGCTTTTGCAGCCCTACTTTGCGCAGCGCAAAGCACGCCCTCTCACCCACCCAGGCAGGCACTGGCAGCGCTTGTCGCGTTGTGCCTTGCAGGCGCGGGCTGGGGCCTCAAACAGCACACGTGGACGACCGACAAAGGGCGACCATTATTGGTGCGACTGGTGCAGGGCAATATCGAACAGAACATCAAATTCACGCCCAGCCATATTCAACACACGCTCGAGACACACCTCAGACTTGCAGCTTCGGCCTCAACACCAAACGCACCCTCGCCTGAGCTCGTCCTGTTACCCGAAACCGCTTTAGCAGTTTTTCAACACCAACTGAACCCAAGCGTCTGGAACGCCTGGCGTGCTTTAGCTTCAGAACAACAGAGCACCCTCATGATGGGCGCAGCACTCTTTGACCGCGCAACGGGCACTTACACCAACAGCGTCATTGGCATCGATCACACGACGCCACTTGAGGCGCTGACAAGTGGTCACACCGCGCTGCGATACGACAAGCAGCACCTTGTCCCGTTCGGCGAATTTGTGCCCTGGGGGTTTCGTTGGTTCGTCAATCTGTTAGCCATCCCGATGGGCGATTTCAACCGAGGGTCGGCACAGCAACTCCCGTTTGCCGTGGGCGATCAACACATCGCACCCAACATTTGTTACGAAGACGTGTTTGGCGAAGAGCTTTTACCAGCGCTCGACGTGGGCAACCTCGCCGCACCACAACAAGGAGCCACGATCTTGGCCAACTTCAGCAACTTAGGCTGGTTTGGAGAGTCGTGGGCATTAAGGCAACACTGGCAGATGGCGCGTATGCGCGCGCTTGAAACCTCACGTCCGATGCTGCGCGCCACCAATACGGGGATGACCGGCGTCATCGACCCACAGGGCCGCACCCTCGCGAGTTTGCCGCCCCATCGTGCTGCAGTATTAGATATCAGTGTGCAAGGCCAACGCGGACTCACGCCTTACAGTTCAGTGGGCAACCTACCTGTTTTATTCATTGCAGGATTCATTTTGCTCATTGCCTTTTCCCGTCGCAAAGAGCACCCAACCCAATGACGCCACCGCAGCCGCTACATTTGCAAATCATTGACCATATCGATGAGATCGAAGCATCAGTATGGAACGCGCTTGTTACTTTAAGTGGTGGGTCTGTGTTGTGTCAGCATGCATTTTTAAAAGCGTTCGAATCGTCTGGCAGCGTCGCAGCCGACACTGGCTGGAACCCGCAACACTTGCTGCTGTGGGATACCCACGGCGCCACCACCGTTGACCCCATAACAGCCACACTTGTGGCTGCTGTCCCCTTGTATGCAAAAGGGCATTCATACGGTGAGTTCGTATTTGACTGGGCCTGGGCAGACGCGTATCAGCGCCACGGTCTGCAGTACTACCCAAAATGGCTGGCGGCAGTGCCCTTTACCCCGGTGCCAGGCCCGCGGCTGCTAACCAGCGATGCG
>JABMMM010000017.1 GCA_013205565.1 Alcaligenaceae bacterium | reverse complement strand
GTATCGCCTCGGGTGATCGGGTCAAGGTGAGTTCTGCTCGCGGACACGTGCACGCCAAAGCGGTGGTGACGATGCGCTTAAAAGGCATGAAGGTCGACGGCCAGACGGTTTATCACGTGGGCATACCGATTCACTTCGGCTTTAAAGGCTTGACTAAACCCGCACAGCTTGCGAACTCGCTGACGCCCTATGTGGCCGATGCAAACTCTCAGACGCCAGAGTTCAAGGCGTTCTTGGTCAACATTGAGAAGGCATAAGGGGATACGACATGGCAATTCAAGCACTTCAAGTCGTCGCCCAGTCTGCTACGACCATGACTCCACCCGCTTCGGCGGCCAAGACAGTTCACGTCGCCAAGCTGATCGATATTTCGAGCTGCATTGGCTGCAAGGCCTGTCAGGTCGCATGTATGGAGTGGAACGAAACCCGTCCAGTCATTGGTGACACCGATGGCACATATGACAATCCGGTTGAACTCGGTGCGAATGCCTGGACGGTCATGAAATTTAACGAAATCGAAAACGCCCAAGGCGGGGTCGACTGGTTGATTCGCAAAGACGGCTGTATGCATTGCGAAGATCCCGGCTGCCTGAAGGCTTGTCCGAGCCCAGGTGCGATTGTCAAGCTTGACAATGGCATTGTGGATTTCAACTCTGACAAATGTATTGGTTGCGGCTATTGCGTGGCAGGTTGCCCGTTCGACGTACCCAGAATTTCGCAAACGACTAACAAGGCCACCAAGTGCACCTTGTGCTCGGATCGCGTGTCTGTGGGACAAGAACCTGCCTGCGTCAAAGCCTGCCCGACACAAGCCCTGACCTTTGGCCCGAAAGATGAACGTATCCAATACGCCAACGAACGGATCAAAGATTTGAACGGTCGCGGCTATGACAAGGCCTCTTTGTATAACCCACAAGGTGTGGGTGGTACGCACGTGATGTATGTGCTGCCGCATGGCGATAAACCAACGGCTTACAACGGCTTGCCGGCGGATCCAAAGATCTCGTCAACGGTTGGACTCTGGAAAGGCATCATGAAACCGATTGCGCTCTTGACCATGGCGGCAACCGTGTTTGCTGGCGTAATTCATTACGCGATTAAAGGCCCGGATACGGTGGATGAAGATCATGACGACTCGAAAAAGTCTTAAGGAGATGAACCATGTCTAATCAAGAGGGATTGGTAAGGTATAAGGGCTCAGATCGTTTGAACCATTGGCTGATTGCGTTGTTGTTCACGCTGGCTGCGCTTGGTGGCTTGGCGATGTTTCATCCTTCAATGTTCTTTCTATCGGACTTGTTCGGCGGCGGGTCATTGAATCGGGTGCTGCATCCGTTTATTGGTTCGGCGATGTTTGTATTGTTTGTGCTGATTTTTTTCAAATTTTGGCACCACAATATCATCACAGCGAATGACCGAAAGTGGCTGAGTCAGCTTGGCGACGTGTTGAACAAACAGCATGATCGTTTGCCAGAAGTCGGGCGCTACAACGGTGGGCAAAAGGCTGCTTTCTGGGTGATGGTCGTGACCATGATCCTGTTGGTCGTCTCGGGCTTGGCTTTTTGGCGGCCTTACTTTTCACACTACTTTTCGGTAGACGTGACCCGTGTTGCAGCCCTAGTACACGCTGTATCGGCTTGGGTGTTGATCTTGACGATCATCGCCCATGTGTATGCTGCACTATGGGTGAAGGGTACGATTGGTGCGATGTGGACAGGCGTGGTCAGCCGCGCCTGGGCACGCAAGCATCATCCGGGTTGGTTTAAAGAGGTTACCGGCGGCAAATAACTCTGCCAAGTGTTCGCAGTTAGACCCGCGCAACTCAAAAGCGAATGTTTTAGACAGACATAAGGGGAAGACTGATATTCTTTCCCTTATGCATTGAATGAAGAGACCGTGCTGGCGCGCGGCGCAGTCAGAAAATCCCGTCGGCGCTTCAGACGGTTAGAACCTCACCGAGACTTGAGATTGCAACATGAGCGTTAAGGCAGTCAAACTGATACAGCCTGGCGAAATACAGGGAATGCCCGACGACGATACGCCGTTGCTCGTGGTGGTAGATGCCGGCGAGCTCTTTGCCGCGCGGGCTGCGCGTATGCAAGTTCTGGCGGCGCAACAAAGTGAATCGCCTTGGCTAGAATTTTGCGCGCAATTATTGCAGGCTCAGGTTGCTTGTCTGAAAAGTGTGCAGCCACAGTCGATCAACGAAAACGTTGTGCGTGAATCCTTTATTCATAAACTACCGCCGTTCTCGATCACGACCTGGCTGCCTGAGGCGCAGTGGCCTGTGGTGTTCAAGGCCTTAAGTGATGCTCTCGAAGATCAGTCTTTGGCG
>JABMMM010000144.1 GCA_013205565.1 Alcaligenaceae bacterium | reverse complement strand
GAACGCTGGGGCCTTGGTGGAGAAGGTTGGATTCGAACCAACGTAGGCGCAAGGCCAACAGATTTACAGTCTGCCCCCTTTAACCACTCGGGCACCTCTCCACAAGATAACCAACGATTATGCGGGAGTTTTTACGCATTGTCAAGTTAAGGGCTTGTGCACGAATAGTCGTTAAAGATATGATATGGCGGCTTTTATCGATTCCTGTGGCCTGGAGAAAGCGGACAAATGATTGTTGGTGCTTGGCGCAGTAATACGACCAAACCGGTCTTAGGCGGTGCGTCATGGCGCGGGTCAGCCCCGCGTCGTTCTTAGGCCGGTAAGCGGTAACTTTGTTTTTCTTGGTCATCTAGCTGGTTGAGTAAGTTGATTTCCCATTCAAGATAGCGCTGAGCGGCAACTCGATTGCCTTCATGGCGGTCGTGAACAAAAAATAAATAGTCAAGACTTTGTGCGTCGGTGGGTTGGTCAGGGGTGGCCACAACGGTCAGCCCAGCGGCGCGCCAAGCTTGCGGGGTTTCGGTGTTGATGCTCACGCGCGAGGCGCCAAGATCGGTTAATTCACGTGCTGCGAGGTCTGCGAGGATGGCGTCATCAGCAAGTACAACAACGTCCGTATCTCTCCAACCTGTCAACGCTTCAAACTGGGGTCGGATCGACCACTGTGCTTCAAGGATATGGGCTTCGCGATACTTTGTACTCGCGCGAACGTCGAGTAAACGCGTGCCGCTCTCGAGCGCGGCTGACAGTTGCTGAGCGCTAAGCACAGACCACGTTCGGGTGGCTTCTGTGTTTGTGCTGCAACGGTGCCTGGCATCGGCACTCCAGGCATGCGTAAAACCGTCAGTTAGGACCGCAACTTCCCAGCCCATCATCGCTAGCCACGAGGCCATTGCTGGTGCTCTGACTCCGTCGTCGTCTAGTAAGACTAAGCGCGCAGCACGGACACCTATGAACTGATCGGTGGCTTGTATTAATTGGCCGCCCGGCGTGTTTTGTGCGTTCAGCACAGTTCCCAAGGCGAATTCTTCGGGCGAGCGGACATCACATAAAAAAGTCGTGCGAGTCGTGTCGCTTAGCCACTGCTCAACAATTACGCCCGCGACGCGCGTGACGCCGTGTTGATCAGCCAGGGCTTGAGCACGCACACGCTGAGTGGCGCGCTTCGCGGGGTCGTTTTGAACAGTGTAGCGACGCGTCGCACCATGATCCAGTGTGAAGTCTGCAAGGAACCAGCCTTGGGTGCCATTTTCTAGGGCAAGGATTTTGTTTTGGATTCCGAGATTGATTAAGGTTTGTGCGCCGATAATGCTGCGTGTACGGCCTGCGCAATTGATCACAATGGTGGTTTCGGTACGACTAACGAGTGAATCGATTCGCAACGCTAACTCACCGTTGGGGCAGGAGGTTGCCGTAGGGATGCTCATCTTGCGGTACTCGGCAAAGGGGCGGCCGTCTAAAATAATTAAGTCTTCTTGCGCTTGAATTTTTTTGTTTAACTCTGTTGCAGTAATTCGCGGCGTGCCGAAAGCATGTTCGGCTAGCTCGCCAAAAGCCTTGCTAGGTAAATTGACTCCTGCAAAAACTTGGTAACCAGCGTGCTTCCAAGCGGTTAACCCGCCCGCCAAAAGGTGCAGCTGTGTGTAACCAAGCTCTGCTAGCCGTTGGGCAGCACGTCGCGTCAAGTCGTTCTCGTCGTCGCCGACCAGTACTAGCCTGACGTCTTTTCGGGGGACTAGTCTTAAGGCTTCTGCTTCGAGTTTGCTGTAAGGCGTAGACGTCACATAAAACAAATGTTCTTCGCCATATTGTCCGTGTTCGCGCACGTCGAGCAACGCGATTTCTTGACCATCGTGTAGCCACTGTTTAAGCGTTTGGGGCTCGATTGTTTTTAAGGTTTGATTCATGATGATGACTATTCTCTCAACTTTACGCGCCCGCTTGGCGAACAGTGGTGGTTTGCGTAGCTTCTTGTTCGTAGTTGCCCCCGTGAGGCTTATGCGTCTAACTCTTCTTTGAGATGTAGTTTTTCGATGAGTGAAGAGCAATGCTCCCAACCATGAAAATCAATAATAAGCTGGCCTCGGTCTTTGCCCATGACCTTTAAGCTCACTTTGGTTCCAAGCTGATCAGACAGAGTTTCTTCAAGGCGCAGGACATCGCGCGAGGCCGGTTTTAGCACTGCTGTCGAGTGAGTATTAGGCTCTTTGATGGTTCTTGTCACAAGGGCTTCGGCGTCTCGCACGGAAAGCCGTTTGGCGATGATTTGATTTGCGGTTTGAATTTGCTGCGCAGCGTCTAATGTAAGCAGCGCGCGCGCGTGACCCATATCGATGTCGCCCGCTAGTAGCATCGTTTGTACAGCGGCGGCTAAATTCAATAGTCGTAAAAGGTTGCTGGTGGCAGAACGCGAGCGCCCGATTGCGGTGGCGGCTTGTTCGTGGGTGAGTCCGAACTCATCGATTAAGCGTTTAACACCTTGTGCCTCTTCGAGGGGATTCAAATCTTCGCGCTGAATATTTTCAATCAACGCCATGGCTGCAGCATGTTGGTCTGCAACGTCTTTGACCAAGACGGGAACCTCGGTCAAGCCTGCGAGTTGCGCCGCGCGATAACGCCTCTCGCCCGCAATAATTTCGTACTGACCTGGCACCGCATGTAAGGGACGCACCAAAATTGGCTGCATGATCCCTTGTGCACGAATCGAATCAGCCAGCTCACTTAAGGCCTCTTCGTCCATGCGGGTTCGCGGCTGATATTTACCCGCGCGCAATTGGCTCACTGCGAGCGTATTGGGAGCACGCGTGTCGACTGTCGCCGTGCCTAGGGAGCCTAGATTGGGCGCGTCGGCGCCAAGTAAGGCATCGAGTCCACGACCGAGGCCCTTTGTTTTTTTCGACACCATGGATGTTTCCTTTTTTGGGCGGGCGTAAACAACATGTCACGCCAGATTGAGTTAGGTTTTAATGGCGCGAACGCGTTCGATGACTTCTGCGCCGAAGGCGATATAGGCCTGCGCGCCTCGCGAGCCAGGGTCATAAACCACACCAGGCATACCATGGCTGGGCGCTTCGGCGAGTCGTACATTGCGGGGCACAACTGTCTTAAATACTTTGTCGCCAAAATGCGTTTCGAGCTGTGCAGATACCTGCTGTTGCAACGTCACTCGGGGGTCGTACATTACGCGTAATAATCCAATCAGACTGAGTTCTGGATTGATATTGCGGTGTACGCGTTTAATGGTGTTGACGAGATCGGACAAACCTTCGAGGGCGAAGTATTCACACTGCATCGGGATGATCACACCATGCGCTGCAGCCAAGCCATTGAGCGTTAAAAGCGATAGTGTTGGGGGGCAGTCGATCAACACAAAGTCGTAGTGGAGCTCGACTTTAGCCAGGGCGTATCTAAGTTGCAATTCGCGTGCGTCCATGCCGACCAGATCAATTTCTGCACCAGAAAGCTCACGGTTTGAGGGCAAGACATCGTAGCCGCCAGTGGGAGAGGCGACGACAACTTCTGCAATGGTCGCCTCACTGATCAGGACTTGATACAAATTGTGTGCGAGTGCACTTTTATCAATTCCGCTGCCCATCGTCGAGTTACCCTGAGGATCGAGGTCGATGAGTAGCACGCGTTGCTTGAGCTGTACAAGTCCGGCGGCGAGGTTGATGGCGGTGGTTGTTTTGCCGACTCCGCCCTTTTGATTTGCGATGCAAAATACGCGAGCTTTGATCGTGGCGTTTGTGTTCATTGATTTCCTTCGCGACGCATCCAAACTAAGCAGCGCTCAGCGTGAAGCTCGGGAACAGTGAGGGGCTCAAAGCGATCAACACGCCAGAGCGTGGTGGTTTCGAGTTCAGTGATTTCACTGCTGGACACCTTGGCTTTCATGGCGACTAAGTGGCCCGTTTGAGCGACGTGCGCGCCCGCGAGGTTTGCAAAGACGCGCAAAGATGCGAAAGCTCTTGAAATGACAACTGTGCTCTCTGAGGGCGCAAGGTTTTCAACACGGGCGTGAGACGTGAACAAGTTGTGTAGTGCTAAGACGCCGATCATTTGCTTGATAAAAGTCGTTTTTTTTTCAACGGCATCAATACAGTTGACCTCTACATTGGGCAACATAATCGCTAAAACTACCCCCGGAAGCCCGGCACCTGAGCCAACATCTAAGAGGGTCGTGCGATTGTGGGTGACAGGCATTGTCACGCGTTGAATCGGCGCAACAACAGCGAGACTATCAAACACGTGCTGAATCAGCGCTTGTTCGGGATCGCGGATTGCGGTGAGGTTGTAGGTTTTATTCCAACGCAAGAGCTGTTCAAGAAACTCAAGCAAGAGGTCTTGCTGTTTAGCGGTTGGTAACAAACCAAGTGCTGCCTGTGCCTGAGCGAGGCGCTGGTGTGCCGTTTGTGGATGCGCAACTGTAGCAAGCGTCATGTTAAGCGGCTTTGCCATACTGATGTCGCTTGAGGTGTATCAGAAGCAAAGAGATTGCCGCGGGTGTGACTCCTGAAATGCGTGACGCTTGTCCAACGGTTTCTGGCCTGTGTGCGGAGAATTTTTGGCGAACTTCTATGGATAGACTGACAACGGCGTTAAAGTCGAGGTCTTGCGGAATTTGCAGCGACTCTTGCGTTTGTGTTCGCTCAACTTCTTCTTGTTGACGAGAAATATAGCCCTCGTACTTTATTTGAATTTGTACTTGCTCAGCAGCATCTCCGGGAGGTAATCCTGTAGGCAGTGCAAAGCCAGGTTTTAATGGGATGTTAACCAGCGATTGATACGAAACGTTTGGGCGCTTTAGTAAATCTGAAAGTAAGTACTCGCGCTCAATCTCTTTACCTAATTGAATAAGGGCAACTTGAGGTTCAAGCATACGCGGATTAAGCCAAGTTCCTTGGAGACGCGCCACCTCTTGTTGGACAGCTTCGCGCTTTATTGTGAAGTGATTCCAACGCTGATCGTCAACCAGACCAAACGCGCGTCCAATCTCGGTTAAGCGCCAATCAGCATTATCTTCTCGTAAACTGAGGCGATATTCTGCCCTTGACGTAAACATGCGATAAGGCTCGGTCACACCTTTGGTAATCAGGTCGTCGATCAAAACCCCCATGTAGGCTTGATCACGCCGCAAAATAAAGGGGCTTTCTTGGCGTGACGTGCGCGCCGCGTTAATGCCTGCGATCAGGCCTTGAGCGGCAGCCTCTTCATAGCCCGTTGTGCCATTGATCTGACCAGCAAAGAATAAACCCCGAATACTTTTGGTTTCGAGAGTCGCTTTAAGCTCTCGGGGATCAAAATAATCATATTCAATTGCATAGCCTGGCCGAACGATATGTGCCGCTTCAAGACCAACCATAGAGCGGATCAACGCTAATTGAACGTCAAAGGGTAAACTCGTTGAAACGCCGTTCGGATAAACCTCATTTGTCGTCAAGCCTTCTGGCTCGAGAAATATTTGATGAGAGTCTTTGTCTGCAAAGCGATGTACTTTGTCTTCGATTGATGGGCAATACCTTGGACCAACTCCTTCGATCACGCCGCTATACATTGGCGAGCGATCTAAACCGCTACGAATAATTTCATGTGTTCTCGCATTAGTATGCGTAATCCAGCAAGGCACTTGTCTAGGATGAAGCGCTTGATTTCCCAAGTATGAAAAAACAGGAATTGGATCTAGATCGCCAGGTTGCTCAGTAATCGCCGCATAATTAATTGTCCGGCCATCAAGGCGAGGGGGGGTGCCCGTTTTAAGCCTCCCTTGAGGCAATTTCAATTCGCGCAAGCGCGCACCCAAGGAGCTTGCTGAGGGATCTCCAGCTCGACCAGCAGAATAATTCTGCAAACCAATATGAATCAAACCGTTCAAGAACGTACCCGCAGTTAAAACCAAAGCATTTGTTTTAAATGTGATTCCGGATTGCGTAACGGCGCCAGCAATACGATCACCCTCAAGGATTAAGTCATCGACTGATTGCTGGAAGATCCACAAATTTGACTGATTTTCGAGACGACCACGGATCGCCTGCCTATATAGAACGCGGTCTGCCTGAGCACGTGTCGCACGAACCGCGGGGCCTTTTGACGCATTTAGAATTCTAAACTGAATACCAGCTTCGTCAGTAGCAAGCGCCATTGCACCGCCAAGTGCATCTATTTCTCGTACCAAGTGCCCTTTACCAATGCCACCAATTGAAGGGTTACATGACATTTGACCGAGGGTTTCAATATTGTGTGTCAGTAAGAGCGTCTTTGCACCGCTGCGGGCGGAGGCGAGAGCCGCCTCTGTTCCGGCGTGTCCGCCACCAACGACGATTACATTAAATATTGTTGGATGATTCATTTTTTAAAACGGCAGTGAATAGGTTTGGGATTGGGATTATAGGCTTGCTGATAAAGTTTAAGTATTTTGTTTCACGTGAAACATTAGGTACGGCGAAACCAGGTAAAAATACCATTACTGTTTGCCCACGCTTCAGAAGACTCTGCCAACATAACAATCGCTCCATAGCGCATCAAAACCGAAGGACTACGAAAGAACTCGGCAACACCCACAACCGTTCTAAGGATCTTGGATAAATAACCAACCCCATTTACTACTAACCACAATCATGCGTTCCCGCTCTAAGAGTTGAGCCTAAAACAAAGACGCCTGCATCTTGACGCTTTTTCCTTCTACCAATACACAAGAAACTTGTTTCACGTGGAACATCGCCTTAGAATCATATTAGGACTATTTCTGTGGATAACCTTTGTATAACTGTCTAATAAAAAGGGATAACTCTGACCGACAGATACCACTTGCGTCTCAATCTACCTCCGTGTTTATAACTCTGTGCATAACAACCACCAACTCCCTGTATAACCTATGTACAGTTTGTGTATAAAGAATAGACTTGTACTAAACCTTCAACGGAACAATCAACTCACAGTTTTCTAAAGTTGATTAAGTCCATGATAAATATAATAAATATACTCACTTACGCTCGTTCTATGAAAATCAAATCAAAACTTCCGGCCATTGGCGCCACCATTTTTACAACTATGAGTACGCTAGCGCTTGAAAATAAAGCAATTAATTTAGGCCAAGGCTTTCCAGACTTTCAAACCGACCCCAAGCTACTTAATCTTGTAACGCAAGCAATGGCTGCCGGATTTAATCAATATCCACCCATGGCTGGCGTCATGGCGCTACGGGAAGCAGTCAGTCAGAAAGTAGCGACCCTCTATCGGCACGCATACAACCCAGAAACCGAGGTCACCATTACTAGTGGCGCCACCCAAGCCATTATGGCCACCGTACTTGCCGCCGTCGGACCGGGTGATGAGGTCCTAGTGCTAGAGCCCTGTTATGACTGTTACATCCCTGCGATTAAACTCGCTGGCGCTACAGCTATTACCGTTGCAATGACTCCCCCTAACGACTCTAATCCGGTCTATACCGTCGACTGGCCGCGGGTAGAAGCCGCCATCACCACACGCACCCGTTTGTTTATCATCAACTTTCCTCACAATCCCACGGGTGCGGTGTTTAATCACGATGATCTCGACCATTTAGAGCGCTTAGTACAAGATACAAACATCTTGCTACTTTCCGACGAGGTTTATGAACACATTATTTACGATGGCATTAAACATCTAAGCGTTGCTACACGTCCTGCACTCGTCGAACGTACCTTTGTTATTTCTTCATTTGGCAAAACAACACATACCACCGGCTGGAAAATTGGCTATTGCTGTGCTCCCCACGCTCTAACCACCGAGTTACGTAAAATCCACCAGTTCATGGTTTTTACGGTGCCGTCACCGTTTCAACACGCTTTGGCGACCTATACCTCTGATGCAGCCACCTATCAAAATTTACCTGCGTTTTATCAGCAAAAACGCGACTATTTAACTACGGGGTTACAGCACACTCGCTTTAAAGTTTTGCCAAGCCCTGGTACCTTTTTTTTACTGGCCGACTACAGTCAGATTTCAAAACAGAATGAAGCGGACTTTTCAATATGGCTTACTAAAAACCACAAGGTTACGGTCATCCCTGTTTCAGCGTTTTACGCGCAATCTGACGCACCTACTGCAAACCATCAACTCGTCCGCTTCTGCTTCGCTAAAGAGGCCACCACCCTTGACCTAGCGATTGAACGTTTGATGCAGGTTTAATTTAATCACGCTTTAGTTCACGCACAAGACTCTTTTTATTTGGTTTTTTTTTCAGTTGCGCGCTTAAGTGCTTCTATCTCTTTTATTGTTTTTATATATAACAACTAATGGATAATAAGGGCTGTGGATAAAAGGTATAACCCTGATTTATGCTTTCGGAAGAACGAGTTACACGTGTTTTAGCATGTGGGTAAACTCTGTTTAAATTTGTGCATCAAGTTGAACAACTTTTTGCGCAACACTACTTTACAGACTTATGCCAAACTGACACACAACTTATGCACAGCCTTATCGCCCTTGCCATCCACAGGGTAAATTTTTTTATTTATTTTTAAAATGATGCTTCAGTACAACGTTCTGAGTCAACGCAATTGATGCAACCCATCGAGAAATAAATGCTACGAAATAAAACAGTACTAGTGACGGGTTCTATCGCTGGCTTGGGTTACGCCATCGCGGAAGCGTTTGCGCAACAAAAAGCTAACGTTGTTTTGCACGGTCTAGAGCCAATTGAAAAAATTCAAACCGCCGTCGAGTCGTTGCGAGAGAGGTATGGTGTCGCTGTCATGTACAGCCAAGCAAATCTAACAATCGTTGCAGAAATTGAAAAGATGATTCAAGACGTTAACTCTCAATTCTCTGGTGTTGACATCGTCGTCAACAACGCCGTTATCCGAAACTTTGCGACGATTGATACGCTTGAAACCACCAAGTGGGATGAGTCTATTGCTGTAAATTTATCTCCTGCCTTTCATACTGCGCGGCTAACAATTCCGCACATGAAGAAAAAAAAATGGGGACGAATAATTAACATTTCGTCTGTTTACGGAACAACCGCAACACCTAATAGAGTGACTTACGTTACGACGAAAACAGCCTTAATTGGTTTGACCCGCAGCATCGCAATGGATGTTGCAAAGGATGGTATTACATGTAACGCGTTATGCCCTGGCACCGTACCGACGCCTCCAATCTTAGAGCGTCTTGCTGGCTTTGCGAAAAGAGATGGCATCACGCCTGCACAAGCAGAACGAGATTACATTTCAACGCGCCATCCTACTGGCCGCTTCGTTGCGCTTAAGAGTGTTGCCTTGTTTGCAGTGTTTTTATGTGGAGAGGCAGGAGAAGATATTACCGGCGCAATTTTGCCAGTAGATGGTGGCTGGACCATAGAGTAATGATGGTCAAACAAAAAAGTAAACAGCCGTGTTTTATTTACCAATACAAAAATGCGAAAAAATTTCACCGAGTAGTTCGTCTGGCGTCATTTGTCCAGTAATCAAGCCGAGGGCTTGATGTGAGAGTCTAAGTTCTTCGGCAAATAAATCAAGCATTGCATCGCTCTGAACGCAGCATTCTTGTGCACGAAGCAGATGGATTTTCGCACCCATTAACGCGTCAACGTGACGTTGGCGTGCGAGCCATGGCGATTCTTGACCCGGATTCCAACCAGCGAGTTCGAGTAGCTTGGCGCGTAATAAATCCAGCCCAAGCCCAGTCTTAGCTGAAATCCCTAAAACCAGATCGGGTAAAGAACTGCCATCTGTCACTAAATCAATTTTGTTATGAACCTGAAGCACGATTGAGCGCGGCGCCCGGCGGGATTGTAGTTCGTGATCTAGCGTGTGTTGCATTGTGTAACAGTCTGTTAGATGCAAGATTACGTCGGCCTGTTCAACCGCTGCCCAGGTTTTTTGAATCCCTAAGCCTTCTATCAAATCGGT
>JABMMM010000143.1 GCA_013205565.1 Alcaligenaceae bacterium | reverse complement strand
CAGGCCAAGCATGACAGCAGACCTCACTCACTTTGATGCCGCAGGGCAAGCTCACATGGTTGATGTCTCAGCTAAACCTGAAACACATCGTCGTGCCGTGGCGCAAGGCCGTATTACCATGCTGCCAGCCACATTTGCGAAGCTCGCTGCAGGTAGCGCAGCCAAGGGCGACGTGCTCGGCGTGGCGCGCTTAGCGGGCATCATGGGTGCCAAGCAAACCGGTTCGCTCATCCCTCTGTGCCACTCAATCCCGTTAACGCGCGTCACGGTCGAGTTTGTCAGCGATGCAGCAAGCTCGTCTGTCATGTGTACAGCTACCGCCGAAACCGTCGGGCGCACTGGCGTTGAAATGGAAGCCCTCACGGCTGTAACCGTCAGCCTGCTCACCATCTACGACATGCTGAAAGCCGTTGATCGTGGCATGGAAATTGATGCCGTTCAGTTGCTTGAAAAGCACGGGGGCAAGTCGGGGAGTTGGGTGGGGTAGGACCCCAAAGCCTGCCTCGTCGACGGGTGGGGCAGAAGCGAGCTCTACGATGTCTGGTGCCCCGAGCCGGAATCGAACCGGCACGCCCTGAGGCCTGAGATTTTAAGTCTCATATGTCTACCGATTTCATCATCGGGGCAATTTAGACAAAGGCTATTGTAACGAAAGCGCCAAATCTTGTTTGAGCAGGCCTAGCCCTTGCAGGGAAACTTGATGGGCAGGTAGCGAATCACGGTTGCGGCCGCTTTATCTTTGTTGTACTGAGGGTTGGCAAGCGCCCATTGAATGAATTCGGTCAAGAGCACATCGCGTGCGACCCCAACAGCCGGCAGACACACTACTTTAGGGGCTTTCGGGTCAAGATTCAGTTCGTAGGTTTGGTAGACGCCCTCGCCAAACCCATAGCAAAAGGTTTGAGCCTCAAGGTCGGTACGGCTTAGACACAGCGCCACCATCGCCTCGGTTGACACATCGGCGCGTGGCAAGTTTTGCGCCGATGTGCTTTGTGCCAACGTGGCTGACAACGGCCACAAGGCAAGAGCGGCGGTCACTAATATTTTTTGGATCATAATCTTTCTCGATGACTGAGTATTGAGGTCTAAGATAAAGCTATCTAGGTAAATGTGGCGCCGCTCGCTTAGCGTCTAAACCCGCCCACGTGCCCGCCGCCAAAACTACGTCCACCACCACTTGAACGATCTTGACTCACATCGCTACGACTCTGGCTGCCTAGCTGTCGTTCTTGCGAGGCCTCCCGTGAGGCATTGGGGTTCGCGCGGTCTTGCGAGGCATCGCTGCGCGCTTGCGAATTTAAAGAACTCGCCTGCTGTTTTTCTTGCGCGGTTGCGTTTCGTTGAAAATCACTGTTCGCATTTTGACGCGCTTGATCGGCACGCTGTTTATCTTCAGGGCTGGCGTTGCTTTTCCAATCGTTCGCGGCATTTTGCTGACGCGCGATGCTTTGACGATCGATATCACTGTGGTTATCAACGCCGTATCGGCTGTTCAACGCCGCGCTGCTATAGGGCACGCCATCGCGATGCGCGACATCATGCGCCCAAGTGCTGTCAGCGCCCGCATGATTTGCAGCCTGGTTGGCCACCGAGTTATAGCGGCCATTAAAATTATTAAAGTTAGCGTTATTGACCGTGATCGAGCCGCTGCCCCAATGAGGTTCGGCCCAAAGCGAGGCACCCACCGCCATGCCCACACCAAAGGCCATGAAACCCCAGGCAGGGTTATAGACAGGATACGGTGGGTAAGCAGGGTAGCCCCAAGCGCCATACACCATCGTCGGATTGTAGGTAGGCACGTATACCATCTGAGGATTGGCGGGCATAATAATAATGTTGGTTTCAGTGTCGGTTGATACCATCAATTGCTGCGTGGTTTTTAAATTACCCGCCTGCTTGGCCTTCAGACGCAACGCCTGAACGGCTTGCATTAAATCTTTAGGTTGTGCAAGGTAAGCATCACCTAACTTTTGCGTCCAGTCTAATTTGTTACCCAACATGTTCAACGCATCAGGAAACGTCACCAGCGACTTCACGCTGTTATCCCAAGTTTGCGGCTTTAACGCGTTTTGGAGCGCCGTACTAGACATGTGGTTGTTACTGCGCAACCAATTGGCGGCCTCTGCGACTTCAAGCGGATAGGTTGCGGCCATCAGCATTTGCGACAACAGCGAATCGGGGTAGAGTGCGATCGGTGACACCAGTGCTTGCAATTCAGGCATCGACAGGTTGCCGGCCTGCTGCGCTGTTTGGGCGTAGGCGGGGGCTGTAAACGCAGCCCCTACAATCTGACCACCTGTGGCCAAGGTCAGCGCAAGCGCTGCCGCAGCAGCCGAAAAGGTGAAATTACGCATGTTAATCCCTGTATTGAAAACGGTTCTTTTTGATGTGATGCTTTGAGTGTAAAGGCTGGTGATGACGTTAAAGCTTTAAGGCCTTCACGGCCTCGAAAATTTTGCCAAATACGGCATCGGAATGCGCTGAATTGAGCCACCGAATAATCACCACCATGTCTAACTCGGGCTCAACCCAGGTAAACGAGCTACCGGCCCCCACTGCGAAATAGCTTGACTCAGGCAAACTCGGAAACACTTTGCGCTGATCATTGAGCCAAACTAAGTAGCCATAAAACGGCGCAATCACGCACGGCGTGCGCATACGCTTGATCCACTCGGTTGACAGCACGCGTTTGCCTTTCGCCATGCCGTTATCCAGCAACAGTTGGCCAACTAAGGCCTGGTCTTCGCTGCTGATTGACATTCCGCCGCCCCAATGGGTGCCGCCCGGTACCGACTGCACACGCTTGCCAGCGATTTCAACCCAGGCGTCGTCGTAACCCACCCAGTTCCAGGTGTCTGAAGCGCCTAACGGTTGCATAATCGCTTCGCGAAACACTTCGGGTAGAGGACGTTGAAACAAGTGCAACAAGGCCAGCGACAGCTGGTTGATACGCACATCGTTGTACTCCCAGTACGTGCCGGCTGGCTGCAGCGGGCGGGCATCGCCCTTTTTGCCATCGGGGGCTGCAGCAAAGGTCACTGCTCGATACCGGTCGACCTGATCCGGCAAGCCAAAGAGCGTGCCCTCCCATTCACCAGTCTGTTGCAACAGGTGCTCCCAAGTGATAAGCGCGTTGTTGCCCGAGTCAAAACCAATGCCTTTTAAGGTATTCCCAACCGGAGCATTCACGTTTTGAATCAAGCCCCGATCAAACGCCACCCCAGCCAACAAAGCCAGATATGTCTTTGCAACGCTAAACGTCAGATCTGCTCGCTTAGGCTCGCCCCATGAGGCCAAGGTTTTGCCTTTAAGCAAGATCGTGCCAGACTCTGGGCCACGATCATGGACGGGGCCGCGCAAACGGTTATAGGGCACCGGATCAGGGTGATGCACCCCCCAGTTGGGCGAGGTGCAGTCACGACTCCAGGGGCTTTCGTGTTCAATGGCAAACTGAATCGCCTGGTCTAGTGTCGGGTTCTGCATAAACGCACCTTTAATGAGGTAAAAAGTCAGCTAAGTAGGGGTTCGCACCAAGTACCTTTATGCACGTTAGTACGTCAGCTAGTGTTATAACAAACTTCGTGCAACGACCGCCCGAGCGCCGATCTCTGGCACGCCATTTGCTGTTCTGCTTTGACCAGCCACTTGCCCTGCTACTTAGTCTTCACTTTTTGGCACTTACTTTGTTTGCACCCTCTTGTTACATGTTCTTTGAATACTGACAATCACTTGAAAGTATGAAGAGCGCCCAAAGGAAAAAAATGACAGCTTCAGCCCAACACTGCGATTTATCCTCTCACAGCACCACTGCGCGCCGCCGATTGGGCTCGTTCTCTTGGGTGGCCTGTGCACTAAGTGCTCTTTTGTGCCTGAGCAACCCGAGCTTTGCCAACAAGGCGAACGACACCTTAGGGATGGCTTACGACCAAGCGCCTGAAAATATTGATCCATACTTCAATAATGTCAGAATTGGCGTGATCATTGCCGCCAATGTCTGGGACACCTTGATCTATCGCGATCCGGTCACCAATGAGTACAAAGGGCAGCTCGCCAAAAGCTGGAAGCAAATCGATCCGCGTACGCT
>JABMMM010000142.1 GCA_013205565.1 Alcaligenaceae bacterium | reverse complement strand
TTGATAACGTCTCGATGAAGATTAAGTTGTTGGAACCGATCGCCATGGAAGAAGGTTTGCGTTTTGCAATTCGCGAAGTTGGCCGTACAGTTGGAGCCGGAGTTGTTGCAAAAATCTTGAAGTAAAAAGTCGGATCGGTGCCGAAAGGCACTAGTCTTTTTAGCAGTGCAGGTCTAGGGGCATAGCTCAATTGGCAGAGCGTCGGTCTCCAAAACCGAAGGTTGGGAGTTCGAGGCTCTCTGCCCCTGCCACCGCCAAAAAACAAAATTGCGGACAGCACACTTTTTGTGCTTAAGCGCTGAATATGTCGAACACATCGATTGAGAACGTAACAAGCACGACAGACAAGCTCAAACTGGGCTTGGCTATCTTGGTAATTATTGCTGGCATTGTTGGCTTCTCGGTACTCGAGTCAAAGCTGCCAATGGTGGCGCGTATTGCAATTTTTGTCGCTAGTTTGGGTGTCGCTGCGGCGATCGCCTGGATGAGCGAGCCTGGCCGCCGTACGATTGCCTTTGCTCACGAATCTTACAACGAAGTCAAGCGCGTTGTTTGGCCAACGCGTAAAGAAACGCTGCAAATGACAGGGATCGTGTTTGCATTTGTTGCAGTCATGGGATTATTTCTCTGGATCTTAGACAAATTAGTTCAGTGGCTGCTGTTTAGCGTGCTACTCGGCTGGAAATAGGACGATCCATGACTAAACGTTGGTATGTCGTTCATGTTTACTCTGGCATGGAAAAAAGTGTCCATAAAGCGATGCTCGAAAGAATTGAGCGGGCAAGCTTGCAGCATTTGTTTGGTCAGGTTCTTGTACCTTCTGAAGAAGTCGTTGAATCAAAAGGGGGCCAAAAATCAATCTCCGAGCGTCGTATTTTCCCAGGCTATGTCTTGGTTGAGATGGACCTCACGGACGAAAGTTGGCACGTAATTAAAAACACGCCACGCGTGACAGGTTTCTTAGGCGGTTCGGGCAATCGGCCAACCCCAATTTCTGACAAAGAAGTTGCGAAAATCCTGTCCCAAATGGAAGAAGGGATTGAGAAGCCTCGTCCAAAAGTATTGTTTGAAGTTGGTGAGTTGGTTCGAGTAAAAGACGGTCCGTTTGCCGACTTTAACGGTAACGTTGAAGACGTCAATTACGAAAAAAGCAAGGTTCGGGTTTCGGTTGCGATTTTCGGCCGCTCCACCCCGGTAGAGCTTGACTTCAGTCAAGTCGAGAAAACCTAGCTTCATCAGTCATATCAAGCCAGTTAGTTTTAATTTAGTTTTAATTTAGTTTTAATCAATCAACCCCGGGGAGCCTAGCACCATTGGTGTAGGCGTTTGAACCCGCAAGGAGCACAGCATGGCGAAAAAAATCGTCGGCTTCATCAAGCTGCAAGTACCAGCTGGTAAGGCCAACCCATCCCCCCCGATTGGTCCAGCGCTGGGTCAGCGCGGTTTGAACATCATGGAATTCTGCAAAGCGTTTAACGCAAGAACGCAGGGTATTGAGCCAGGCTTGCCAATTCCAGTCGTGATCACAGCATTTGCCGACAAGAGCTTTACTTTCATCATGAAGACGCCCCCCGCGTCCATCCTGATCAAGAAAGCGGCTGGCATTCAAAAGGGCTCACCGCGCCCGCACACCGACAAAGTTGGGAAATTAACACGTGCACAAGCCGAAGAAATCGCTAAGGCAAAAGCACCAGACCTGACTGCTGCCGACTTGGATGCGGCTGTTCGCACCATCGCAGGAAGCGCCCGCAGTATGGGCATCACGGTAGAAGGAGTCTAATCATGGCTAAAATGTCAAAACGCATGGCTGTGATCGTTCAAAAGATCGATCGTGAAAAAATGTATCCCGTGACCGAAGCAATCACTTTAGTAAAAGAGTGCGCCACCGCAAAGTTCGATGAGTCAATCGACATTGCCGTCCAACTTGGCATTGATCCCAAAAAATCAGACCAGTTAGTACGTGGCTCCGTCGTGTTGCCAGAAGGTACCGGTAAATCAGTTCGCGTCGCTGTGTTTGCACAGGGTGAAAAAGCTGAGCAAGCGAAGGCCGCAGGCGCTGATATCGTTGGTATGGAAGACCTGGCAGAACAAATTAAAGGTGGCACGTTTAACTTCGACGTCGTCATCGCCTCTCCCGACACAATGCGCATCGTCGGCACCTTGGGTCAAATTCTTGGCCCCCGCGGCTTGATGCCGAACCCAAAAGTTGGCACCGTAACAGCCGACGTCGCACAGGCAGTCAGAAACGCCAAGGCCGGACAGGTGCAATATCGTACCGACAAGGCTGGCATTATTCACGCAACAATTGGTCGCGCCTCTTTTGGCGTCGAGCAACTGCGCTCGAACCTGGCTGCCTTGGTTGACGCGTTGAATAAAGCACGGCCTACAGCTTCAAAAGGTATTTACTTGCGCAAGATTGCGGTGTCTTCCACCATGGGTGGCGGTGCGCGCGTAGAAGTTGCATCTTTAACAGCGACAGCGCAGTAAGTTGCTGCTAGTTAGTACAGACTTTGTGCTGTACCCGGGCTTGCCTGGGTGCTGCTGTCAAAGACCGTTGGAGCAAGGTTTTTACGATGAAAATATTTCCTCTAAAAAGCGTTGCTTAATCCTAGGCAGTTTCTAGATCCAGCGTAGACGGCGTCCACGGAAGATTTCTTTTAAGAACTCGACTAGGTTCGCCGCATTCGGTTGATGCAAAGGGAATTTTTCCCCCGCATCTTTTGATGGAGTGTTCAAACCGTGAGTCTCAATCGTAAAGAGAAAGCAGCTGTAATCGACGACGTCACGACGCAAGTCGCGACGGCACAGTCGATTGTCGTTGCAGAGTACCGTGGTCTGGACGTCGCCTCTGTCACCGTACTGCGCAAACATGCGCGTGCGTCGGGCGTGTATTTGCGAGTCTTAAAAAACTCGCTGGCACGCAAAGCAATTGTTGGTACACCTTTCGAGGCGCTATCAACAAAGCTGGTTGGTCCCCTGATCTATGCGATCAGTACCGATCCAGTTGCAGCTGCAAAAGTTCTTTCAGCCTTTGCGAAAGACAACGAGAAGCTTGCCATCAAAGCTGGGGCCTTGCCCAACAGCATCCTTGATGTCGATGGTGTGAAGGCCTTGGCCACAATGCCATCACGCGACGAGTTGTTATCGAAATTGCTTGGAACCATGCAGGCGCCGATCGCGCAATTTGTTCGTACTCTCAACGAAGTTCCAACAAAGTTCGTGCGTGGCTTAGCCGCCGTGCGCGATCAAAAGCAAGCCGCTTAAGGTGCGCTGAAACTTCATTGAACGACAAGCGATACCAATCCCTGGCAAATTTTATTTAATCTGGAGTTTTACAAATGGCTACTAAAGCTGAAATCCTCGATGCAATCTCTAGCATGACTGTGCTTGAGTTGTCAGAGTTGATCAAAGAAATGGAAGAAAAATTCGGCGTATCTGCCGCAGCTGCCGCTGTTGCAGTTGCTGCTCCCGCCGCAGGTGCTGCAGCTGTTGTTGAAGAGCAAACAGAGTTCACCGTTCACCTGACCGAAATTGGCGCAAATAAAGTCAGCGTCATTAAGGCAGTTCGTGAAATCACGGGTCTCGGTTTGAAAGAAGCCAAAGACCTGGTTGACGGTACTCCTAAGCCAGTAAAAGAAGGCATTGCCAAAGCTGACGCTGAAGCCGCCAAGAAGAAGCTTGAAGACGCTGGTGCTAAGGCCGAGTTGAAGTAAAGTTCGCCAGTCAATGCTCGGGCAGGCGGTAACGCCTCTCCGGGTCTTGGCGTCTTCAGAAAACCCCACTTAATACTGGGGTTGTGCAGCTCAAAAAAGCGGCACACTTGCGTTCAAAGCTGGGTTTTCTGAAGTCATTATGCAGTATCAGTTTTTTGTTTGTATGACCCCGGGCCGTGGTTGACGGCCTTTGTAACCTCGAGTCGGAGTGCTCATGCCTTACTCGTTTACCGAAAAAAAGCGCATCCGTAAAAGCTTCGCCAAGCGCGAGGACGTCCAAGACGTCCCTTTCCTGCTTGCGACACAGCTTCATTCATACCTAACCTTTTTGCAAGCTGAGGTCACACCCTCAACCCGCAAAGAGCATGGCTTGCAAGCGGCCTTTAGTTCAATCTTTCCAATCGTCAGCCATAACCATATGGCGCGACTCGAGTTCGTCAGCTACGGCCTAGGCGAACCCGTTTTTGATGTCAAAGAATGTCAGTTGCGTGGACTTACGTACGCTTCACCCTTGCGCGCCAAAGTTCGCTTGGTGTTGCTCGATCGTGAAATCTCGAAACCCACAATCAAAGAGGTCAAAGAACAAGAAGTTTACATGGGTGAAATTCCGCTCATGACCAGTACGGGTTCGTTCGTCATCAACGGCACTGAACGCGTCATTGTCTCTCAGTTGCACCGTTCGCCCGGCGTGTTTTTCGAACACGATCGTGGCAAAACCCACAGCTCAGGCAAGCTGTTGTTTTCAGCACGTGTCATTCCTTACCGCGGCTCCTGGCTCGACTTTGAATTCGACCCTAAGGACGTACTGTTTTTCAGAGTTGACCGCCGTCGCAAGATGCCCGTCACGATTTTGCTCAAAGCCATTGGCCTGACAAGCGAGGCTATCCTGTCGCAATTCTTTGTATTCGATCAGTTCGAACTACAAAACGAAGGCGCCATGATGGAATTTGTCGGTGACCGTTGGAAAGGCGAGATGGCACGCTTTAGCATCACTGATCGCAATGGCAAAGAGCTTGTTGAAAAAGACAAGCGTGTCAATGCGAAGCACTTGCGTGATATCGCAGCCGCCAAGATTGAGCGAATCTCTGTCCCTGAAGATTTTCTCATTGGGCGCGTGTTGGCCACGAATATCGTGGATACCGACACGGGTGAACTGATCGCGTCCGCCAACGACGAGATCACAGAAGGTTTGCTGAGTGCCCTGCGAATCGCCGGCGTCACCAATATTCAAACGCTTTACACAAACGACTTGGATTGTGGCCCTTATATCTCGCAAACCCTGCGTACAGATGAGACCGCTGACCAAATGGCAGCTCGGGTCGCTATTTACCGCATGATGCGCCCGGGTGAGCCGCCAACGGAAGATGCCGTCGAGGCACTCTTTCAGCGCCTGTTTTACAGTGAGGACACCTACGACCTATCGCGCGTCGGTCGCATGAAAGTGAATAGCCGTCTCGGTCGTGGTGATGACATCACCGGTGCCATGACGCTGACCAACGATGACATTCTCAAAGCCATCCAGATTTTGGTGGAGTTGCGCAATGGTCGCGGTCAAATCGACGATATTGATCACCTTGGTAATCGCCGTGTTCGTTGTGTGGGTGAGTTGGCCGAAAACCAGTTCCGTGCAGGGTTGGTCCGAGTTGAGCGCGCAGTCAAAGAGCGCTTAGGTCAGGCCGAAACTGAAAACCTGATGCCGCACGACTTGATTAATTCAAAGCCGATTTCGGCTGCGATTAAAGAGTTCTTTGGCTCAAGCCAGCTATCGCAATTTATGGATCAAACCAATCCTCTGTCTGAGATTACGCACAAGCGTCGCGTCTCAGCCTTGGGACCTGGCGGCTTGACCCGTGAGCGCGCTGGCTTTGAAGTTCGCGACGTGCATCCAACCCATTACGGCCGCGTTTGTCCGATCGAAACGCCTGAGGGCCCGAACATCGGTCTGATTAATTCGATGGCACTGTACGCTCGCTTAAACGAATATGGCTTTCTTGAAACGCCCTATCGTAAGGTCGTTGGCAGTAGCGTGACCACTGAGATTGAATATCTGTCAGCCATTGCCGAAGGCAATTACATAATTGCCCAGGCCAATGCTGAACTCAGTGAAACTGGCCGGTTCACAGACGATCTCGTCGCTTGCCGTCAGGCCGGTGAAACCTTACTCACCGCGCCCGCAAACGTACATTACATGGACGTTGCGCCCTCGCAGATCGTTTCTGTTGCGGCATCGCTGATCCCGTTCCTTGAACACGATGACGCAAACCGTGCGTTGATGGGTGCAAACATGCAACGACAAGCCGTGCCATGTTTACGCCCCGAGAAATCGGTGGTCGGCACCGGCAT
>JABMMM010000016.1 GCA_013205565.1 Alcaligenaceae bacterium | reverse complement strand
GTATGGCTTTATGCGCCGTGCACTCGTCGCATGCCTTGCGATTGGGTTGGCGTGTGGGCCCATTGGCACCATTCTGGTGTTGCGGCGTATGAGTTTGGCAGGTGATGCGATCGCGCATGCCGTGTTGCCGGGCGCCGCCGTAGGCTTCATATTTTTTGGTTTGTCGTTGCCCGCGATGACGATTGGCAGCTTTGTCGCAGCCGCGCTCATGGCTTTGCTTGCTGCCGCAGTCACGCGCTGGACCGCACAAAAAGAGGATGCGAGCTTTGCTTCGTTTTATCTCATCACACTCGCACTCGGCGTGATGTTGATTGCGACCTCTGGTAGTAAGGTGGATCTGCTTCACTTTCTGTTCGGTAGCGTACTGGCAATAGACGGTGAGTCGTTGTTACTGATCGGCGGTGCCTCAAGCCTGACTCTGCTTGGGCTAGCCATCATTTGGCGCCCGCTGATTGTTGAATGTTTTGATCCGCTTTTTTTGCGCTCGGTTGGTGGGCGAGGTGGTTTAGTGCATCAACTCTTTATGTTGATGGTAGTACTGACTTTGGTGTCTGCCTTTCAAGCGTTGGGGACACTTATGGCCGTTGGTCTGCTGATGTTGCCAGCGACGGCGGCGCGGTTTTGGTGTGCCGGTGTTGTGGCCAGAGCATTGTTGGCTGCAGGGCTTGGCGCTTTGAGTGGTGCGGCTGGATTGCTCATTTCATACCACGCCAATGTGCCATCAGGGCCCGCCATTGTTTTGTTTGCCGGCGGGCTCTATGTGGTCTCACTCTGTTTGGGCACACGCGAGAGCCTGCGCTTGGTTTGGTTTCCCGCTCATCAGCACAAAGAGGCTTAAGATGTTCTACGTCATTCGAGACCGTGTGCGCAGGGTCCTAATTATTCAAGGTATCCAAAAATTTCTTTTGGCATGTGTTTGTTTCTTGGTAGTACCAATGCTTTCGGCACAGCCCTTGCCTGTTGTTGCAAGTTTTTCTATTCTGGCCGATATGGTGCGCGAAGTCGGTGGCCCCTACGTTGAGGTGACTTCACTGGTTGGCCCTAATACTGACTCACACGTTTTTGATCCAACACCTGCCGATGCCAAGCGTATCGCCTCGGCGCGCTTGGTGTTTGTGAACGGCCTGGGCTTTGAGGGTTGGCTAGACCGCTTAGTAAAAGCCTCTGGCTACCGCGGCCCCATTGTGATTGCCAGCAAAGGTGTAAAGACGCCGCTTCAGCTGAAAGACGCCCATGATCACGCGGGCACTGCTAAAGGACATGGCACTAAGCATTCGCACGGTGCTCCCGACCCCCACGCATGGCAAAACTTGGCAAACGCCGAGCGTTACGTTGAGACGATCCGAATCGCCTTAGCGGCCGCGTTGCCGGCGCATTCTGCAGTGTTTGAACAACGCGCTGTCGACTACATCAAACGTATTCGGGCACTTGATCAGGCTGCTAAAGCCCAGATTGCTGCCGTGGCGGTTGAACGACGCAGGGTGATCACCTCGCATGATGCTTTTGGCTATTTTGCGGCGGCCTATGGCGTGACGTTTTATCCTTTGCAAGGCTTGGCCACTGGAAGTGAGCCGTCGGCTGCAGAGGTTGTGCGCGTCATTGATCTGATTAAAAAGAACAAGGTGTCGGCGATTTTTACAGAGAACATTTCAGACCCGCGGGTGCTTGAGCGCATTGCTAAAGATAGTGGCGCTAAAGTCGGTGGTCGTCTGTATGCCGACGCTCTAACCGAGCCGGGTACTTTAGCTGATACCTATTTAAAAATGTTTCAGCACAACGTCACCACAATCGTTCAAGGGATCTCAGGCAAAGCGATCGAATAGCAAAGACTCTCATCCGCTGACTGAAACTCTCCCCGCCCTGAACGGCGCAGTTTGCCGCGCAAGTGATCAACGGTTAGGCCTGCGATCTCTAAGAAATGCGATCCACTTGCAAATGAGAATCATTATCGTTTAAACTATAGGTATGGATCACTCATCGCCTACGAATCATTCACAAGCTGTTCAG
>JABMMM010000141.1 GCA_013205565.1 Alcaligenaceae bacterium | reverse complement strand
CGACATCGGTCTGGCGGCCCGACATGCCGTCATGCAGCGCCACCGCGTGCTCAATCTTTTAACGCATATTGATCCGGTTCCGTCGAAAACGGATCCAAAGACAACCGTCAAAACGGTGAAAGTCCCCTAGGCGCCTTTGACTGTGACAGTCATCTGATAGACGTAGCGCTGACCTAAAAAGGGGGCATGCTTAAGCGTCAGCGCCAGCTGCGCGGGATCAAGCGTAAGCGCGTCAATCACCACGCGGTCTAGTGGCTCAGTGCGCTTAGCGAGCACGCGCAAAAACAGCGACCTGAGCGCGTCACCTAAGCCGCTATTCATCCCACAACACAAACAGTCTCCTTCGCTTGCCGCACGAGCAGGTACAAAGGCTTGGACTCTGTCATAGCCAAGCTCAGCCTCGCGGTTTAACGCTGGTGTCAACACCACCGAACCCTGCAGCAAGGGAAGCTGCAAAAACTGCCTGAGCCAGGCAGTGTGCTCAGGCGCTGTCTCACCACGCACCGCAATGACGGGGATTCGACCAAGCTGGCGCGAGGTCTCAAACACGCTTACTCAAGCGCCTTGGGCCACTGAAAGGCCGCGGGCTGCTTGTTTAAAAACTTCTGAACGGCCTCGGTATGCCACTGGCTGGTGCGGGCAATGCCTTGCGCCGAAGACTCAATGTCGATCATGGCGTCTAGTGTGCTATTTAGCGACACGTTAAACGCCCGCTTTGTCATCGCAACGGCCGCCGGCGCGGCTTGCGCCAGACAAGCCGCCATCTGCTGCGCTCGCTCAAGCGTGCGCCCCTGCGGTGTCACTTCGAGCACAATCCCAAGTTCGTGCGCTTGCTCGGCCGTCAGCTCACGCGCAGAAAGCGCAAGCTCTTTGGCCCGTTGAACGCCCACGATGCGTGGCAGGGTATAAAGCACAGCGCAATCTGGCACGAGCCCAAGACGCATAAACGACAAACAGAACCGGCTGTCGGGCGCGGCCAACACAAAATCAGCGGTTAAAGCCAAGCTAAAGCCCGCGCCAAAGGCGGCGCCCTCGACGGCCGCGATCACTGGGATCTCGAGTCGCAACAGCGTTTCAATCCAAGATAAGTAGTCGTAGCGCATACGCTCGCGCCCATCCTGTGCCGTCAAGGTTGCAGCGCCCATCGCACTAATGTCGCCGCCGGCACAAAAAGTCGCACCCGCTCCGGTGATTATCAGCGCGCGTAAATCGCGTTGATGTGGCATCGTAGTGATTAAGTCTCTGAGCTCTTCGCGCATCACTGCATCAATCGCATTCTTGCGTTTAGGACGATTCAGCGTCAACGTCCCAACGCCCTGCACGACTTCGTAATGAATGGTTTCCAAGATTTACCCCTTTTTTAAAAATAAGTTCAAGCTCGGATCCTGCTCAATCAGGTAATCTCAGTACGTGCTTGGCGATAATCTCTTTTTGAATTTCAGTGCTTCCGCCATAAATCGTCGAGGGAATCGCATGAAACAAAATGGCCGGCGCATCTAAACCCTCTGCACCAAAATCTGTGGTGTGACCCGTGGCGCCGTGCTCTTGAGCCGACTCGACTAACAGCGCGCAGATTCTTTGGTACGTGTCAGTCCCCCAGATTTTTAGCAACGAGACGCTTGGTGGCAAGGTCTCGCCTCTTTTCACCATCTCAGCGTAATGCGTGTAGGCAGCGACCTGATCTGCGGTGTCGAGCATGAGTTCAGCGTAACGCGAGGCAAACACTGGGTTGCTAAATAGATCGAGACTTTCGGCCAGGCCCGTTAATTGACTCAAGGCGTAGCGCGACTGTTTAGGACTACCCAAAAAAATCCGCTCAAAGCCTAACAGAGCCTTGGCGATGGTCCACCCCTCGTTGATTTGCCCGACTAAATTTTCGGCGGGCACACGCACGTTATCAAAAAATACCTCGCAAAACTCTTTTTGCCCGCTGATATTTTGAATCGGTCGAATCGTGATCCCCGGGATGCTCAAGTCGATTAATAAAAAGCTAATTCCTGCTTGCTTTTTTGCGTCTTTATCGGTTCGTACCAACGCAAACATGTGTGTCGCATCTTGTGCGAGGGTTGTCCAGATTTTTTGGCCATTCACCACAAACTCGTTACCATCGAGCACGGCTTCGGTACGCAACGCGGCCAAATCAGAACCGGCGCCCGGCTCTGAATAACCCTGACACCAAACGTGTTCGTTGGCGATGATTTTAGGTAAAAACTTTTGCTGTTGCTCAAGGCTGCCACGTTGAATCAACAGCGGTCCAATCATTACCACGCCCATGTCTGGCGCGCGCGCGACACCAAACTGTTCTTGCTCTTCGACGTAAGCAATCATTTTTCCTGGAGGTAAGCCCATCCCACCAAATTTTTTCGGCCAAGAAGGTGCGATCCAGCCCTGCTCAGACAAAGTCATCGTCCAGTCTTTGATTTCGTTTAAACGTAACCGGTGGGGAACGTGACGCATATGTTCAGGATAATTTTTTGCATAAAAACTTTGCAACATTTGACGAAACTCGGGCTCTGGCATGGCGTCCCAGTCTGCGTCTTTCGGAAATGCGGCAACAGCAGCAACCGGCGTGACTGAGGCCTGTGCGCTAAGGGCAGCGCCCTGCGTAAAGTAGCGCTGACGATGCGACTCGACGTTGCCAAGCCAAGAGGTCAAAGCCAACGCGCGCTTGAAATACAAGCCAACATTACACTCGTCGGTATAGCCCATTGCACCGTGCATTTGAATGGCCATCCGGGTCATCAGCAGCGCTGCATGCGCGCAACGCGCTTTGGCTCGGCTGGCCAGCGCACTGCAAGCGCCACCCGCCTCGAGCTGCGAAAGCACATCGCTCAAGCAGGCCGAAGACAATTCAACTTGAATATACCCATCGACCGCGCGATGTTTAAGGGCCTGAAAACTACCAATGAGCTTGCCAAATTGCTTGCGTGTTTGAAGGTATTCGAGCGTGAGAGCCAGCGCGCGGCGCATGACGCCAAGGAGTTCGGCGGCCTGGATCAAGCGCGCGGCATCATTCGCCTGATCGACTACCTTGAGCACCTCTGGCCCTTGCAGCAACAAATGGCTCTTGGGCAACAGTACGTTTTCCAGCGACAAGGTGCAAAGTATCGAACCATCAACGGCTCGCTGGTCAACGTGCGTCAAGCCCGCCAGGTCTGCGGGCACCCAGACCAAAATGGGTTGCTCTGCCAGCTTAGCTGACACTACCCAGCCGGTCGCGCCGCTCGCGGGCGTCACAAACTTTTTAACGCCATTTAGCCGAAGACTATCGCCTTGCTCGAGCGCTGTCGTGCTTAAGCCTTGGTGCAACTGCAGCTGTCCAAGCTGCTCTTGCCAGGCCACACCCCCTACGAGCTCTCCGGCAACGAGTTGCTCGAGCAACACCGAACGCAGTGCACTTTGAGACGCGCCTGACAAGACCAGCGCAAGCTGCACACCAGCGGCGATTAAGGGCTCAGGCAACAGGCGCTGACCGACTTCTTCGGCAATGGCCGCCATCTCACGCATGCCCAGGCCCAGGCCGCCATCTTGCTCTGCGACCAAAATCCCCAACCAACCTGCGTTCGCAATCTCTTGCCAGGCAGACCGTTCAAAGCCCGAAGCAGAGTCTCTGAGTTGGCGTAAACGGGTGATGGTATTGCCGCGCTCAAGTAGGTCGCGAGCGCTATCGCGAAAAGCGTCAAGCGCTGAGTCGTTTAACGTAACGTCGTTCATGGTGCGTGCCTCTGTATCTTGTTTTAACTGGAAGGATTTAGCAATTCAATTTAATAACGTCAGGTTGTCTGGTCGCGCTGCAACGCCTCGATCTCTGACGCACTGTAACCAAGCTGACGCAAGATGTCGACTGTGTGCGCCCCCGTGGCGACAGGCGCCCGTATCGCCGCTGTCGGGGTGTGACTAAACCGAGGTGCAACCGAGGGCTGCAGCACCCCCTGCACCTCGCAAAAGGTTTGACGCGCCACGTTATGCGGATGCAAAGGAGCCTCAGTCATACTCAGCACGGGGGCAAAGCAGACATCCGTTCCTTCCATCACCTCGCACCACTCTTGACGCGTGCGGGTCGCAAAGACGCGTTCAAGCTGTTGACGCATCGCCGGCCAGCTCGCGGGGTCACGCTGTTGCGTTTGGTCAACATTGCTCAAACCGGACTTCTGAATCAGCAAAGCGTAAAACTGTGGCTCGATTGAACCTATGGCGATCCACTTGCCGTCCGCACAAAGGTAAGTGCCATAAAAGTGCGCGGCACCATCGAGCATGTTCTGACCACGCTCGTCGCGCCATTGCCCCTCAGCAAGGCGCGCGTACATCAGCCCCATCAAGAGTGCCGAACCGTCTGTCATCGCAGCGTCGACAACCTGCCCTTTGCCAGTTGCTCTGGCATTCAGGGCCGCAGCCAGCACTCCAGCAACTAACAACATGCCTCCACCACCGAAATCACCGACTAAATTTAGCGGCGGCAAAGGTTGCGCCGGTGTGCCAATCGCGTGCAGCGCGCTAGAAAGCGCAATGTAATTGATGTCGTGTCCGGCCGCCTGCGCCAGCGGGCCAGTTTGCCCCCAACCGGTCATACGCCCGTACACCAGCTTGGGGTGACGCGCCAGGCAGATCTCAGGACTCAAGCCGAGTTTTTCCATCACACCGGGTCGAAACCCCTCAATCAGAACGTCAGCAGATGCGATCAACCGCAAGACGGCTTCGATTGCTGCTGGCTGCTTTAAATTTAAAGAGATCGATTGCTTGTTGCGCCGCAGCACTTTGCTGGCAATCGAATGCGCATCGGTCTCGGGCGCCAACACGCGATCCACGCACACAACTTCAGCACCCAGATCCGCTAACAGCATCCCCGCAAACGGCCCAGGGCCAAGCCCCGCGAACTCAATCACTTTAAAGCCTTGCAGCGGTCCGCTCATGTTTGATCCTTTTTTCAGTCGGGCCAACGTCACTCAACCAAAGGCCGAGCACCCCGTGGCAACTCCGTGAGTACTTTGTATCATTTTTTAGCGCTTCGGCGTGGTCCGAAGCAAGCTTCAATGCCGACCAAACTAAAAGCTTTGGTATTCTTTCCCTCTGCGGCTGGGAATGCGGCTAAGGTAACATCACCACCTAGTCGCTGCTTGTCAGCCCCAGCGTGTGTTCGACTTGTTATAGATTCGATTTGTCGTACATTCGACTTTTTTTGAGATTTCTGCTTTGATTCAGACAAACCAACAAAAAATCGTAGACGAAGCCATCACCTCGCGTCATTCAATGCGGGCTTTTTTACCGACGCCAGTCTCGCGCGAAGACGTCGCTAGCATGCTTGAAGTGGCCTCGCGTGCGCCCTCGGGCTCGAACACCCAGCCTTGGAAAGCCTATGTGCTAATGGGCGCAATGAAAGAGCGCCTAACGTCTGAAATTTTGGCCGTCTACCAAGATAAAGCTAAGTTTGAAGCGCTCACAGAAGACTATCGCTATTACCCAACCGACTGGAGTTCACCGTACCTTGAACGCCGTCGCAAGGTCGGCCTTGACTTGTACAAACTGCTGGGCTTGGGTCGCGACGATAAGGCAGGAATGCACGCCCAACACGGCCGAAACTACAGTTTTTTTGGTGCTCCTGTTGGTATGATTTTTACGATCGAGCGAAAAATGAACACCGGTTCGTGGCTGGATTTTGGTTGCTTCTTGCAGAGCCTGATGGTTGCCGCGCGTGGTCGCGGCTTAGACACCTGCGCGCAAGCGGCCTTTAATCGTTTTCATCCCGTCATTCGTCGCGTCACCGGAATATCCGAACAAGAAATCGTAATGTGCGGGCTCGCACTTGGGGTTGCCGACCTAAGCAAAATTGAGAATACGCTAATAAGTGAGCGAGAGCCGCTCGCAGGCTTTACGGAATTTTTAGACTGATTCTTCAATCAGAACTTAAGCGTGCGAACGACCTTTCCCCACGTTTCGTACTCTTGCGCCACGAACTCGCGCATTTGCGCTGGCGTGCTAGGGTCGGGGGTCATCGCCGAGCCCGTCAGCCGCTCAAGGGTCGCAGCGTCTTGTAACGACGCGACTATCGCCTGGTTCAGCTTTGCGATGATACCGACAGGCGTACGAGCTGGCGCAATAAAACCATACCAGTTCGTGGCCTTATATTTGTCAAAGCCCTGCTCAGCCATAGTCGGAACATCGGGGAGCGAGGGCTCGCGCTTGGCGCCAGTCACCGCCAACCCCCTTAACTTGCCCCCTTTGATTTGCGGCACAGCGGTCGGTGCGCTCGCGAAGACGGCTTGAATATTGCCCGCTAGCAAGTCTGTCATCACTGGCCCCCCGCCTTTGTAATTAATGTGCTCGGCTGCGGTGCCGGCTCGCATTTGCAACAATTCACCTGCAAGATGCCCGGCACTGCCTAAACCCGCCGAGCCATAAAACAAGGGCTTGTCTTTATTTTTGGCAGCGGCGATGAAATCGGCCAGCGTCTGAATCGGTGAATCTGCTCGCACGACCAACACGTTACCAAAAGTGACCCCGCCCGAAATCATCTCAAAATCTTTGAGAGGCTGATAGCTTGTGCCGCCTGGCATGTGTGGGTTGACCGCCATCGACCCAACATTGGCCAGGCCAAGCGTGTAGCCATCAGGTGCAGCCTTAGCGACTGCCTCGCAAGCAATGTTGCCGCCGGCGCCGGCACGGTTTTCGACCACGACCGTTTGGCCTAACAACGCAGACAACTTAACAGAGATCGTGCGCGCGGCCGAATCGGTGCCGCCGCCTGGCGCAAAACCCACAATCAGACGAATGGGCTTGGTGGGGTAACGCTCGGCCGTTTCAGGTTGAGCCAGGGCGCCCGCGGCGCAAGCCCAAGACATTAAAACGACGCCAAACTTTTTACTGATTAAGCTAAACATACCTGCCTCTGCCTCTTTTTTTGGATCTCAACTGTAGCACCCAAACCTACACTGCCCAAGCAATCGATCCGTCCTGAAAGTCGAGCTGCCCTGGAAAACTTGAACTCCGCAAATCGAAGCTACTATGCAAATGACAGTCAAGCAAAAAGTCATGAAAACCGCCACATAAAAACCATCACATGAAAACCACCCACACCGCTCACCAAGCCTCAAGCCTGCCCGAACGAACGGGGAGCCAAGGTCCGCTATCAGGGATCCGCGTGATCGACCTGTCTGCTTATATTGCTGGGCCTTACGGCTGTGCACTGCTGGCCGATCAAGGTGCAGAGATTCTAAAAATCGAACCGCCCGGGGGTGACAACTTACGCCGCTACCCCTCTTCGTTAGCCTCAGAAAGCCGAGCATTTTTAGGGGTGAATCGCAGCAAGCTTGCCGCTGTACTTGATATTAAAAACGCTGATGATCTTGCCACCTTACTGACCTTAATTGAAACCGCTGATGTGCTCGTGCACAACTTTAGACCAAGTGTGGCGCCGCGCATTGGGATTGGCTACGAAACGCTCAAGCTCTTAAACCCGCGCCTCATCTATTGCACTGTCAGTGGCTATGGCGAATCAGGTCCCTACAAAGACAAGGCCGGCTTTGATCAGGTCTTGCAAACCATGACGGGGATGACCGTCTTACAGGGCAAGCCAGGCGGACCTCCCGAGATCTTGTACGGCTCGATTGTTGACTACTACACCTCTGCGCTGGTCGCTGGGGCCGTCTCTTCTGCCTTATTTGAACGCGAGCGCTCGGGCCAGGGTCAGTTTGTCAGCGTCTCGTTATTAGCCGCTGCGTTGACGTTGCAATCGGCGCGCTTAGTCTGGGCCGAAGGCGAAGGCCGCGAGGTCGGTCGCGACATGCGCTCACTTGGGGTCACGGGGATTCATCCTACCCGCGAAGGCTATTTGTATATTTCTGCGAACGTACCGCATTTTTGGACGGCGTTGTGTCACAAAATTGGTTTGAAAGAATTAGCTGACAACGAGCGTTACGACACTGTTCGCAAGCGTGCGCAGCATCAAGAAGAAATCGTACCAAAAGTACGTGAAGCGTTGCTTCAACATACGGCGCTTGAGTGGGAAGCTATTTTTGGTGAAGACGTTCCGTGCGCAAGCGCTCTGTCGATCGAAGACATGTTTGAGCACCCGCAAGTCGTCAGTCAGGATCTGATTACAAACTTTGAACATCCCGTAGTGGGCAACTATCGTGGTCTGAAACGTTCGGTCAAATTCAGTCGCACCCCGGGCCCAGAGCCCTTTGCTGCTCCCACCCTCGGGCAGCATACTGCTCTGATCCGCAGCGAGGCCAGCCGCCTGCTCCAGACGAAAAAAAGTAGCTAAGCAAACCGATGACACAGCCTGTCCCAAACTCTGCCGGGGTCAACACCCCAAACTTAGCGATGCCATCAAGCAACTCGGCCTTGACCACGCGGCGGTCAGCTTCAAGATGGTCGAGCCGCTGGCCGCACGCCTCGCCCCACCGAAACGCGCAAGCCCAACGACGCAAATATGCTCGATATGCTGTCGCGCTGGACAACCGAGCGCTCAGTGCTTGAACAGATCTTAGTGAGCAACCCCATTGAGCTCTATGGTTTTGACTAGCTGCGGTTTTGATTAGCCCATTCAGATACCAACGGTAGAAAGGTAAAAGCCATACTTTTAGGCTAAGTTTCAAATACACTCTGCTCCATGGCCGTCGAACGTAGAATTGCTCACTTAGATATGGATGCGTTTTTCGCCTCTGTCGAGCTACTGACCTATCCAGAGTTACGCGGTCAGGCAGTGGTAGTGGGCGGGCGCAGTGCGCAGGCGCCAGTGACCAACGCTCAGGGTGACAGGGAGTTCGCGCGTCTGCGCGATTATGCGGGTCGGGGTGTCATCACCACTTCAACCTACGAAGCACGAGCGCTCGGGGTGTTTTCGGGTATGGGTCTGATGAAATCTGCAGCACTCGCGCCCGAGGCAATTTTATTGCCGGCAAACTTTGAAGCCTATCGTCACTTCTCGCGCCTGTTTAAAGCGGCTGTTGCCAGTGTCGCGCCACACGTCGAAGACCGCGGCATTGATGAAATCTATGTTGACCTGACGCAGCTCGAAGGCGACACCCTGACGCTTGCCCAGCGGCTTAAGCAGGCAGTTTGGGAGGCGACCGGTTTAACTTGTTCGGTCGGTATTACGCCGAACAAGCTTTTATCAAAAATCTGCTCAGAGCTCGACAAGCCCAACGGCATCACGATTCTGAAGCCAAACGAACTCACCACGCGAATCTGGCCGCTCGCTGCAAAAAAAATTAACGGGATTGGTCCCAAAGCGAATGAAAAACTCGCCTCGCTGAATATTCACACGATTGGCGAGCTTGCGAACACCCCGGCCGAACTGCTCATGGCGCATTTTGGCAAAAGCACCGGCGCCTGGATGGCTCAAGTTGCGCAAGGTATCGACGACCGAGCGGTCGTGACTTGGTCAGAACCCAAGTCAATTAGCCGTGAAACGACCTTTGAACGCGACTTACATGCCAAACACGATCGCGCGAGGTTGTCTGAAATTTTTACCAACTTATGTATGCGTCTGGCAGAAGACCTGCAACGTAAGGGCTACGCGAGCCGCACCATCGGGATCAAGCTTAAGTACGCAGATTTTCAGGTGGTCACGCGTGACCTGACGTTGCCTGACGATATTACCGACGGCGCGCAAATACGACTGGCGGCAACCGAATGCTTGAAGCGCGTTCCACTTGAGCAGAAAATTCGACTGCTTGGCGTGCGAGCGGGTAGCCTACGACCCGTGCAAGCGGCCGAATACCTTGCGCGCGAACTTCAACCCACGCTGCCTCTTGAGTTTGGATCATAGCGGCTTGCGCCCTACCCGCGATCAAAGTTAAGGCATAGGACATGCAGCCCAAAAAACGATCAAAACGATCTCCCGGTAGCCTCACGAGAATCGTACGACCCAGTCGCCTGATTCAGAACAACTGTATTTTCATTCAGATATACGTTATACAGTTGTAACGAGAAACGACTTTTTTGATTTTTTTCATTTAGGCGGCAAGCATGAGCAATTTTGAAGATTTTGATTTAGTCGGGGTCGCGCAAGGTATCGCGGCTAAACAATTTAGTGCGCAAGACATCACAACCTGGTCACTTGGCCGGCTCGACTCGCTCGGACGTCAATACAACGCGGTGTTTCGCCTCGATCAAGAGCAAGCGCTGTCACGTGCGCGCGAGTTAGACGCGCGTCAGGCACGAGGCGAGACGCTTGCGCCTCTGCACGGGGTACCACTCGCGCACAAAGATCTGGTTGAAGTCGCGGGCCGCGAAATGCACGTTGGCTCAAAAGTTTTGCGCGGGAATATTGCAAAAAAAAATGCCTGGGTAATCGATGAACTTGAAGCTGGCGGGCAGGTCAACTTAGGCGCGCTGCATATGGCAGAATTTGCCATGAGTCCGACTGGTTTTAATGCGCACTATGGACACGGCTTAAATCCCTGGAACCCAGCTTACGCTTGCGGTGGCTCTTCAAGCGGTTCAGGAATCGCAGTCGCCGCACGTTTGATTTTTGGCTCGCTCGGAAGCGATACGGGGGGTTCGATCCGACATCCCGCCGCGATGTGCGGCGTCACCGGCATCAAGCCGACTGCCGGACGCGTCAGTTTTGCCGGCGTGTTTCCGCTCTCGCATACGCTCGATTGCGTCGGGCCGCTCGCGCAAAGTGCGCGTGATTGCGCCCGTCTGTTAACCCATATCAGCCGACCCAACCCAAACGACCCCTGGTGCACACTGCGCGCCCACGAGGACTATGAGGCGGGCCTGAATGGCGACCTCAAGGGTTTACGGATTGGCGTCCCGAGCGCCTATTACCGAGAAAATCTTGATCCAGAAGTTGCTGCCGCCTTGCAAGCCAGCTTAGCCGTGCTGCAAGGCCGTGGGGCCTTATTAGTCGACGTGCAGGTACCTGACATGGCTAAAATCCATGAAATGACGTCGATCGTCTTGACCGTTGAGGCTGCGACTGTGCATCGTCGCTGGATCGAAACGCGCCGAGCCGACTATGGCTCACAGGTCATTGCTCGCACTGCGGCAGGCTTTACACACAGTGGCATCACGTATCGAGAGGCGCTCGATGCCCGGCAAACCTTGATTCAAGACTACTTGAACACCTGTTTTGCAAACTGCGACGTCGTGCATATCCCGGTTTTAATGGTACAAACGCCGTCGATTGCGGCAACCACAACCGGTACGCTTGACGAGGTGCTGCAGACGATCAGTGGCCTGACTTACGCCGGCAGAGCGATTAATTATCTAGGGTTTCCCTCAATGAGCGTACCAGCGGGATTCTCAAGCCAGCACCTACCGCTTGCTTTTCAGTTAGTGGGACGACATTTTCAAGAGTCCACCCTGCTCAATGTAGCGGATGCCTTCCAACGCGATACTGACTGGCATCGCAAACGCCCGTTTTAGCCGACCCTGATGAACATTATCCCGACCCAACAAATACTCGGCGCACAAATCCAAGGCCTAGACCTGAGCGTTGCGCTCACAGAGCCTCTAGTCGACAAGCTAATCCTTGCGCTGGGCACCTATGGTGTCTTAGAGTTTCCAAATCAAACGCTTACCACCGCGCAACTCAAAGCCTTTAGTGAGCGCTTTGGCGAACTCTATGTCAGTCCGGGTGGCCGCGCGCAGGCTGAGGGCTTTGCCGAAGTGATGATCCTATCCAACATGGTGCAAGACGGCAAACCGCTTGGCCTGAAAGATGCCGGGCAGTCGTGGCATACCGATATGTCTTATTCAAAGACGATCGCCTTTGCCAATGTTTTGCACGGCACGGTGATTCCGCAACGCGCAGGCAAGCCTCTGGGTGACACGCAGTTTCGTAACACCCACGCGGTTTATCAAGACATCCCTAAAGACCTGCAAACACGACTCGCGAATAAAACGATCACGCACGATTTCAATAAGTTTTGGGATTTAATGCGCAGTCGTGCGGGCAGCACCCGACCCGCCTTAAGCGAACAAGAAAAAAAACAACGTCCGCCAGCGATTCATCCGGTATTTTTAACGCATCCGATCACGCGACAAAAAGTGTTGTACGCCAACCCCGGCTACGCCACGAAAATCAACGAACTTGAACCGCACGAAAGTGACGAGATTTTGAGCTATCTATTTGCGTTGCAATTACAAGAAAAATATCTTTATTCCTATCAATGGAAGAAAGACTCTCTTTTAATCTGGGACAACATCGGTACCATGCACAACGCCGTCGCCGACTATGACCCCGACGAACACCGCTACATCAGGCGCTGCCAAGTCATGGCGACGCGTTTTTATGGCGAACAAGGCACTAGCGCGCCAAAATTGTTTAACGCAGCGCCAGCGTAGTCGCCAACCCCCCGCTTGTCCTACGCGCGCTATAGGCGAGCGACTCGGCACAGTACAAAGTTCTTTTGCAGCGCACCAAAACAAACCTTCGCTAAAGGTAAAACCAAACGCGGGCGATATTTTTCGCCTATTATTGGAGCACCTACACGGAGACTTTATGGCAACCTTTACTTCAAAACGCTTTACTCAACTGACTCTTGACACCGTTGCGCCCGAAGCGCGCGACCTCGCCGGCGATATCTTAAAAATTTCGAGCGTCGGTTTAGCCGGCCCTTACAACGTCATGCTACGCAGCCCTGTGTTTGCCGATCGCATGAAAAAATTACTCGACTACCTGCGCTGGAACTCTTCAATCCCGATGCGTTTAAGCGAGCTGGCGATTTTGATTCAAGCCCGTATCTGGACCTCGCAGGTCGAGTGGCACGCGCATTACCCGATCGCACTGCGCGAAGGCTTGCCCGCACACGTTGCCGACGATATCAAGGCAGGAATTCGGCCAACTAACATGCAACCAGACGAAGCTGCCGTGTACGACGTTTGTACAACATTGACCAAGAATCATGAGATCAGCGACGAACTGTTTAATAGCGCCAAAGCTGTTTTAGGCGAACAACAACTCGTTGACGTCATTGCCGTCAGTGGCACCTATGTCACGATCGCAATGCTGCTCAGCTTGGGCGAAGAACCCGTACCTGTTGGCAAGCCACTGCCTTTCCCTGAAAAAGTGCGTTCAGCCTGAGACAGGTAAAGCAGATTCAACTAAAGGACTGCACCATGACACTGACCGCTTTTGCAAAGTCGCGCACGCTTGCCAAACTCGCTGGGCTCGCCGGACTCACCGCACTGACGTTCGGCGCGGCGAGCACCAACGCGCAAGGCACTGAGCCACAAGCCTATCCGAGTCGTACAGTCACCGTGATTGTGCCGTTTCCGCCTGGCGGAGGCACGGATATCGGAGCGCGTTTAGTTGCGCAAAAACTCTCGCTCAAATGGGGGCAATCCGTTGTCGTCGAAAACCGTGGTGGCGCGGCTGGCCAGTTAGGCGCCGATGCGGTCGCCAAAGCAAAGCCCGACGGCTACACCCTGTTAGTGGGTAACGTCGGGACACAATCGGTTAACCCGGCCCTGTACGCCAAAATGCCCTACAACCCAGATACTGCGTTTGCGCCAATCACAATGATTGCTGAATTGCCGCTGGTGTTATTAGTCACGCCCTCGTTACCCTACAAGTCTGTGCAAGAGTTGGTTGCTGCGGCCAAAGCCGAGCCTGGCAAAATCACTTACGCCAGTTCGGGTGCCGGTGGCGCACCCCACCTCGCTGCCGAGATCCTAAAAAGCTCGGCAGGGATTGATTTGCTGCACGTTCCTTACAAGGGAGGTGGCCCGGCGGTTGCAGACTTGATGGCGGGCCATGTCAATATGCTCTTTGCAACAGTACTCGAAGGCAGTGGCGCCGTGCGCTCGGGCAAACTACGTGGCTTAGCGGTCAGTAGCGCTACCCGCTCACTTGCCTTGCCTGAGTTACCCACTGTGGACCAGAGTGGTGTTCCAGGCTTTGACACAGGTTCGTGGATTGGAATGTTGGCGCCTGCCGGCACAGCCCTGGCAATCATTGAAAAAATTGCCACAGACCTCAGAGCCGTTTTAGCTCAGGAAGACACCCGTGAGATCTTGATCAAACAGGGTGCCACGCCTCTGCTCATGACGACAGAGCAATTCACGGCCCGCATCAACTTAGATCGCAAGCGCTATGGCGACGTGATCAAAACGACAGGCATCAAAGTCGACTAGGCGTAGCTTGACGCTTAGTACGCGTATTTTTTAACCTGTGCTTCGTCCCACTCTATTCCAGAACCCGGCTCGTTGCGCAGCACCGCTTGTCCAGCAATAATCTCAAGCGGTGTCTTCAGGATTGGATTCGCCCAATCCACGTATTCAAGCCAGTGTGCTGTCGGCGTCACACACATTAAATGCGCGCTGACCTCTGGAAACAAATGGGTCGACATCGGTAACGCTGCCGCATCGGCGATTGCCGCCGCACGCAGCCAACCCGAAACCCCACCAATCCGCTCAAGATCCGGCATGACAAAATCGCTTGCTTGCGCAGCAACGGCACGCGCCATGTCGCGCGACCCCCAATAGTTTTCACCCAGCTGCACAGGCGTTGTTAGAGCTGCGGCCACGCGCGCACAACCCGCATGATCGTCGGCACGCACTGGCTCTTCGATCCAAGTTAAACCCAAATCATCCAGCGCACGACCTCGACGAATCGCCTCGGTCGGGTCCAAGCCTTGGTTGTAATCCGTCATGAGTCGAACCCCCGCCGGCAAAGCACCTTGCACAGCTTCGACCGCCGCGACATCCTCGGCAAGTTCGGCATAGCCGAGTCGCAACTTCATCCCCGAAAAACCACCCACTAATAGTTCGGTTGATTCACGCGCCAGCGCCGCCAAGTCTGCCCGTTGCCCGGTCAAGCCCAAGCCGCAGCTGTTGTAGGCTGTGATCGCCTTGAGCTGGCCGCCCAGCAAACAGGCCAGTGGTTGCCCAGCCTGGCGCGCCAGGGCATCCCAGACGGCCATATCCACGCCAGCAATCGCCATACCGACCAGGCCAACCGCCCCGAGCAACGTAAAGCGTTGATTGAGTAAGCGCTCGAGCTCGAAAGGCACCAAGGGCTGACCGACCAGCACACTCGCCATGTCCTCAAGCAACGCCACTTGCGCCTTGAGTGCAAGCGGCGTGACACAAAATAAATAGCTTCGTCCCACGACTCCGTCAGAAGTCGTGAGATCGATTAAGACCATCGGGGCTTTACTGACGGCTCCGGTCGAGGTTTGCAAAGGACGCTTAATCGGTGCGAACACCGCACGCGCCGTCAGTGATTCAATGAGCGTCATGAACAAAAAACTCCGATGGCAATGCTAGACATTACTTAAGCTTCGAAAATTCGGTCGGTTTCAAAATCGTACGTGAAACACCCGCAAGTAAGGCGCCATCCTTTTCTGAGGCCGCACGTGCAGCTAGCCACTTCGGATCGGCCATAAACGTCGCCGAAGCGCGATCACGGTGAGCCATATCCTCCCACTCAAGCATGTAATAAAAGTCGTTGGTGTTCTCGCCGATATCGACTGTCCAGAAACCAACAGGTCGAAAATCATGCGTTTTCCAAATTGGCACCGTGTGATTGGCAAAGCGCTCGATCAGGGCGGGCAACTTACCGGGTGCTGCGTGATAGACACGAAGTTCATAAATCATGGTGCGGGCTCCTGTTTTTTATATTTTGAGACTCGATCATAACCACAAGCTGCAATTCGCCCAAATAACGTTAGCCTGAGTCCTTGCGTTGTGCTTCTGCCCATTGCGCCAAATGGGTATCCAAACCGCGCGAAATACACTAAAAACAGGACATGGTCAAGCCTGAAGCAGTAATAACTCCAGAGAAACTCAAGGCGAACGAAGAGGTTTGTGCATTAGTCTCACGGTATGCGCCGATTGGAATCGTACGCATGAACGCAAAAGGCGTCATTCAAGAAGCCAATCTAGCTTTTTGCCGCCTGCTCGCACTGAAAAAAAAGCAGGTCCTGAACAAGCCTCTGTCAGAGCTGTATGCGCCAGATTTTTTAACCCAAACCGTGGTGCCAGCAGACGGCCTCGCGCCAGGCAAGTCGCAACGCAGCGAAATTTATTTTGTTCACGCTGCGCATGATGTTAAAGCAATCAATTTTCAGGCAGTCGGGTTGTCTGACGCAGGTGTCTTAGGCCTCTGTCTGCCAACCAATAAAAAGAAAACTGCCCTAGATCCGCTTTATAAACTTGCCTATTACGACCCACTGACTGGACTGCCCAATCGCCGTTTACTGCTACAGCATTTGGCAAAAGTCATGGCAGAGAACAAAAAAAGCCGAGAATACCTAGCTGTCCTGATGCTAGATCTTGATCACTTTAAAACCTTAAACGATACTCAGGGGCACGATCTAGGCGATCGCGTTCTGATTGAGGTCGCTGGCCGTTTGTTGCGCAGCGTGCGCCAAAAAGATTTGGTGGTCAGGTTAGGAGGCGATGAGTACGTGGTGGTCACCGACGGCTTGGGTGTTGACCGCGACTTGGCCGTCTCGCGCGCAAAACTGATCGCCCACAAATTCAATCAAGTCCTTCATGAACCCTACCACCTCAGTCCAAATCGACCCGCCTACCGCTGCAGCACGAGCGTTGGCGTCGCCATTTTTAAAGGGCAAGAGCTTTCGATCGACGCGGTCATGAAACAGGCTGATATCGCCCTTTACCATGCAAAAAGTGTGGGGCGCAATCAAGCCTGTATCTTTAACCCCGAACTTCAAGAAGCTATCAACACACGCACCTTAATCGAGACGGCGCTGCGCATGGCCATTGACAATCAGGAGTTTGAACTGCACTACCAGCCTCAGCTTGACGCCATGGGTAACGTCATTGGGGCCGAGGCTTTGTTACGCTGGCTTCCAAAAACAGGTGCTGCGGTCTCGCCGGGTGAATTTATACCGCTCGCCGAAGAAAATGGCCTTAGCGTGCCGATCGGCGAGTGGGTGCTTAAAGAATCATGTGCCCAACTGAAAGCCTGGCAAAGTCATTTGCTCACGCGCGGTCTGACCTTATCGATCAACGTCGGGGCAAAACAATTTCATCACGCTCACTTTGTCGAGCACGTTTTTGCTGCACTTGATGAGCATGGGGTTGATCCCACGTTGCTCAAAATCGAACTCACTGAAAAGGCGGTGTTATCACGGTTTGACGAAGCGGTCGAGCGTATGGTCGAGCTTAAAAAACGAGGGATTCAGTTTTCACTTGATGATTTTGGCACAGGATACTCTTGCCTGACGCACCTGCAACGCCTGCCCGTTGACGAGGTCAAGATTGACCACGCCATCGTAGGTAATCTTGGGCAAGCCCCTGAAGATGCGACGATTGTGCGCACCATTCTGGCGATGTGCAAGTCGTTAGGCCTGACGGTGATCGCAGAAGGCGTCGAAACCGCTGAACAGCACAGTTTTCTTTTGCAATACGGCTGTGAGCGCTACCAAGGTCACTTATACGGCAAAGCTGTGCCAATTGCCTCGTTCAAACTCGAACGTCACGAAGCGTCATATACTTCTGCCTGAGCGGTGGGCCGCCCGGCACACGATCTGAATAAGGCAGTTCTTCATGACCACATTGCAAAAAATTGATACAACCCTTGGCACCGGCGCCGAGGCCGTACCCGGCACGCAGGTTTCGGTCCATTACACCGGCTGGCTGTTTGACGCTGCCGCTGCAGATCACAAAGGCACAAAATTTGATAGTTCGCTTGACCGCGGCCAATTGTTTGACTTTCCGCTCGCGGCTGGCCATGTGATCAAAGGCTGGGATGAAGGCGTTGCCGGTATGAAGGTCGGCGGCAAACGCACGCTGATTATCCCGTCTGAAATGGGCTATGGTGCGCGGGGTGCTGGCGGCGTGATTCCACCTAACGCCACACTGGTTTTTGAAGTTGAACTTCACGGCGTCGAGTAAGTTTAAAAAGCTCGCCACACAAGACTGTTAATCGCAAGCAACCGAAGCACAGCCCAAAATACGCATGCATCGACTTCTAACTGGCATTGCTTTGGTGCTTTACCATTTGATGGCGCAGGCACAGCCCTCTGTCATTCGTTTGATGGTGGGGTTTCCGGCGGGCGGGGGCACTGACGCCATCGCCCGCGTCTTGGCCGAGCAGTTAAGCCCCGCTTTGGGCGTAAGCGTGATCGTCGAGAATAAAGCCGGCGCGGGCGGTCAGATCGCTGCGCAGGCTTTAAAAGTTGCCCCAAAAGATGGTTCAGTTTTATTTTTGTCGCACGATCACACTATTTCAATTTTGCCCTTAGTACTAAAAAACCCGGGGTTCACGCCTGAACAGGATTTCACTCCCGTCGCTGGCTTTGCCTCGTTTGCCAATGGTTTGGCTGTTTCGCCTGCCACGCCTGCCGCGACTTACGCACAATATTTTGCGTGGTTACACACTCAGCCACGCGAACAATTATCGATCGGAGTTCCAGCTCCTGCGTCGGTACCAGAATTTTTAGTCAAGGTGCTTGCCGCAGAGTCCACGCTTGAGCTGCAACCCGTGCCCTACCGCGGCAGCGCGCCAATGTTGATTGACATGCTAGGTAACCAAATTCCGGCAGGTGTGGCCTCGGTGCCTGACTT
>JABMMM010000140.1 GCA_013205565.1 Alcaligenaceae bacterium | reverse complement strand
GGCATCGCTTGAATGCCTCTGCGATGAAAGAAATGAAAGAGAAGTACGGCGTCACGATTCATACGACTCCACCTGATATTCTTCTGAAGACTCTGCAAACTTGGGATGAGATTGCAAAAGAAGAAATAGCAAAGAGCGCCACCTTTAAAAAGGTGTACGACTCGATGTATAAATATGCTTCAGAAGTTGTTCCTTCTCGCGTAATCAATTCGCCGCCCTATGAGTTCACGGCAAATTATTACTTTCCTCCGAAAAAATAGTTAATTGCGCGATGATTGACAATACAACAAGTTGATTGTTGTATTGTCAATTTATTTTTTGCAAAAGTTGTTTGACGTACTCGCCTGAGAAAAATTTATGGATAGCAACGTTCAAGGCAAGCTTGACGAGAGTCAGTTGAGCCCTTTTTGGCAATTCGCGATCCCTATGACGCGCAAAATTGATCGCTTTACGCACTACAGTGGTCAGTTGACGATGTTTTTGCTGGTGCCTCTGATTTTTAGTAGCGTCGCCGAAGTCATCTTAAGATATTTTTTTAAAGCACCTACGGCCTGGGCAGGCGATGTCACCTTCATGTCAAACGGGTCGCTCTTCATGTTAGGTTCAGCGTTTGCTCTTTTGAATGGTGCGCATATTCGTACTGACATTTTGTGGGATAAGTTTTCGATCTCGAAAAAAGGCTGGATTGATTTAATTACCTATGTGGTTTTATTTTTACCAGTCATGGGGCTTCTGACGTCAATCTCGATCGATGATGTTATCAAGTCTTTTCAGATTAACGAGAAGTCGAATCTCGGCCTTTGGCAACCTATCATTTGGCCACTCAGAGCGGTCGTTCCAGTGGCCTTCGCGTTGCTCTTCGTTCAAGGTGTTTCAGAACTCTTGAAGTCGCTGTGGGCCGTCTCAACAGGAACTGAGCTGGTGCGTCACGAAAAAATAGAAATCTAGCCAAACACCCCTCAGGATATCGTCATGACTTTTAACGAAACACTTGGCCTGATCATGCTGTTCTGCATGGTTAGCGTTATTTTTGTTGGGTTTTCAATTTCTTTCACACTGCTCTTCATTGCAATCGTTTTTGGTGCAATTGGGTTGGGTGTTGATCGCACATTTTATCTGACCTATCTGCAAGTGTGGGGGTCGATGAAAGATGACATTGTTCCGGCGGTTCCAATGTTTATCTTTATGGGCTATATGTGTGAGCAGGCTGGCCTGATGGATCGACTCTTTGCGACCTTCAGGCAACTGTTTGCACCGTTACGCGGTTCGCTGTATTTGGCGGTGCTGTTGACAGCGACGCTGTTTGCGATGGCCACGGGCATTGTTGGCGCTGCAGTGAGCGTGCTCGGGATCATGGCCGGCGGCATGATGATGAAGGCCGGCTACGATTCGCAAATGTCTGCGGGTGCGATTGCTGCGGGAGGTACACTTGGAATCTTGATTCCGCCTAGTGTCATGTTGTTGGTGATGGGCCCAGTGCTTGGCGTGCCTGTAAATAAGCTGTACGCAGCCGCGTTTGGTCCCGGCTTTTTATTGGCTTTTCTTTATATCGCTTACTGTTTGATTCGCAGCTTTATTAATCCAAAGCTTGGTCCGCCGCTGCCTAAAGAAGAGCGCATGGGCTACAACTTTAATTTGTTTAAAGAGGTGGTCATTAGCATTTTGCCTTTATTGCTGTTAATTGGCTCAACGCTAGGCACCATTTTGACGGGATTGGCGACTGCAACCGAAGCCGCAGCGTGCGGTGCGCTTGGTTCGATGATTCTTTCTGCCTTCTATGGCAAGTTGACGTTGACCGCAATCAAAGGAACAGCCCGCAGCACACTTCTGACCTCAGCGATGGTGTTGCTACTGGTGATGGCTTCGAATATTTTTGGAGCGGTATTTGTTCAACTTGGCTCGGCTGGTTTGATCGAAACACTCTTAAATGATTTGCCGTTGCCTGGCATGGGCAAGTTTTTGCTGGTGATGTTGATTGTTTTTCTTTTAGGGTGGCCTTTTGAATGGCCAGTCATCATTCTGGTGTTTGTGCCGATATTTATTCCGGTGATTCAAAAGCTTGACGTTGGCTTATCGAAGGGCGAGTTGATGTTATGGTTTGGCGCGACCTTGGCGGTTAACTTGCAAACAGCATTTTTGAGCCCGCCTGTGGCGATGTCGGCGTATTACCTCAAAACTGTGATGCCTGCTTGGAATCTGGCGTTGATCTTTCGGGGGATGGCGCAGTTTATGGTGATTCAGGTCGTGGCGCTGGCGATGATTATCGGCTTTCCGACCATTTCGCTTTGGCTGCCTCGTCTACTGTATCAACACTGAGCTAAGGTGAATGTGAGTATCAAGATTTGTGTGCACGTCAACCCAGTGAAGAGTGAGCAATGAGCTTATTTGAAAGTTTGCGTGTAGATGGGCAGATTGCACTTGTGACCGGAGCCGGCCGTGGAATTGGGGCTGGCATCGCACTTTATTTGGCCGAGGCGGGTGCTGAGGTTGTATTGCTGTCGCGTACGTTGAGCGAACTTCAAACGGTTGCGCAACAGATCACTGAGGCGGGCGGTCGGGCGTCGATTCGGCATTGCGATGTCACTGACGCGAAAGCGCTCAGAGCAATTATCGATGAATTGCCGCGCCTGGATATTTTGGTGAACAATGCGGGCACCAATATTCCAGAGCCAATGATCGAGGTATCGGATGAACATCTTGATCATTTACTCAATTTGAATATTCGTTCGTGTTTTATCGCTGCACAAGCTGCGGTTAAAAAGATGTTGCAGGATCCCGATCGCGCCAAGAGAGGTGGGTCTGTGATTCACATTTCTTCACAAATGGGGCATATTGGCTCACCGAACCGAACGGTCTATTGCACAACAAAACATGCGATTGAAGGTTTAACGAAGGCGATGGCGATTGAGCTTGCCGAGCATAATATTCGAGTCAATAGTGTGGCCCCGACCTTTGTTGATACCCCCTTAGTTCGGCAGGTGGTGAACACCGATGAGAAGCGTGCATTTTTATTTTCTAAGATTCCGCTAGGTCATCTGGCTGAGACTGAAGATATCGCGGCAGCCGTCGCCTACTTGGCGTCCCCTGCTGCTCGAATGGTGACAGGGACTTGCCTCAAAGTGGATGGTGGTTGGACAGCACAGTAGAATGTCTGATCGCTTACCGCTGAATGCCAAGAAAATGCACACGCTAAAACATCACGTACTCGCTTTACATCCCCAAGCCAGCAAACTATTCGATGAATTGCGCGCGGGTAGCGCCGATTCGATCAACCGCGGCGTGACGCGTGACACCTACGGGCAGGGCGAGCAGTTTGGTCATGAACTAGTCGAGAAGCACGCCCGTACTCTAGGCCTAGAGATCCGGCACGATCATATGCGCAACACCTATATGGTTTGGCCCGGGCTCGATCGCCAAGCTCCAGCGATTGTGATTGGTTCGCACCTTGACTCGGTGTTGGGTGGCGGTAACTTCGACGGTGCGGCCGGGGTGATGGCAGGCTTAATCGCTGTGCAGGCCCTACAGCAGGCTGGCCTTAAGCTGAGCTGCGATGTGGTGGTAATGGGGATCCGAGCCGAAGAAAGTATCTGGTTTCAAGTCTCGTATGTCGGAAGTCGTGGCGCCTTAGGAACCTTGCCAGCAAGCGCCTTACAGCAGCGACGCATCGATACCGGGCGTACGCTTGAACAACACATGCGCGAGGCGGGCGCAGACCCCGAGGCTGTCGCGAAAGGAGTTGCGTACCTCAGCTCAAAAAACGTAAAAGCCTTTTTAGAATTGCATATCGAACAGGCACCTAGTCTTGCGTTAACAGGATATGCGTTGGCGATTGGAACCGGAGTGCCCGGGCACTTTAGATTTCCGCGGGTGAAAATTACGGGTGAATATGGCCATGTCGGGCTTGGC
>JABMMM010000139.1 GCA_013205565.1 Alcaligenaceae bacterium | reverse complement strand
CGGACCGCTTTATAGATATGACTTTTGGGCACACCTTTGCATAAGCGCATTAAAAAGTTATCAAGGCGTTGGCCGTCGTGCTCGTCGGTGACCTCAACCATTCGAACCGCAAGACCTAGACTTGCTGCGGGTTTTGGGGCAGAAATCGGTGTAGATAGTGAGAATTCTTTGCGCATGGCTAAAAGCGGCATATAATCCGCGAAGCCTTAAAGGGGTTAAGAAAGCCCTCTGGCGTCGAGATGCATTAAGTTGTCGCGTCTCCGTCTGGATCGCGGACTTCATTGTACCGCTTGCTTTCTGATCGCTTGTGGGTTGCTGGTCGCCGGCTAGACCGGGATGCATTTCAAGCACGCCGTTGCGACGTTTTAACGTTACGCTCGCGCTTAAAAATGTGTGCCCCTCGTGTCGCGCGCGATACTGAAGCACATGCAAGAAACCGTCGTATCCCTGCAGCAGGCGCCTGACTATACGTCGCGCCTGATGTTCTCAGCACCTTTTTTTAGTCAACCACAACTGTGACTCTGACCTTTTTGCTGAACGAACCTCGCGCCTACTGGCGCGCCGTGCCGGTCTAAAGACCTTTTCTTCGCGCGCCCATTGTTGGTGCGCGAACACTCTTGCCAACTTCTGTGTTTCGCAGCCAGCAACGCGTGGCTGCGCGTCGATTTCCGACGCGCCATTTAAATGGAGAAACATCCCATGAAGCGCATGTTATTTAATGCAACACATCCTGAAGAACTTCGGGTCGCAATCGTTGACGGGCAAAAGCTCATCGACCTCGACATCGAAATTGCCGGTCGTGAACAACGCAAAGGCAATATCTATAAAGGAATCATTACCCGTATTGAACCTGGTCTCGAAGCTTGCTTTGTGAGCTATGGAGAAGAGCGTCACGGCTTTTTGCCCTTTAAAGAAATAGCCCGCAGCTACTTTAAAGAAGGGGTCGACGTGCGCACCGCGCGCATTCAAGACGCCTTGCGCGAAGGCCAAGAGCTGATCGTTCAGGTCGAAAAAGAAGAGCGCGGTAACAAAGGCGCAGCCCTCACCACGTTTATTTCGCTGGCAGGCCGCTATTTAGTCTTGATGCCTAACAACCCACGTGGCGGCGGTGTCTCGCGTCGTGTCGAGGGCGAAGAACGTCAAGAACTGCGCGAGGCAATGGATCAACTGATCATCCCACCCGGCATGAGCATCATTGCCCGCACCGCTGGTATTGGCCGTAACGCCGAAGAACTGCAGTGGGATATGTCGTATCTCATGCAACTCTGGACCGCGATCGACGGTGCTGCTAAAGATAACCCAGCACCGATTCTGATCTATCTTGAATCCAGCTTAGTGATTCGGGCGATTCGTGATTATTTCTCGCCCGATATCGGCGAGATCCTGATTGATACCGACGATATCGCTGATCAAGCCACCGCCTTTATGAGCGTGGTGATGCCTGACAACGTCGATCGCGTTAAACGCTATCGCGATGATGTGCCTTTGTTTTCGCGCTTTCAAATTGAACACCAAATCGAAACGGCTTATTCGCGCACGGTTGAGTTGCCCTCGGGTGGCTCGATCGTCATCGATCACACCGAGGCGTTGGTAGCGGTCGACGTCAACTCTGCACGCTCAACGCGTGGCGCCGATATTGAAGAAACTGCCACACGTACCAACCAAGAAGCCGCCGACGAAGTTGCGCGCCAATTGCGTCTGCGAGATTTGGGTGGTCTGATCGTGATCGATTTTATCGACATGGAAGACACCAAAAACCAACGCTCGGTTGAAAACCGTCTGCGCGACGCGCTGCACTTTGACCGTGCTCGCGTGCAAATGGGAAAAATTTCACGTTTTGGTTTGATGGAACTGTCGCGCCAGCGTTTGCGCCCTGCCTTGAACGAAGGCTCGCACATTACTTGCCCACGCTGTAACGGCACCGGCGTGATCCGCGACGCCGAATCAAGCGCGTTGCAAGTCTTGCGCCTGTTGCAAGAAGAGGCCATGAAAGAAAATACGGCGGCCGTACATGCTCAAGTGCCGGTTGACGTCGCCACCTTCTTGTTAAACGAAAAGCGTTCAGACATCACCAAGATCGAAGCTCGCCTGAAGGTCAATCTGATTTTGATCCCCAATCGTCATCTCGAGACACCGCATCATCATATCGAGCGGTTGCGTCACGACGATCCGCGTCTTGAAGATATTAAGACTAGCTTTGATATGGTCGACGCACCTTCAACGGACATGAGCTGGGCACCTAAAGAGCAAGAAGTCAAAGCAAAACCTGAAGCGTTGGTCAAAGGGATTACGCCTTCGCAGCCGGCCCCAGTCTCTTCAACACCAGCCAAAAAAGCTGCCTCGGCAACAACAGAATCATCGCCTGGCTTGTTCAAGCGCTTGATGGGTTGGCTGACTGGCGGTTCGTCCGAAGAGAAAAAAGTCGAAGAGGCCCCCAAGCCTAGCGACGCGCGTGGCGACCGTGGCCGCAATGGTCAGGGCAATCGCGGTAATGGCAATCGCGGAGGTCAAAATCGTGGTCGTCGTCCAGAGCATCGTAACGACGCGCGTCCAGGCACGGGTGAGGGTTTAGCTGAGTCAAGCGACACCAACCGCCGTCCCGGGCGCGACGACGAACGTCCAGGCACAAGTCGGGCAACAGGCGCCGAGCAAGGCGAAGAGCCACGCTCGGGTGGTCGCAACCCACGCGGTCGGGGTCGACACCGCCGTGACGAAGGCGATACGCGTCAAGACGCGACAGAAGGCGCTCAGAGTGCAACGCCAGTTACCCCAGCGCCCAGCGCGCAGGGAACGGGTTCGAGCCAGGCGCCGCGCGCCTCGCAAGGCCCACGTCCTGACACTGCCTTCGTGCCTCATGAAAACGAACATGGCCAACCCCAGTCAGCCGGTCCCGAAGGTCAGCAAGGGTCTGAAGACGACAACGATAGAAACGACCCAGATCGCAAACGTCGTCGCCGTCGCAGCCGTCGTGGTAAGCGTCAGGATGAAGGTTCAGGTGCCGAGAACGCAGATGGTTCAACCAGCACACAAAACGTTGAAGCCCCAGAGCAGGCAGAGTCTTTCGCACCGGCTCAAGTGGCGCAACCCTCGTCACAAGCGCCCGCGGCTTACGCTGCACCTGTAGCACCGGCACCATATGTCACGATCGCGGCCCACGCGCCAAGCGTCACACCTGACACCAGCGCAGAGAGTTCTGTTGCTGCGCCAGTTGTAGCGATCGATGCGGTCGTTGCTCCTGTTGTTGTCGCTGTTGCTGCCCCAGTCGCTGAAACTGTTGCACCTGTTGCTGTTGCACCAGAAGCAGTTGCACCGGTCGCTGTTGCACCGGTCGCTGTTGCACCGGAAGCTGTTGCACCGGAAGCAGTTGCACCGGAAGCTGTCGCGCCGGAAGCTGTTCTTGCAACGTTGCATGCCATCGTGCGTTCGGCGGGCTTGCAGTGGGTCGAGAGCGACCCGGCACGTGTCGCAGAAACTTTGGCACAGCAACCGAGCGTCACAGTGAAACTTGGTCGCGAGCGTAAACCTACTGTCGCGCTTTCAAGCGATCCGCTCGTTCAAGTCGAAACACGCGGCTAAGCGCAGCGCGAAGTCGGCCCACTTGTGCAGCAAGGGGGTCGCAAACGCAAAAACTGGTCGCTTTCGAACGAGTTGCGCAAAACGAGCCCCGCAAGGCTGGATTGATCTCCAATCTCGCGGGGCTTTTCACTGTTTTGCTATTTTTTTTAGACTAGAGGACGGTTCGAAAAAAACCGCAGCGCTGACTCAAACGCTCACAGCGTCGACCGGTTGATTGGTCAGAATCGCCATCAGGCGGGCGAGTTCTTCGCGTAACTGGCGGCGATCAAGCACCATATCAATCGCGCCTTTTTGTTGTAAGAATTCTGAGCGTTGAAAACCCTCAGGAAGTTTTTCACGCACGGTTTGTTCGATGACACGCGGGCCCGCAAAGCCAATCAAAGCCTTGGGCTCGCCAATGACCACATCGCCCATAAACGCAAAACTCGCCGAGACACCACCCATCGTAGGATCGGTGAGCACACTGATAAAGGGCAGCTTCGCCTCTGACAAGCGTGTAAGCATGGCATTAGTCTTTGCCATTTGCATCAAAGAAAATAAACTCTCTTGCATCCGGGCACCGCCCGAGGCAGTCACACAGATGAAAGGCACTTTTTGCGCGATGGCTGCCTGCACGCCTTGCACAAACCGCTCGCCTACCACCGAACCCATCGAACCACCCATAAATTCAAACTCAAAGCAGGCCAAGATGCAGGCCACGCTGTGGATGCTGCCGCTGGTCACAATCAGGGCATCGGTTTCGCCCGTTTGACGCACAGCTTCTTGCACACGCTCGGTGTACTTGCGTGAATCTTTAAACTTAAGTGGATCGAGCGAGCGAGTGTTTGCACCAATTTCAACTCTGCCTTCAAGATCAAGCAGCGCTTCGATGCGTGCACGCGCCCCGAGGCGCATATGATGATCACACTTAGGACAAACGTGCAGATTGGCGGCCAGATCTTCGTTATACAAAACGGCTTCGCAAGCGGGGCACTTTAGCCAGATACCCTCAGGAACTCGTTTAGTGGGCGTGGTCGCCGCATTCACTGCTTTGTTAATACGGGGGGGTAATAACTTACCGAGCCAACTCATGCCAGGTGCGCCGTTGACTGAGCACTGTTGGGGCGGTCACCTGGGGTGTGCCCGGTTGATGTCCTTGCCACATTAAGTGCCTGACGAATGTCAGCCAGCCACGTGGCGCCTGCGTCAATGGCTGCTTGCGACTGCTGGTCTGACGGCAGCCCCGCGCACGCTTTTGTCATGACATCGATGAGTTTGCTGCCGATCACAACGGCATCAGCCACCAGACTAATTTTTTGTGCGCTTTGCGCATCGCTAATCCCGAAACCTACACCAACGGGCAACGACACGTGTTCGCGAATGCGCTGCAAACGTGTCGCGACATCGGTCGTATCCAGATTGCCCGCGCCAGTCACGCCATTAAGCGAAACATAGTACACATACCCACGCGCGATCTGACCGACCGCGCGAACTCTTGTTTCGGTCGAGGTCGGTGCCAACAAGAAGATCGGCGCAATGTGGTGCTCTTCGAGCATCTGCACAAACTCACCGATTTCTTCGGGGGGATAATCAACCGTTAACACGCCATCGATACCGGCCAACTGCGCCTGCTGGGCAAACTGTTTTTGTCCGAGACTTTCGATGGGATTGGCGTAACCCATCAACACAACAGGCGTTTGTGTATCGATCGTTCTGAAGTCGGCCACCATCGCCAACACATGTCTCAAACCCACGCCTTGCGCGATCGCGTGCTCGGCGGCGCGCTGAATAATCGGACCGTCTGCCATCGGATCCGAAAACGGAATTCCCAGTTCAATCACATCCGCACCTGCTTTGACCAAGGCATGCATCAAAGGCACCGTACTGGCAGGCAAGGGATTGCCCGCCGCGATATAGGGGATCAAGGCTGCTCGCTTTTGTTCAGCAGCACGAGCAAAGGCGGCGGCGATGCGATCTTTGTGTTGAGTCATGACTTTAGAAACCTTTAAAGCACCATACCAGCGCGTTGCGCCACGGTGTTGATATCTTTGTCGCCGCGGCCAGACAGATTGATCAGGATCACTTTGTCTTTAGACAGCGTGGGCGCCAACTCTGCTGCGTAAGCCAGCGCATGCGCGGTCTCGAGCGCGGGAATAATGCCCTCGATACGGCAGCAGTGGTGAAAGTATTTAAGTGCTTCTTCGTCGGTCACGCTGACATACGAGGCGCGCCCGCTATCTTTGAGCCAGGCATGCTCAGGACCCACGCCGGGATAATCAAGACCTGCCGACACAGAGTGGGTTTCGGCGACCTGACCGTTTTCGTCTTGCAGCACATAAGTGCGGTTGCCATGCAAAACTCCCACTTTGCCCGCCGTGAGCGTGGCCGAGTGTTTGCCTGTTTCAACGCCCTCGCCGGCAGCCTCGACACCAATCAGGCGGGTCTGTTCGTAAGGAATATAAGGGTGAAAAATACCCATGGCGTTTGAGCCACCGCCCACACACGCCAACACATAGTCAGGCTGTTTGCCGGCGTATAGAGGCATTTGCTCGATCGATTCTTTGCCGATCACCGAATGAAAATTACGCACCATCATTGGATAAGGATGGGGGCCTGCGACCGTACCGATAATATAAAACGTACCGTCAACGTTGGTGACCCAGTCTCGCATCGCTTCGTTCAGCGCATCTTTGAGGGTGCGTGAACCCGAGGTGACTGGCACAACCGTAGCGCCAAGCAGCTTCATACGATAGACGTTGGGCGACTGACGCTTGACGTCATCGATTCCCATGTAGACGACGCATTCCATGCCATACCGAGCGCACACCGTCGCGGTCGCCACGCCGTGCTGGCCGGCGCCGGTTTCGGCAATGACGCGTTTCTTGCCCATCCGCAGGGTCAGCAGGGCCTGGCCGAGCGTGTTGTTGATCTTG